>JALNYP010000038.1 GCA_023229795.1 Syntrophobacterales bacterium
TGAACCCCGTTATGCGCCAACTCGCCACCACTGGACCGGGCCAAAGCAAGCTCCCCCCGGAACTGCCCCGGGGCGCCGCGAGTTCTAACTTACCGTCGTCCCTCACCACTCCGGGAACCCCCACCGTGCTGAATATTCTGAACACGGTGACGGTGCCGCCCCCGGTGCTGCCGCAGGCCCAAACGCCGGCGCCGACGCCTCCCGCCGCCGCCCCGACGCACACTTATACATCCCCCGGCGGAGGCAGCAGTATATATAGCCCTCCTTCAACTCCCTGAGGGTCGAGACCTCCACCGGGACCAAGAGTCCCGCGGCGATATGACCAAGCCCAAGGCGGTGATGACCCGCCCTGGGCTTGGCTCTCCAGGACCACGCTCAAGCTTGTTGTCGCATCGGCTTTGTCCTGCAGCAGAATTCTTCTCCGGCCATTTTTCAGCCAAAATCCAACCCGCCGTTTAAAAATATTTACTTATTCCCCGGATATCCTTATGATAGCGCCAGCACTCAGGGGACCGGAGCCCCAAACTGCCGAGTGCTTGGTTTTTGCCCATGATGCGTCGCCTGGCCGCGTTCGTTAAATCGCCCATCGCCCGCTGGATCGTTGGGGTCACCCTGTTCGTGGCCGTCCTGCTCGTCTGGCGTCCCACTTTTACCGAGTTTCTCGAACTCAAGCTCTACGACCTCAAGTTCCGCTTTCGGGGCGCCCGCACCCCCGGCAAAGACGTAGTCATCGTCGCCATCGACGACGCCAGCCTCAAAGCCGTGGGCCGCTGGCCCTGGTCCCGGGAAGATCAGGCCCGTCTTCTGACTAAATTGAAGCTCGCCGGGGCCGGGGTAATCGCCCTGGACATCATTTTTGCCGAGAAAGAAGAGACCGTCGCCTTCCGAACTATCAACAAGCTGCATGATGAAATCATCCGGCAGGACTGCTCACCGGAGATTCTCAAAATCTTGCAGAACGAAAAAAAGCGGGCCGACGTCGACCACCTTCTGGCTGAGGTCGTCGGCCAGGGCTCCCCCACTATCCTGGGGTTCTTTTTCCAGAGCGTGGGCGGCCAGACGGGGGCTGTGCAGGCGGAAAAGCTCATGAGTCCCGGTTTTGTGCGCGCCTCCACTTACAACGTGGTGCGCCTGATGAATACCAAGCCCTCCGAGGTTCCCCTGGTGTGCGCCACCGGGATCGAAAGCAATCTCCCGGAGATCTCCCGGGTCGCCGCGGGCGCGGGCTACTTCAATATGATTCCCGATCCCGACGGGGCGGTGCGCTGGTTCCCCATGGCCATCATATATGACGGCAACTTTTTCGCGCCCATGTCCCTGGTGAGCCTGTCCCACTTCCAGGGGCAAGCTCCCTTGGCCATCACCCTGGACCAATGGGGGGTGGATGAGATTCGTCTGGGGCGGCGCTCGATTCCGGTGGACCGGTACGGCCGTCTGCTCATCAATTTCCTGGGCCCCGCCGGCCTCATCCCCACTTATTCCGCGGCCGCGGTTATGAACGGCCAGGTGCCGCCCGAGGCCTTGAAAGATAAGGTCGTGATCGTGGGCGCCACCGCGGTGGGCGTCTATGATCTCCGGGTCACGCCGTTTTCCGGCACTTTCCCCGGGGTGGAGGTCCAGGCCACGGTCATGGACAACCTGCTCCAGGGCAATTTTATCCGCATCCCGCCCTTCGGCCTGGTGGTCATGCTGCTGATTCTGGTGGCTCTGGGGATTCTCCTGGGCCTGGTCCTGCCGCGGCTTTCCGCGGCCTGGGCCTTTATCTTCACCCTTATCGTCATGGAAGGCTACGTCGGAATCAACTATTACCTGTTCAGCCGCCAGGGACTGCAACTGGAGCTGTTCTATCCTTTGAGCCTCATCGTCCTGATTTATCTGGGCGTGACCATGCACCGGTTCCTGGCCGAAGAAAGGGAGCGGGAGCGCATCCGCAAGGCCTTTGAATCCTACGTGGCCCCCGCCGTGGTCCAGGAGATGCTGAAACACCCCGAGCAGTTGCGGCTGGGGGGGGAGCGCCGCGAGATCACCCTCCTGTTCAGCGACATCCGGGGCTTCACCACCATGTCCGAGAATCTGGACCCGGAATCCCTGGTGACCCTGCTGCACGACTTCCTCAATCCCATGAGCAACATTATCATCAACCAGGGAGGCACCATCGACAAGTACATGGGCGACGCCATCATGGCCGAGTTCGGCGCGCCCCTCCTCCAGGCGGATCATCCTCGCCTGGCCTGCCGGGCCGCCCTCGAGATGGCGGCCAGCCTGGCGGCCCTCAACCAGGAGTGGGCTGCCCAGGGGCGCCCGCCGCTCAAGATCGGGGTGGGGGTTAACACCGGCCCCGTGGCCGTGGGCAACATGGGCTCCGACCGCCTCTTCGACTACACCGCCATCGGCGACAACGTCAACCTGGCCTCCCGCCTGGAGGGGCTCAACAAATATTACGGCACCAGCCTCATCATCAGCGAAAGCACCGCCCAGGCCCTGGGTGATGGCTTTATCCTGCGGGACCTGGACCAGGTGCGGGTCAAGGGCAAGGCCCAGGCGGCCCATATCTATGAACTGATAGGCGAAGGCGAGGTGGACCCGGAGTTGGCCCGGCACCTGGAAATCTACCACCAGGCCCTGGCTCTCTACCGGGAAGGCCGTTTCGCCGAGAGCCTGACCGCCTTTGGCCAGGCCCTGGAAATACGTCCGGGCGACCCATCCTGCCAGCGCTATGTCAGCCTGGCCCGGAAGTACCTCGAAAGCCCTCCGGCTCCCGGCTGGGAACCGGTAACGGTCATGGATGGGAAGTAGCTCCGGGACCCCGGCTGGCTGAATCACGCTACTCGCCTGCTTATCATCCTCGTCTCATCCTGCCACCCCTCCCCTGCGTTGAAAAAGGCGGACCCCTCTGCCCCCCTTGCCAAAGAGAGATTCGATTATTAATTTTTAAAGAAATTATGGAACGGTAGAGCCGAATTCCCCAAGGAGTCCAGGATGCCCAAGGAAGTCAAGGTCGCCAAGGTACAGGATTTCCAGGACGGCGACATGCGAGAGGTAGCTCTGGGTGACACCAAGCTCGTGCTGGCCCGGGTGCAGGGTAAATTTTACGCCCTGCACGGGGAGTGCACCCATTACGGCGGTCCCCTGGCCGAAGGGGCCTTGAACGGCACCCGGGTGGTCTGCCCCTGGCACCAGGCCGCCTTCGATCTCACCACCGGCGGGCTGCTGGAACCCCCGGCCCTGGATCACCCCACCTGCTTTGCGGTGCGGGTGGAAGGGGACGACGTCTATATCCAGGCGCCGGATAAGTTGGAAACTCGGTCCGTGCCGCAGATGGTGAAACGGGACCCCGCGGAGGGGCGCACGATCATCATTCTGGGCTCCGGCGCGGCCGGCAACGCCGCCGCGGAGACCCTGAGACAGGACGGCTTTACGGGCCGCATCGTCATGCTCAGCCAGGAGCAGCGCCTCCCCTACGACCGCCCCAATCTGAGTAAGGGCTACCTGAGCGGCGAGGCCGGGCCCGAATCCCTGCCCTGGCGGGATGAGAAGTTTTATCAGGACTGCGATATCGAGCTGCTCTTCGGGCGCCGGGCCGCCGCGGCGGATGTGGCTCAGAAGACCATCACCCTGGCGGATGGCGCTTCCCTGACTTATGATGGCCTGCTCCTGGCCACCGGTTGCATGCCGCGGCCGCTGGCGGCGCCGGGGGCGGGGTTAGGGAACGTCTTTACCCTCAGGACGCCGGAAGACGCGGACCAGATCATCCGGGCCGCGGCGCCGGGGGCGAAGGCGGCGTGCATCGGTGCCAGTTTCATCGGCATGGAAGCCGCGGCCAGCCTGACCAAGCGGGGTCTGGCGGTCACCGTGGTGGGGCGCGGATCCATCCCGTTCGAACGCCAACTGGGTCCGGAAATCGGGCGGCTGCTCATGCAGGTGCACGAAGAAAAGGGAGTTTCGTTCCGGCTGGGGCGAAAGGTGACCCGCCTGGCCGGAGACGACCGGGTGCGGCAGGTTATCCTGGATGACGGCGCCGCACTGGAGGCCGATCTCGTGGTGGTGGGGCTGGGGGCCATCCCGGCCACTGGATTCATCCGGGGCCTGGATCTGGAACCCGACGGCAGCATCCGGGTGGACCCATACCTTAAGGCCTCAGAAGGCGTTTACGCCGCCGGGGATATCGCTCGTTTTCCCGACTGGCGCACGGGTGAGCTTATCCGTATCGAGCACTGGCGCCTGGCGGAGCAGCACGGCCGCACCGCGGCCCACAACCTGGCGGGGAAAGCCGCGGCCTTTGCCGGCGTGCCCTTCTTCTGGAGCGAACACTTCGACCAATTTCTCCAGTATGTCGGCCACGCCGCGGCGTGGGATGAGCTGATCATCCACGGCGATGTGGCGGCCCGGAATTTTCTGGCCTTTTATATCAAAGGCGGCAGGATGCTGGCGGCCGCGGGGCTCCAACAGGACCGGCAACTGGCGGCCCTGTCGGAATTGATGCGTATCGATAAACTACCCTCTGCCGAGACGCTGCGCCGGGAACCGGGGTTTGATTTCCAAGCGCACCTCAAGGCCTTGCAGGCTTAGCAGATAAACTCCACTACGCCGCTTACCTCAAAGGACCCGGGGGCTTTTCTCCCCCGGGTCCTTTTTCTGAGGTACGCAGTTATCTATTGTCCGCCAGGCTCAGGGTAACCGTGGCCAGAGCCGCCGTTTTCCTAGGCGGCGGGAAGGCCAGGCCTTTCAGCGCCGCGGCCAGACAGGTCTCCAGGCTTTGCTCCGGCGCCGATAATTTGACCTGGGGTTCGCCGGTGATCTTGCCGTCCAGGCCGACGGCAAAGGTCAGGGTGATCACCGCCGGTAGTTTGACCCCGCGTTTGGCCGCGTCTTCACAGCAGCGCACCAGTTGCGGCAGTCCCGCGTCCAGGGCCACCTGGACCGCGGCCGGGGTCAGGCCGCCTTCGGCTTTGACGCTCTTCATGGTGAGCTTCATGCCGGGCTCAGGCGTTACCACGCCCCTGCCATGACCGGCCGTGAGCTTTCGGTTGAGGGCCAATTCTCCCACGCTGCCAGGGCGGGTCGGCATCGGCGCGGCCATCATGGAGGGCATCATGGTCTTGCCGATGGCCAGGTCCGAAACCCCCTCGGGCAAGGGTAGCGGCTGCTTCACGGTGACGTACTGGCCGTCGGCCCGCTTGACCTTATCCACCGCCACAAACGAAGTATAGGGGGTCATCAGGCTGTATTTGAGCCCCAGCGCGGTGACCTCTTTTTTGACCTCCTGATTATCCCGGTCAAACTGGCTGAAATCCACCAGGCCCATGATCCGCTGGCGGGCCCAGAGGAGCCGGAGCGCGGCGTTGTCGGGGCCGGACTGGGCCTCTTTCAGGTCGAGACGGCGCTCGAAGGCCCCCTGGGCCGTCTTGCCCCTGACCACAATAGCTCCCGCGGGATTGCCCCGATATTTTCCCAGGATGGTGAGGGGCCTTAAGGCAAAGAGGTCCGGCACCGTCTCGGGTTCGACGTCAGAGGCCGAGAAGCCCTCGTAGCTCACCTTGATGTCCGTGAGCACGGGGTGGGCGATGTATTGGCGAAACTTTTCGGCCTGCCGGGCGGCTGCGGCCGGGTTGAGCACTACGAAGGGCTCACCCTGGCCGGCCCGGGCCATGCCTTCGATGAGGTGGCGGTTGACCGAGGTGCCGATGCCGAAGGCAAAGAGATTGGCCGCACCCAGGTTGTCCCGGATCAACTGAAAGACCTGGGGCTCCACATCCACGTAACCGTCGGTAACCACGGTCACGATGCGGGAAATCCCCGGGCTTCGAGGCAGCGCCAGGGCCTGGGCCAGGGCCGGCACGATATTGGTGCCGCCGCCGCCGGGCCGGGTGTTGATAAAGGTCAAGGCCTTTTCCTTATTGGCGGCGCTCGCCGGCAGGGAGCCGGTCGGGGACAGCATCGCTGAGCCGCTTTCAAACACCAGGACGTTGAGATAATCTTGGGGCTTCAGGTCCTTGATAATATTTTGCATCAAGGCCTTGGCGGTATCCAGGGGGAAGCCGTACATGGAGCCGGAAACATCGACAATGAAAATATACTCCCGGGGCAAGACCGCGTCAGTCTGGACCCGGGCCGGCGGCTCCATCAGCAGCAGGAAATAATTGTCATCCGGGCCCGGGTAGAGCATGAGGCCCGTGTCGATCTTGCCGCCGGCCAGGGCATAACGCAGGATAAAATCCTTATTGCCGGCAGTTTTCTCATCCTTGATGGTGATACGGGCCGAAGTCTTCCCGGCGTATTTGATCTCCACGTCGTGGCTGGGGCTGGCCAGCTTGTCGATGGGGACGCCGCTGGTCAGCTCCACGTTCAGGCCGAAGGTATAGGGCGGGGCCTCACCCTGGTGCAGGTAGGGGTTCTGGACCCATTTGTCGGCCTCCGCTGCCCCGGCCGCGGCTTTGGTGGTGTAGCGGGGACCCACCACCGCGGGGTAGACGAACTCATAGACGTTGTTTTCCGGCTGGAGGAGTTCCAGGTATTTGAGTTCAACCTTGATCTCATCGCCGGGCAGGATATTGGCCACGTTCATCTGGAAGACGTTGGGGCGGCGCTGTTCGAGCAGCGAGGTGGTCTTGCCTGCCTTCTTGGCCGTCTCATAGGTTTCCCGGGCCTTTTGCCGCTCCATGATCTCTGCCTCGACCACCCGCTCGCCGATGGTCATGCGCATGGCATGGACCGCGGCCCGGGTGGACATGGGGAAGACGTAGATGGCCTCCAGGGTCTTTTTGCCGGTATTGCGATACACCTGGGTAATCTTGACTTCGGCCACCACCCCGGCGATCTTCACGTCGGCGTGGGTGCTCTTCAGCGGCAGGGCATCCTTTTCCGGGTCCTCGCTGAGCACTACGAAGTAGGGCGCCAGGGTCTGGTCGCCGGATTCCGGCCGAGCTCCAGTTTCGCCGGGCCGCGAAGCCGTGGTGGCCAGGCCGCCGATCACTAAGGCCAGGAGAGCGCAAAAGGTCCGCACTGATTTGGACATGAGTTTATCCTTCTAAGGGCAAGGGTTGATTGGGTTTTGCCGCGGGTGGCATAGGGTAGCCGTTGCTAGAGTTAGACCGGCCCTCCGGGGGTCCGTTAAGGTATCGCAAAAAATTAATGACAATATTTTTTTGGAAATAATCAAAATCCCCAGAGCCTGCCGGGCGGCGATGGCAGCGAAAGAGTGAATTTTATGCCTAATCGGAATACAATAGCAAAAAGTAAATTGTGACCTCTAAATAATGAGAGGGGGAACGGGGTTCCGCCGAGCCCGCTCAGCCGATCAACCCGGATTAATTATTTGGCCGCCGTAACCCGACATATTCTTATGAGAAGATGAAGAGTTCTTTGCGCAGCAGCTCGGGCCGGCGCCTGGCCATCGTCCTGGCGGTAGTGGTGGCGGCCAGTCTCGGCCTCAGCCAGGCCGGCTGGCTGGAACGGCCGGAAAATATCTATAATGATCTCTGGCATCAACTGGCCGGCCTCAGATACCAGCCTCAGCACGTGGTGATCGTGTCCCTGGACGACCGGACCCTGGAGGAACATGCCGACGACCCGCTGGTGGTCTGGACCCCCCATTTCGCCCGGGTCATCGAGGTCCTGCAACGGGTGGGGGCCAGGGTCATCGGCCTGGATTATCTCTATTATGTCAGCATCGAGACCTGGCTGAAGAGACTCGATTTGCCGGCGACGCACCCGAGCCTGAACTACGACGGACCTTTCAAGCGCCAACTGGCCTCCGGCAACGTGGTCATGGCCGCCAACCTGGGATTCGATGAGCGGCAGCAACGCCGGATCACCCTGCCCATTCCGAGCTACTTTGCCAGCCTGCCTCACCAGATCTATGACGTGGGCCTGGTGAATTTTTTTACCGAAGCCGACGGGGCTATCCGTCACTATATGCCCGCCCTGGCCGACGCCCGCGGCCAGGCGGCCCTTACTTTCGCCCAGCTTCTGGCCTTGCGGGCGACTCACCAGGACCCAGCCGCGGCCCTCCGGCGGCTGGAACATGATCCGGCGTTGAAGGAGTGGTCCGCCGAGGACGCCGAGGCCGTGGATCTCAGCGGCTTTCCGGTGATCGGCTTTGCCGGGCCGCCGGATACCTTTCCCCGCCTCTCCTTCGGCCGTTTTCTGCGGCCCGGCGCCGACACGGACCCGGAAATCTTGAAGCTCAAAGATAAGGTGGTCATTATCGCTTATGAGCCGGCTGCGCTCCAGGATATCCACGCCACTCCCTACTCCCTGAGCCTGTGGAAATGGCAGGGGGCCGACATGAGCGGGCCGGAAATCCACGCCAACATCGTGGAGACCCTGCTGACGGGGATCTTCCCCCGCCCGGTTCCGGCCTATTTGAGGGGGCTCTACCTGGTCTTCGTCCTCGTGGCCGGCGGCCTCCTCTTTTACCGCCTGTCCCCGTGGAGCGGCCTCCCCGCGGCGGCGGCCATCTGCCTGGGGTGCGCGGTTTTCTCTTATCTCCTGTTTCGCCGCTACTGGCTCCTGCCCACCGCGGGCGTCCAGTTGGGGGTTCTGTTGAGCTACGTGGGCGTCCTGGGCCTCAAGTTCACCGGCGAAGCGCGCGAACGGGCCCGCATCCGGAAAATCTTTGGCCGGTATGTGGCCGACGAGGTGGTGGAAAAGCTCCTGGCCTCCGGCGCCCTGCCCGACCTGGGCGGCGACAGCTGCCAGGTCACCGTCCTCTTTTCGGATATTCGCAATTTCACCACCATCTCCGAGCGCCTGGCCCCCCGGCAGGTGGTGGAAATGCTCAACACTTATCTGAGCCGGGCCTGTGAGCCCATTTTGGAGCAGGGCGGCACCATCGATAAATTTATCGGAGACGCGGTGATGGCGGTATTCGGGTCGCCGGCGGCCTATCCGGACCATGCCCGGCGGGCCTTGCGGGCCGCTTTGGGGCTGGCCGAGGCGGCCCGGGAGTTCCGCGCCTGGATGCAGCAACGCTTCGCCGGTATAGAGCTCCCCGAGTTCGCCATCGGCATCGGGGTCCATAGCGGCGAAGCCATCGTCGGCAACATCGGCTCTCCCAAGCGGCTGGAATTCACCTCCATCGGGGATACGGTCAATACCGCCTCGCGGCTGGAGGGCCTGACCAAAGAGTTGGGCTGGACCATCGTCGCCAGCCGCAGCACCATTGACGCGGCCGGCGGGGTGCGGACCGGCCGGCAGGATATCCGGGGGGTCAAAGGCCGCCAGGAACGGATTGAGGTCTGCGAAGTGCTCGGCTTGGAAGAATATAGCATTTGCCAAAAGTTCCTTCCGATTGCCTAGTTGATGTAGGGGCACGGCGTGCTGTGCCCTCGAAGGTTTGGGCATGGCTCGCCATGCCCCTACGGGAAATTATTTTTGGCAAATGCTATAATCAGAGGTTACCGGTGAAAAAATTGATAGAATGGCAGAGGTTTATCCGATAAGTGGTCAAGGAGGACTTATGCGGAAATTCAGGAGACTTGGCATCTTCGGCGGGCTGGTCCTGGGGGTGACGCTCCTTGGCGCCGGGCTGGTCCAGGCCCAGGGGGCGCTGGGGCCGGAAGATTTTTCTGCGGCGGGACTCTCAGCCCGGGGGGAAGGCCAGACTCCCCCGCGGCTGGTGGCGCAGAACGCCGCCCCCCAGGAACCGAAACAGCCGCCGGAGCAGGTGAAGGAACAGCCCAGCCCTGCAACGGCGCCCAGAAGGATGCGCAAGTCCATGCCGGAGACCATGGAGCGGCAGATGGAGCGCCGGGGTCCCAGCGTTGACGCGCCGGCCAAGCCCGGGACGCGCAAATTCGGGGCCCAGCCCATCCGGTCCAAGGAAACGCCGGGGGATTAGATTAACCGCCTTGCCGGGGCAAAAGACGTCCGGATTGTCATTCGGCCGAAAAAACGGCCGGCCTCGCCATTTCAGTCGAAGCAGGGGCTATGACGCTGAATGTTCAAAATATGGTGGTAAGCCCCCAGGGCAGCCCGGACGCCATCCCCCGCCGAAATGTTATTCTGCTTGAAGGGATCGTTGGTCACATCCCCCGCCGCGAACAATCCTCGCCGGGACGTCTTGGCGGTCAAATGATCCACCAGGATTTCCCCTCCCTGGTTGGTATCCACAATATTTTTGACCAAATCCGAGTTGGGTGCCGAACCGATGGCCACGAACACTCCCTGAACAGCCAATTCCTTGACTTTCCCGGTCGCCCCATCCTCGTAGCGCAGTCCGGTAACCCCTTTATCTCCAATAATTTCCTTTATTTCTGCATCCCGGATGATCTCTAATTTTTTGGACTTCTCCGCTCTCTCCAGGATGACGGGGTCGCCTTTGGGCTCCTCGTGATGGATCAGCAGGAAGATTTTCCGGGCATAGGTCTCGAGGTCGATCACCGTCTCCAGGGCGGAGTTGCCGCTTCCTACCACGGCCACGTCTTTATCCAGGAAAAACGGGGCGTCACAGGTTGAACAAAAGGCCACGCCTTTGCCGGCAAACTCCTTTTCTCCCGGAAGATTCAGGCGCTTGCGCCGGCCGCCGGAGGCTACAATTACGCTCTTGGCCCGATAGAGGCCGTTCTTGTCGGTCTTGACCTCAAAGATGCAACCCGGCTTTTCGGTTACCGCAATGGCCTTCTCCGGGGATTTGATCTCCAGGTCTTTTTGGGCCTCCACATGCTTTTTCAATTTTGCGGCCAATGCCATTCCCGTGATAGCCGGCTCCCCGATCCAATTTTCGATGCACGCGGAGACGCTGGATTGTCCGCCGAATCCTTCCGTGATAAGCAAGGCCTTGAGCCGTTTTCTGGCGGCATAGACCGCGGCCGCGGCCCCGGCCGGCCCGCCGCCGATGATGATGGTGTCATAGAGATCCTGACTCATGCCCTCGCCTCACTCTTTGTGAAACTTGGCCTTCATGCTCGCCCAGGTCTTTTTCAAATCCTCCAGGGTCTTCTCGGAGCCGGCTTTCAGGGCCTCCCAGCTCTCGGTGCTGGCCCCCTTGATTTCGTTAAGCTTGTGCTGGGCCGCTTCCTTTTTAGCCCGCAGGTCGTCGATTTGCTTATACATCCCGATCTTGGCGTCCGCGGTGGCCTGGTCGGCCTTGGCTTTCAACTCTTGTAGCTTGGCGCTCCATTCTTTGAGTTGAGCTTCCATCTTCTCTTGATAGGCTTCCTTTAATCCCATGACTTTATCCTCCTAAGAATTATTCTGGCACAATCTCCCAGCAGTTTAGGGTTTATTCTGGCGGGCGCGCATCAGCAAATAAATGGCCAAGCCGCCCAGGCCCTGGCCGATAGTCAGAACGCCCAGAACAATGCGGAACACGCTGCCCACGGGGTTCCATTCATGGTGAATCCAGGCGGCGGCGGCAAACCAGAACCTGGCCCCGGGGGTGTCCATCAGAGTTCCCCAAGCGACGAAGAGGCCGGTGATGACCTGGAGGGCCAGGAATCCCACCAGATAGACCCCCATGGTGCGGTGAATCTTGCGTACATTGGCTTCCAGCATGGAATATCTCCCTGCGAGGTGATCTCCGCCCAAAAAACTGGTGAGGCGTATTTACCAATAAAGTAAGAAAGATATGGGCCCAAGGCAATATCTTACCGAAAAAAACCCTCAGTCTTTTTCTGTTCGCATGGCGTTCTTCCCGCGGGCCAGGGCACATCGCCTAAGGGGTGATTTTTAAGGCCATGATGATTATCTTATAAACCAAATACTCACGGAGGAGGGACATCATGGTGAAGAAAAGATTTGCTGACGAGCAGGTCGCGCGGCTTGACCCCATTGTCGACAAGCTGTTGACCATGATGGGGGCAGCCCGGGTTGCATTCAACCGGCATAGTCGCATCAGCCTGGAAGAGTTGCGCAACCTCCAGAGCATGGTGGCGATGGAGTCCAGTGACATGGGCAAGCAATTGAAAGGATTAATTGCGCAAAAATCAGAGGAGGAGAAGCCGGTATTCGTCAAGTTCCACAGTATCCTCAATCACCTGGAGATGATCGGGGATAATATCGGTGGCTTTGCAGACCCAATCGAGAAAAAAATCCGAAACGCGGTGTTATTCTCTGACAAGGCCGTGACCCAGACCAACTTTCTCTTCGACCAGCACTCCGGCCTGATCCGCTCGGTGTTGGATATCATTAAAACCGATAATGAGTTCTTGAAGAAATACGTTTTGGAGGAAGGCCGCAAACTGGTGCAGGCGTGCATTGACTTTGCCACGGAGCACGAGGAGCGGATGATCGAAGGTCTTTGCCTGCCCCAGGCCGCCCCCATCTTTCTGGCTATTCTGGAGCGTATGCGTGGCGTCAGCCAGCATGAAATGGAAATCACCGCCATTTTGGCCAAGAAAGACTGACAGGAAGGCGGGGGAGCCAGGCTTCAGGTTGCGGCGATTCCAGGTTAATAAGGTTCGGTTATTTCATTTGATCTATATGGCCGTCCTTCCCGGGGACGGCGCAATTTTTGGCCAAGGACTATCGGCCAAGTAAGCCGTCCCCGAAAGATTCATCCGCTTGTTCCCCTCAAGCCGATCACAAGATTGTATTTATCTTTCCCTGATTTATGACAATATTGTTGCATTCCGAAACAGAAAGTTTACCTGATAAGCGGGCTAATGATGGCTAAAAGGTCTTTAAATCAGAGCATTAGCGTCTAAAAGGCGGTCTTTTCGGCGCCCGCGCTTCACCGGCATATTTCTTGCTTTAAAATTGGCGTATGGACACTAACCTCACTGAACTCGAATTAAAGGTTCTCTACGAGATCAGTAAGTTCATCGGCCAGGCCCTGGATCTCGACCAGGCTCTGCAAGCGGTGTTGGCCATATTATCCGATTCCCTGGCCATGCAGCGGGGCACCGTCACCCTCAAAGACCCGGAAACCGGCCACCTTCGCATCTGCGCCTCCCACGGCCTGACCCCGGAAGAAATGCAGCGGGGCGTCTACCGCCTGGATGAAGGGGTCACCGGCCTGATCTTCCGGACCGCCCAGCCTTTTGTGGTCCCCGACGTCAGCAAGGAACCCCTGTTCCTCAATAAGACCAAATCGCGCCAGATCGACAAGGGCCAGATCTCCTTCATCGGGGTGCCCATTGTCCTGCACGGCTCGCCCATCGGCGTGCTAAGCGTGGATCGCCTCTATGGGGAGGATATCTCCTTTGAGGAAGATATCCGGTTCCTCAGCATCGTGGCCACCCTTATGGTCCAGTTTGTCAGCCTGAATCTCCAGGTGCGGGCCCGGGAAGAAAATCTGCGCCAGGAAAACCTCTCCCTCCGGGTGGAACTCTCGGAAAAATCCCAGGATCTGGTCGTGGTGGGCAAGAGTCCGGCCATCATGGAGGCCCAGCAATTAATCAAGAAAGTGGCGCCGGTCCGGGCCTCGGTCTTGCTCATCGGGGAGTCGGGAACCGGCAAGACCCTGATGGCCCGGGTGATCCACGCCTTGAGCCCCAGGGCCAACTATCCCTTCCTCAAAATCAATTGCGCCTCCCTGCCGGAAAATGTCCTGGAAGCCGAGTTATTCGGCGTGGAAAAGGGGGTCTCCCTGGGGACGGTGAAGGCCAAGCCCGGACGCCTGGAAGAAGCCGACGGCGGCAGCATCTTTCTCGATGAAGTCGAGGAGTTGTCTCTGGCCCTCCAGGCCAAGATCCTGCGATTCCTCCAGGAACGGGAATTCGAGCGCCTGGGCAGCACCAGGACCAGAAAGGTCAACGTCCGGATTATCGGCGCCACCCACAAGGAACTGCCGGCGCTGGCCAGCTCCGGCGCCTTTCGGGAAGACCTCTATTATCTGCTCAGCGTCTTTCCCATCCGGGTGCCGCCGGTCCGGGACCGCCGGGAAGACATCGCCCCCTTGTTGGATCACTTTCTGGACAAGGTCTCCGAAGAATACGGCCGCCGCTTCTATTTTACCCAAAAGGCCCAGACGGTCCTGCAGGAGTACAACTGGCCAGGCAATGTCCGGGAAATGGAAAATCTGGTGGAACGCCTGTGTATCATGGTGGAGGGCGCCGAAATCGATCTCAAGGACCTGCCAGCCTACCTCTCTCCCATCGCGGCGAAGACCGGCCCCGAGGACCAGGCCTTCCTCTCGCGTCTCAAGGAGATGGAAAAACGGGAGATCGTGGCCGCCCTGGAGCGCAACCACTGGATTCAGTCCCAGGCCGCCATGGACCTGGGCCTGACCTTGAGACAGATTGGCTATCGGGTCAAGCAGTTCGGCCTGGAAAAGCTCATCAAGGACCAGCGGGGCCACGGCACCATGGGCCGGCTGAAAAGTGTGGGCGGCCGCTAAGTGAAATGATCAGGATTTAAGCTGACATTAAGGGCCAAAATTTAAAATCTGGTTGGGCGTGAGGTGCAGGTAAGATGACCATATTGGTTATTGATTTCTTGTTCCCCGACGACAAATAAATAACAGTAATCGCCTAACAAAAACCTATCTCCTAATTTTAGGCACACAGGCCGGTCGAATGATATTTCAATCGACTGGATCGGCAGGTTCAACAAACTTAAACTATTTCCTTATATTAATAACGTATATATTCATTTATAATTTCATCAAAACATGACTTACCATCGTATGCAAATGCAACACTATATCGGGCACGAGTAAGCGCAACATAAAAACCAGATTTCGTCTTTGGCTTAAGCTGGCTTGGATCACCATTTTTAAGATATTCTTTGATTGGACCATTTGGAAAAATTAAAACTCGATCATATGATTTGCCTTTTGAGACACCAAAGTTAATTGATGATAGTCCTAACGTATCTGTTCGTTTACTATCCCTGAGTACAATTGGATGATATTTCGTGTAATAATCGTAAATACCATCGCCTTTAACAATAAATATCCCGTCATGACCAGTAATAAAGCTATTTTGTGAAATAGTTTTCGCCATGTCAGGATACAATCGATCAGCAAAATCACAAATATATTGATTACATCTATAGCATTCCGTTTTCTCCACAATTGAACATAATTTTAGTTTTTCCCATGCCTTAAAGAGATTAACAATATTTTGCCCCTTGAACTGCTTATTTTTTGGAGAGCAATTAGTAAAATAAGTTGATTGCCGGCAATCTCCAACAATATAAATATTGATTTTTGATCTCAGTAACATTTCTAGTACATCAAAATCGTACCCAGCTAAGTCTTGTACCTCATCTATTAATATCTTATTGTATATCGCTTCTAAACGCCTAATTACCAATCCTTCAGATAACTCATTGCATCTACAAGCAAACTCAGCAATCTTATCAGTAAATATTTTGTTTCCCTTATAGAAGAAATATTTTTCGGCATTGGCTTTCGGTATGAATTTCGTAGACTGTCCTTCTATAAAACAGATTGAATCAATCCTTTTCTTATCATAAACGTAGTTTTGATATGGTCTAACACATTCTCTTAATAAAAAAGAATACCATGTCATCACCTCAATGTTTCCTGGTATTACACCACATTTTTTAGTTAAACATAACCTAATTTCGTTATAATTTTCTATTGTATAAGTTAAACTTAGCGCTCTTAAATTTAGATCAAGAATAGATTCTTCGATCAATGATGTAGTTTTTCGTGACCCAGCTGCCGCGATAACTATTCTTTTAGTCATCTATAGCTTCCATAATGTATTGCGGTATTGATATATCCAGCATTGTTTTAAAGAGCAATAGTGCACATTCAGTCTTGTTGTTCTTCATATAACTTAGCATATCTTTTTTATCTTTATCATTACGAGAGAATATTTTATTAAGAACATTCAATTTATTCACTCGCACAATGTGAGATTCCAAAGTTACATAATTATCATCTTTTTCACAGCAAATCATAATATGATCTATTCCAAAATATTCAGAATATTTATTCTCGATATTATTTTTATAATCACCATCGTTGTCAGTGACCACTATTACTTTTTTATTTAATAAAACGGAGATTTCGAGAAAGCGCTTGAAAGATAATCCTCTCACTGATATTACATCAACGCCATTTTCAATAGGTAATTTCTTATGTTTCAACAAGTATGCCTTTTGTATAAAGAGCTCATCAGACGGTCCTTCAACTAAAATAGCTTTTTTTGCGATAATTAGTCGTAAAGTATCATAACCAGGTAGTTTGATGAAATAATCTTGGGTGCTTGGAGTAAGATTTTTCAACGATGTGGTTTTTTGATCTTCACCAAACATTATTACATTATTTATTCCCAACTTGTTCATAACGAACGTACTGTGGGTGGAAAGAACAACCTGTTTGTCCTTGCACTTATCTTTTATCTTATTTATTAAATGATTCAACGTAGAGTACGATAGATGGTTCTCCGGTTCTTCAATAAGAATTAGATGGGAATCCTTGGCACTTCGTTCCAACGCTATGAGCATTTTAAGAATATTTTGATCTCCTTTGCCGATGTATTGAAATGGAATGTCATCCAGATAAGAAGTTAGATTTGATTCCCAGCTTGCTTTTTGTGATATATCAATCGAAACTGTCAAATCTTTGTCTGAAATCTTCCCTTTTTCATTCTTTAATTTTTGATTTATTTGAACTAAAGCTTTTTCCGAACCAAATGCTTGCTTTAATTTTCGATATGCTAAAGACAATTCGGCCTTCTCTTTATTATCAAGACTGTCATCAATTATTTTTTGGATGTAATAATCCGATCCATATTGCAATCTGATCGTGGTGGTGTCAATGAAACTAACGTTTAATTTTAAACTTCGTTTGGTTATGGTGTTATGGGCAAATGAGTACCATCTTACTGCATAATATTCAATGGGTACCGTCTCGATTTCATCGGGGTTACTTATATAATTCACATATTCCGTCTTGTAATCGTCATCAAATTCAATTTTCAGCATGACACCTATAGCATCTTCTCTCCTGAGATTGTTTGATCCCCTTAGTTCAGCGAATTCTGGAAGATTCTCTAAAAATATTTCGATAGATATAAAAGGAGGAGAAATCTTTTTGCCCTCTCGGAGATTGGCGATATATTCTGATACAGTAGATTTGTTGAATAGATACGGAGACAGCTCATAAAAAACACTTCTACCATTTATCTGTCCTGTTAGGCCTAGGTTTATTGCTTCCAGTAGTGTCGATTTTCCAGTCTCATTGTCTCCAACTAATATGCTTAATGTGTCATCAAAGCATAGCTCAAAGTGCCGGAAACACCTGAAATTATCTACTATGACTTTTCTTATAATCATCTAATGAATTTCCTTATAAAGTTTGGTTACCCCATATATCTTTGGAGGATTTTCTTTTCGAAGGCAAAAAGCCTTGTGCGAGGCATGTTAGCACAAATTTTGGATGGAAACCCATTTTTAAAATTGATTTAACGCACCTCCATGTTTAGCGATTAGCTTGCCACCCGGGAGACATATCGGATTGGGTTGGAAAATTCTAGAGATGATTTTAATAGCAAAATTGCGGAAAAATAGGGCCACCGGATTGTGCTTAATCCGGTGGCCCCGTGCAGGCTGGTTTTCTTGCTGAGCGCTTAATTCCTGAGCTGGTCGATCACCTCTTGGTTCTGGTCCAGGATGGTGACTTCGACAGCAACACCGCCGTCCAGGCGGTGAGTGGCGCAGCTCAGTCATGGATCGTAGGCGCGTATGGCCATTTCCACCTTGTTCAGGATTCCCTGGTCATACTTGCCGGCCTTGATGAACTCCTTGGCGGCCTGATTCACCGAGAGGTTGATCGCAGCGTTATTGTGGGTGGTGCCGACGATGAGGTTGACATTGGTGATCAACCCGTTGTCGTCGCAGGTGTAGTCGTGGATCAGGGTGCCCCGGGGGGCTTCCACGCAGCCGATGCCCCGGGCCGCTCTGGGCGTGATCGGGACCCGGATGTCGGTGCTGGTGATCTCCGGGTCGTTGAGGAGCATGACCGCGGTCTCGGCCGCCTGCACCAGTTCGATGAGGCGGGCGTAGTGGTACAGCAGGGTGTAGTGGGCCGGGCGGCCGAACGCGGACCGGAACTCTTCCAACTCGGCCTGAGCCAAAGGCGTTTCCATCTTGTCGGCCACGTTGATGCGGGCCAGGCAGTTGGTGCGGTAGACGCCCGTGGGGTTGTCCAGGTCCAGGTTGAGCTTGCCCCACTTCTTGGCATAGGGGAACTTCTGGTAAGACCAGGGCTCCACCCACTCGCCGATGTAGTCCACGTACTGGTCGTAGGCGAAATCGTCGTAAGTGCCGTCGGGCCGCATCAGCCTGAGTTTACCGTCATAGAAGTCCAGAGCACCGTCGTCCCTGACTGTGCCCATATACCCTACTTTGATGACGCCGATGGATTTGATGGCATCCAGGTATTTGGGGAAGACGTTTTCCTTGGCGAAGTTGATGGAGAACTTGGCGAACTCCAGCAGCTCTTTGGCCTGGGGCAGCATCTCGTCCCGTTCTTTTTCGGTCATGGGCTTGCTGACGCCGCCGGGCAGGGAGAAGGTGGGATGGATGGCCCGGCCGGCAAAGTGCTCCAGCATCATGGCCCCCATCTGGCGCATCTTCACGACCTGCTTGGCGATCTCAGGGGCGGCCTGGACGATGCCCACCACGTTGCGCACCGAATAGTCGGCGTCGGGGCCGATGACGAAGTCGGGGGCCGCCAGGAAGTAGAAATGCAGGATTTTATCGCTGACGTAAGCGACGCTCTGCATCAAGCGGCGCAGTTTCACCGCCGCGGGCGGCGGGGTGACGCCGTAACAGGCGTCCGCGGCCTTGCTGGAGGCCAGGTGATGGGCCCAGGGGCAGATGCCGCAGATGTGGCAGACGATGCGGGGCATTTCCTCGACGGGGCGGCCTTCGCAAAATTTCTCAAAGCCGCGCAACGCCTGGACGTGAACCTTGGTGTCGCTGACGTTGCCCGCATCATCCAGCGTGATGGCCACCTTGGCGTGGCCTTCGATCCGGGTTACCGGTTGAATATTAATGACTTTTCCCATGTGTTTTAATACCCCCTATCTGGCCGGCCGGGCCGGTAATGGCGCCAGGTAACCATGCCCGCCGATGTAACGGTTCATGACCGCCCGCCGGTCCAACACGGTTTTGGGATCAAGGCCTACTGAGGTCAGGGCGCCCATCATATCCACCATGGGCCGGGCTCCTTTCCGGATGGGGCCGAAGCAACCCCGGCAGGGAGTCCGCGCCTGGATGCACCGGGGCACGCCGTGCTTGCCGGCGCAACCCGCCAGGGTCACCGGACCCATGCAAAGGAAACCCTGTTCGTTGATGCAGCGCATCTTTTCCAGGCCTTCCTCCGGGTTGAACTCCATGTTTGTGATCCAGCGTTTGACCGGGCCGCCACCGGATTTCTGTTCCCGGATGACCGGGCAGGTGTCGCACACGCTCCGCTCGGGCAGGGCCCAGGCGGTCTTACCTTCCAGCAGGGCGACGAGGGCATCGGCAATCCAATCCGGGTGGGGTGCACAACCGGGGATAGTGATATCTACCTTGACCACTTCATCCAGGGCCTTGCACATCGGGGTCCACTTGGGCAAATTGGGGTCGACGGGGTCGGGGGCCGGCTCAGTGGAGGCGCAATGGCGGAAGACCTTGTCCCAGACCTCTTCGCCTTTCCACATGTTGGCCTGGGCCGGCACGCCGCCATGGGCCGCACAACTGCCCAGGGCAATGAGAAACTTGACCTTTTTCCTCACCTCAGTGAGAACGTGCTCATGTTCGGTGTTGCGCACGCCGCCCGAGACGATACCCACCACGGCCTCGGGAATTTCCAGGGTCGTCCCATCCCCCAACTGGCCAAAATACTTGTGGTCCACTAAAGCGGGGATGTGGACAAAATTGAGTTGGGGTAGCAAATCCAACAGCGCCTCGCCGGTGTTGAGAATGGAGATCTCACAACCGGAGCAGGCATTCAACCACTCGGAAACTACATTTACCGGCATTATCAACCCTCCTTTGGTTAGTGCCCGGCGGTCAGCTTATCGGCTCCGACTTGCTGCCGCCCGCACCCTGGCCCTGACCCGCTAACACGCCGCTGCCACTGCCGCTACCCGGCGGGAATAAACCAGGAATTGCCCGTCCTCGACAAATTTTTGCACCTCGAATCCGTCTTTGGCGTAGCCCTCCATAACCTGTTGGGCCGACTCGTCGCGGTCATAGACGACGCCGTCCCACATGAATTTTTTGCCGTTGACCTTTCTGGCCAAGGGGATATTCATGACAACTCCACCTCCCGTATCAAAAAAAGGAGTGAGAAGGCGAAAAGGGGAAACGGCGAAAAGGATGACGGCTCGAACTTCTGCTCCATACCCCTTCCCCTTTTTCCCTTTTCGCCTTCCCCTCCTTGGTCACCCTCTGGTGTTGTAGGGACTGGGACCCAGCGCCCGCAGGTCCTCAGTCATCTGGGTCATCACGTCCGCGAACTTCTGGGCTTCCGAGGACGCAATCCATTCAATCCGGAAGCGCTCCGGCTCGAGGCCGAAGTCTTCCAGCATCATCTCGATTCCTTCCGCTCTATCTTTGGCTTTTTTATTACCTTCCAGGTAATGACATTCGCCGAGGTGTCACCCACAGACCAGGACGCCGTCGGCCCCCTTGGTGAGGGCGTTGATTACCAGGTTGGGGTGGACCATACCCGAGCACATCACCCGAATGATGCGGCCGTTGGGGGGATACTGAATCCGCGAGACCCCCGCCAGATCCGCACCGGCATAAGAGCACCAGTTGCAGCAAAACGCCACGATCAACGGTTCGAACTGGTCTTCCATTTGAGAACCTCTCATTATTCTCTGGTTCCCAGGTTGCACCTGGGGACCTTCTTGCTCACGAAAATCGGCGGCGATCCGGGGCCCGGTTCAACTTGGGAACCAGATCGCCCAACCATGCAGTAGTCGGTGCGTAGGACGCACCCTCATCTCTGGAGAAGCGTGGACCAAGTCCACTCCGCTCACTGCTTACTGCTCATCCTAAACCAAACCTAACGCCGCGTCCACCTGGGCTTCGAGTTGCTCCGGCGAGAACCCGGCCACGTAGATGCCCGCCTTCGGGCAGGTGGCCATGCAGGAGCCGCAGCCCTTGCACTGGATGGGGTTCACTTCCACGGTCTTCCTTAAGTTGCCCTCTTTCATGTATTCGAGGAGGGTGATGGCCTTAAACGGACAGGCGTCCACGCAGAAGGCGCAGCCATCGCAGTTCTCATCGATGGGATTCGAAATGATGGATTCCAGCAGCAGGATATCTTTGGACAGGATGGTATTGGCCCGGGAGGCGCAGGCCAGGGCTTCGGCCACGGATTCCTGCATGGGTTTGGGATAATGGCAGAGGCCGGCCAGGTAGATGCCTTCGGTGGACGCCTCCACCGGTCTGATCTTGGCGTGGGCCTCGGTAAAGAACCCCTCGGCGTTCAGGGGAATCTTATAAAGTTCGGCCAGCGGCGCATTCTGGTGCGGAATGATGGCGGTGGCCAGGGTCACCAGGTCCACCGAAAAACTCACCGGCCGCTCCAGGATCTGGTCCTGGACGGTGATCTTCAGGCGCCCGTCGGCTTCTTCCACCTTGGGCGGATCGAGGCGCAGGAAGCGGATAAAGATCACCCCCAGCTCCCGGGCCCGCTGATACAGGCTTTCCCGTTCGCCGTAGGTCCGCATATCCCGGTACAGGATGTACACATCCATGTCGGGGTGCATGGTCTTGAGTTTGATGGCGTTTTCCACCGAATGGGCGCAGCACACCTTGTTGCAGTAAGGGCGCTCCGGGGAGCGGGAGCCCACGCACTGGATGAAGGCCGCGGCCTGGGCGTTTTTCAGCCGCTCACTCTGCTCCATAATTTCCCGGTCCATATCCAGGGCCAGCAGCACGTTGGGGTTTTGCTTGTAGAGGTACTCGCCCTCGGGCCGGTACGGGACGCCGCCGATGGCGATCACCACGATGCCGTGGTTGATCTCGACGCCGGTGGAGAGCCGGGAAGTGAAGTTCCCCACCACCCCGTGCACCTCTTCCACCAAGGCGTTGTAATGGATGGTGATCTTATCCTGGTTGAGCACCTTGTTCATCAGGGCGGTGAGGCGCGGCTTCACCAGGCCGCCCCGCCAGGTGGTGTGGAGCTTGAGGGCGTTGCCGCCCAGGCGGTCTTTGCGTTCCACCAGGTCCACCTGGTAGCCCTGGTCGGCCAGGGCCAGGGCCGAGGTCATGCCGGCAGCGCCGCCGCCGATGACCAGGGCGCGGTGATTGACGTCCATGGTGATGTATTCGAGGGGCTTGAGCAGCCGGGCCTTGGCCACCCCCATGTTCACCAGGTCCTTGCATTTCCCGGTGGCCGCCTCGGGCTCGTTCATGTGGCACCAGGTGCACTGGTTGCGGATATTGGCCATCTCAAAGAGGTACTTGTTGAGGCCCGCGGTGCGCAGCATATCCTGGAAGATAGGGGCGTGGGTCGAAGGGCTGCACGCGGCAACCACTACCCGGTTCAGGTTATGCTCCCTGATCTTTTCCACCATGATGGCCTGGGAATCCTGGGAACAGGTGAAGAGATTGTCCTGGGCGTAAGCCACGTCCGGGATCGACTTGGCATATTCCACGATGTCCGGCACGTCGGCCACCCCGCCGATGTTGAGGCCGCAGTTGCAGACAAAGACCCCTATCCGCACCGGCTCGGCCAAGACGTCTTTTTCGGCCGGAAATTCCTTCTGCCGGGCCAGGGTGCCCCGGGCCGCAGCCAGGGCCCGGGTGGCCGCGGCCGCGGCGGCGCTCCCCTCCATCACCGACTGGGGGATATCCTTGGGGCCGTTGAAGGCGCCGCAGGAGAAAATCCCCTCCCGGAAGGTGGTGGTGGGCTCAAAGCAACTGGCCTCCACAAAATTATTGGGGCTCAGCGGGACTTCCAGTTTCTCGGCCAGGGCCACGACGTCCGGTGGAATAACCATCCCTACGGAGAGGACCACGGCGTCGAAGATCTCGTCTTTGATTTCTCCGGTTTCGGTGACGTAGCGGATTTCCAGGTCGCCGTCAGGACCCGTTTCTTTGACGGAATGCACCCGGGAGCGGATCAAGCGGGCGCCCTGGTCCTTGATGCGCACCATGTACTTCTCGAAATCCTTCCGGGGGGTGCGGATATCCATGTAAAACAAGGCCATATCGAGGTCGGTGCCGATGTGCTCCCGGGCGATGACGGCCTGCTTCAGGGCCACCATGCAGCAGAAATTGGAGCAATAAGGGTGTTCGTCCTCCCGGTCGCTCCTCATGCCGACACAGTGAATCCAGCCGATCTTTTTGGGCTCCTTGCCGTCCGAGCGCCGCTGTATGTGCCCATGATAGGGTCCGCCGGGGCTCAAGATGCGCTCGAATTCGATGCTGGTATAGACGTTGGGGAAGTGGCCGTACCCGTACTTGCCCGCGGGATCGAAGGTCTTGAACCCCGGGGCCAGGATCACGGAGCCGACGTTGATCTCATTGGTCTCGGCGCATTGCCCGTGCTCGATGGCTCCGGCCTGGCAGGCGCTGACACACTGCATACATTCGGAGCAGACGCCGCAATTCAGGCAACGGGAGGCCTCCCGTTGGGCCTGTTCTTCGGTAAAACCTTGAGCGATCTCATCGAAACAGGCACAGGTGTACTCAGGCGGCAGGGTAGCCATAAGTTCCCGGGGTTGGCCCTCTTCGTCCTTGGGGACTTCGGCCCAACGCTTGTGGGCTTCCTGCCCTTCGGTGCGGCCCGCGGTCAAATCCACGCCTCTGAGATAGCGGTCGATGGACTCGGCGGCTTCGATGCCGCCGCCCACGGCTTCCACGGCAATCCAGGGTCCGGTGTGCACATCGCCGGCCGCAAACACCCCCGGCCGGGAAGTCTGATACGTCACCTCGTCCACTTCGATGGTGCCCCGACGGGTGAGCTTGACGCCGAGGGTTTGCAGAACCCCCTGGGCCGACTCCTGGCCGATGGCCGGGACGATCATATCCACGGGCAGTTCAAAGGTGGCATCCGGGATGGGCACCGGCTGGCGCCGCCCGGAGGGGTCGGGCTCACCCAGCTCCATCTTCTGGCAGATCAGGCCGGCGACTTTGCCGTCGGCCCCGGCCACCACTTTCAAGGGCGCGGCCAGATAAACGATTTCCACCCCTTCGCACAGGGCCTGTTCGATTTCATGCGTAAAAGCGGGCATTTCCTCCCGGGAGCGGCGGTAGACGACAGTCACCTCCGAACCCAGACGCCGGGCGGTGCAGGCCACGTCAATGGCGACGTTGCCACCGCCGATCACCGCCAAGCGTTTCCCGACGGCCAGGGGCTCGCCCAGATTTTGGCGCCGGAGAAACTCAACTCCCTGGATGACTCCGTCAATCTCTTCGCCGTGAATTCCCAGCGGTCGGCCCACATGGCAGCCGATGCCCAGAAAAACAGCTTTATAGCCGTCGGCGGTGAGGCTATCCAGCGTGAAATCCCGCTCCAGCGCCGCATTGGTCTTCAACTCTACTCCCAGGCGCAGGATGTTGTCGATTTCCTGGTCCAGCACCGTCTTGGGTAGGCGGTAGTCCGGAATGCCCACCCGGAGCATGCCCCCCGCTTTGGGAAGGGCCTCGAAGATGGTGGGCCGGTAGCCGCGCCTAGCCAGATGATAGGCGCAGGTAAGTCCAGCCGGGCCGGCGCCGATAATGGCGACCTTCTCGCTTTTGGCCTCGACCAAAGGCGGGTTGAGGCCGGCCAGGTCCACCTGGTCCGCGGCAAAACGCTTGAGGGAACAAATGGCCACCGGCTCATCGACTTCCTGACGGCGGCATTTGCTCTCACAGGGATGGGGACAGACGCGCCCCAGGACGCCCGGCAGCGGCAGGCGCTCCATGATGAGCTTCATCGCGTCTGCGTATTTGCCCATTTTAATGAGCTGGACGTAACCCTGGACGTTAATTTCCGCGGGGCAGGTCAGGGTGCAGGGGTCCCGGTCCAACTTCTTGATGGCAAAGGCCGACGGAATGGCTTGGGGGTAGAGACGATAAACGGCCTTGCAGTCATCCAAACCCATATTGAAGGGGTTGGACACGGAGACCGGACAGACTTTGGCACATTCACCGCAGGCGGTGCACTTCGCCGGATTCACATAGCGGGGATGAGACTCCAGAATAACGGTGAGATTGCCGGACTCGCCGGTAACGTCCTGAACTTCCGACAGGGTGTGGACTTCGATGTTATTGTGCCGGCCGACCTCGACCAGCTTGGGCGAGATAATTCACATGGCGCAATCATTAGTGGGAAAGGTCTTGTCGATCTGCGCCATGGTCCCGCCGATGGCCGGACCCTTTTCGACTAAGTGCACAAAATAACCGGCATTGGCCAAATCCAGAGAGGCTTGCATCCCGGCGATGCCGCCGCCCACCACCATCACCGATCCTAAAACTTTTTCGGACATGGGTATTCCTTTATGAAAAACCGCCGTTTGACCTAGAGGTTGGTTAATTTTACATGTGACTTCGTAACGTCACGAATTAATTATCTTATGTTCATGAATTAATATATGAACCCATTTTTGTCAAGAAGAAATTCCGGGGTAAATACCTCTCAGCAGGGCAATTTCAATCTATTATCTTTTGCTATTTTCATGCCATAGGCCAACAGGTCACTTTTCAAAACCCTTAGGGGGAGTTAGGCGGCGGCGGGGCTTTCTCCTGCTAAACTATCAGGACAATTTTCCCTCCCCGGGGGCATAATGTACCATGCCCATGGGTAAGTTTTTCCCTTGGTGCGAAGATTTTCGGCCGGGTGGCGAAAAGGCATGTCCCGCCAGGGATCAACAGGTTACTGCACAATGACGATGCCGGCCTGGGTGCCTTTGGGCATGTCCTCGGGCTTGGCGTCGCTGCCGATGGGATAGATGTCCCAGCCGGCCTGGGCGGCCATCTTATAGACGTCGATGCCCACGGCTTCCATGGAGGGCCGGGATTTTAAAGAAAAGCGGCATTTTTTCCCTTCCATGGCCAGGCAGCCCTCCTGCTGGCCGCAAAAGGTGTGGCGGCACGACCCCGCGGCAAAGCCGAAGGCCAGGTAGTGGCCGTCGTAAAAGGCCCTGGACTCCACTTCGTTGACGATCTTATAGACCAACTGGTAGGCCGCCACCCGCTCTTTGATGGTGGCCTTGTCCCGGACGATCACCTCAGGCGGCACCTCTTTGATAAAGAACACGGCCCAGTGGTATTTTTTCAGGAGATTCTGGAGTTCCGCGGCTTTCATGGTATTGGGGGGACAGTGGGCGCTCACCCCGTACCCGAAACACCGGGGAATCTGGCACTTCAGCGTCACCCGCTCATCCACCGGGATGTCTGCGGCCCGGACGATTTTGGCCTGAGTGGCCCCCAACTGCAGGGCCAATTCCCGGTAGCGCTCCAGGTCCTGCTGCAACCGGTCTTCGTACATGTCCACCGCGATCTTTCTGACTTCTCGGGCCATACGTCCTCCCTCCTATGATGATTACCTATGCGCTGCTTACTGCCTTAAAGAACACCGCGGCCAGGGGCGGCAGGGTCAGGGTGAGGGAGTAAGGTCGGCCGTGGCAGGGGAAGGCCGCGGCCTCCATGCCCCCCAGGTTGCCGTGGCCGCTGCCGCCATAGTCCAGGGCGTCGCTGTTGAGCACCTCCTGCCAGAAGCCGCCCGCGGGCACTCCCACCCGGTAGTCGTGCCGGGGCACCGGCGTGAAGTTGCAGGCCACCATCAGCAGCTCCCCTTCCCGGCCCTTACGCAGGAAGGTGATGACGCTCTGCTCCACGTCATTGCAGTCGATCCACTCGAAGCCCGCGGGGCTGAAATCCTGGGAAAACAGGGCCGGCTCGGCCCGATAGACGCGATTTAAGTCCTCCACCCAGCGCATCAGCGCCGCATGGGAAGGATGGTCCAGCAGGTGCCAGTCCAGACTGGCTTCGTGATACCATTCGGACCACTGGCCGAACTCCCCGCCCATGAACAGCAGTTTCTTGCCGGGCTGGCCGTACATATAGCCGAAAAGCAGCCGGAGATTGGCGAACTTCTGCCAGTCGTCGCCGGGCATCTTGGTCAGCAGCGACCCCTTGCCGTACACCACTTCGTCGTGGGACAGGGGCAGGATGAAATTCTCGTGGAAGGCGTAGAGCATCCGGAAGGTCAGGGTGTTGTGGTGGTAGCGCCGGAAGACGGGGTCCACCGCCAGGTATTTCAAGGTGTCGTGCATCCAGCCCATGTCCCACTTGAGGCCGAAACCCAGGCCCCCCACGTAGGTGGGACGGGAGACCATGGGCCAGTCCGTGGACTCCTCGGCGATGGTCTGGACGTCTGGAAAACTCTTATAGATCTCGGTGTTGAACTGGCGCAGGAAGGCAATAGCATCCAGATCCTCCCGGCCGCCGTAGCGGTTGGGCAGCCATTCTCCTTCTTTGCGGGAATAATCCAGGTAGAGCATGGAGGCCACCGCGTCCACCCGGATGCCGTCGGCGTGGTACTGATCCAGCCAGAACAGGGCGCTGGAGAGCAGGAAGCAGCGCACTTCGTTCCGGCCGTAATTGAAAATGGCGCTGCGCCAGTCGGGATGAAAGCCCCGGCGGGGGTCGGCGTGCTCATAGAGGTGGGTGCCATCGAAGAAGCCGGGGCCGTGTTCGTCCGCGGGGAAGTGGGACGGGACCCAGTCCAGGATGACGCCGATGCCGTGGAGGTGCAGGTAGTCCACCAGGAACATGAAATCCTGGGGGTCGCCGTAGCGGCTGGTGGGCGCGAAGTAGCCGATGGTCTGATAACCCCAGGAGCCGTAAAAAGGGTGCTCCATGATGGGCAAAAATTCCACGTGGGTGAACCCCAGGCGCTGGACGTGCTCGGCCAAGCGGGGGGCCAGTTCCCGGTAAGTGAGGGAGCGGTTGCCCTCCTCGGGCACCCGCCGCCAGGAACCCAGATGCACCTCATAGACCGACATGGGGACGTCCAGGGCGTTATGCCCCTCGCGCCGGGCCATCCAGTCGCCGTCTTCCCAGGCGTAATCCAGGTCCCGGACGATGGAGGCGGTGCGGGGCGGGCCCTCGAAGCCAAAGGCGAAGGGGTCGGACTTGTCCACCCGGTAGGCGCCGTATTTGGAGGCCACGTGGTACTTATACAGAGAGCCGGGCCCGATGCCGGGGATGAACCCTTCCCAGATGCCCGAGGAGGCCCGCTGGCGCAAGGGGTGGCTGCTTTTGTGCCAGCCGTTGAAGTCGCCGGTGACCGAAACCTGTTCAGCGTCCGGGGCCCACACGGCAAAATAGCTGCCCGGCTCGGGGTCCTTGAGCACATGCGACCCCAGATTGTTGTACAGGCGGTAGTGACTGCCTTCGTTAAAGAGGTACAGATCGTCGTCGGTCAGCAGGGAGACATCGTAGCGCACCGGCGCGGGGGAGGTCTTGGTCTTTTTCGCTGCCATGGGTTTATTTTTCTCGATTTAGGGTCGTAATGCAAGGATTAGCTGACGCTGGGGACACCGTCCCTAGAGATAATCACGCCCTTCGACGGCCTCAAGCCCGGCGGCCAGCGCGCCCGTATCTATTGACCTGACCGGGCCTGGTCTTATTATGTAATAACGAGTTGCGTTTCATAAGCCAGTTTTGGCAGCCGCAGGCCAAACCCCGCGCTCGCACAGGCGAGACGCCTGTGCGACCAGTTGAAGACCGGAGGTTGATCATGGCCAGGCTGAGTGCCGGAATCCTCATGTACCGCCGCCGCCGGGACATTCTGGAGGTCTTTCTGGTGCACCCCGGCGGACCGTTTTGGGCCGGGAAGGAGGCCGGCGCCTGGTCCATTCCCAAGGGGGAATATGGACCGGCCGAGGACCCCCTGGCCGCGGCCAGGCGGGAGTTTCAGGAAGAGACCGGCTTTAGCATTGACGGGGAGTTCAGGGCACTGACTCCGCTGAAGCAGCCCAGCGGCAAAATCATCAGCGCCTGGGCCGTGGCAGGGGACCTGGACCCGGGGGCCGTCCGCAGCAACAGCTTCACCCTGGAGTGGCCGCCCCGCTCGGGCCGGCAGCAGGAATTCCCGGAAGTGGACCGGGCCGCCTGGTTCACCCTGGCGGCGGCGCGGGAGAAAATCATCCAGGGTCAGGCGGGCTTCCTGGAGGAACTCCGGCACCTGCTGGGGGAGCCGGAGCCGGGATCTGAAGCACCCAAACCATAAGATATGCCGATCCCAATTTTTCTTGATAGCGGCACTGGCCTCTGGCCTGTGGAGGGCAGATATTACCGCGCCGTCGGTTCACAGGCCAGAGGCCTGTGCCACTGATATCGGTCTTTAATAGTTAACTTTTACCGGCCAGATTAATCTCGGGTCCTGTCGTCGTTTTACTGCTTGCTGCTGACCCCAGTGACCGGCACGAAAAAGGCCAGGGAGGTGCCCTGGTTTTCCCGGCTCGTGATGGTCAGCTTGCTTCCCAGCATCCGCACCCGTTCCTCCAGGGCCGCCAGGCCCAGTCCCTGGCGCGCCGCATCCCGCGCCAGGACGGCGGCCAGATCGAAGCCCACCCCGTTATCCTCTACCCGCACCGACACGCCGCCGGCCTCTCGTTTGATGGCAATACGTACCCGGCTGGCCCGGGCATGCTTGACAATGTTGGTGAGGGATTCCTGGAAAATACGGTAAATGTTGACCTGCTCGTCCCGGGTCAACAGGCCCTCCTGGTCATCCAGGTCCAGCTCCAACTCCAGGTTGTAGTACCTCTGCATTTCTTCCAACAGGAGGCGCAGGGCCGCGGGGAGGCCCAGGTCTTCCAGCACCGCCGGGCGCAGGTCCCGGGAGAGGCGGCGAACGTTGTCCACGATGCCAATCATATAATTCAAGGCTTCGGCGCATTGCTCCCGGGTCTGCCACTGCTCCGGCGGCAACATCCTTTCGATGGCCCGGATCTGCATCTTCAGGACCATCAGGGATTGGCCCAGGTCGTCGTGGAGCTCGAGGGCCAGGCGGTGGCGTTCGCGTTCCTGGGCGTCCAGGAGTTGGGAAGCCAGATAACGCAGCCGCTCTTCGGATTCCCGGAGGGCCTCTTCGGCCTGGCGGCGCTTGGCCTCCCGATCCAGAAAATCCAGGGCGAATGAAAGGTTGCCGGCCAGCGATTCCAGGAGGGCGATTTCTTCCTGGCTGAAGAACTCAGGCCGCCCGGCGTAAACGCTCAGGACTCCCACCACCCTTGAGGCCACCCGGAGCGGAAACGCCGCCGAGGACCGGAAACCTCTAGCCATTGCCTCCTGCCGCCAGGGAGCCATACGCGGGTCCGAGGCGATGTCGTTGCAGACGTCAAATCTGCCCTCCCGGGCCGCGATGCCGGTGGGGCCGTGGCCCTCCGGGACATCAGCCAGCGGAATGATAATATTTTGCAGGTATTCATCCATCAGATCGAATTGGGCCGCGGCCTTGACCACACGGTTTTCCGGGTCCAGCAGGCCGACCCAGGCCAGCACGAAGTCGCCTTCTGCCATCATGATGCGGCAGATGTGCCGGAAAAGTTCGTCCCGGGCATGGGTCCGCACGATAGTTTCGTTGACCTGGCTCAACATCCGATACATGCGGCCGGTACTGACCGCCTGCTCTTCAGCCTGCTTGCGGGCCGTGATGTCCACGCCCATTTCCAGCGCCAGGGGCGAGCCGTCCAAATCAATAAAGGGGTAGTCAAAGATTTGATAGTTTTTGCCGTCAGGGCCGGCCCACTCCCAGATTACCGGCTTTCCGGTCTGGAAAACCGCCATGGCCTGGCATTCTTTGCAGGGATTTTCCTGTTCCAGCAGCTCGTAGCAGCGTTTGGGCCCCGGCTCTCCGAACCGGCGCACAAATTCGCCGTTGACGAAGGCAAAGGTATGATCCGCGCGCAGCAGGGAGACATGCGCCGGGATGCGCTCCAGCACCGCAAAGAGCCGTTCCCGCTCATAGCCCAGGGCTTCCTCCGTCTGCCGGCGCACCTGGATCTCCTGGCGCAGGTGCTCGTTGGCGAAGCGCAGCGCCGCGGTGCGTTCCCGCACCGTTTCCTCCAACTCTTCATGGGCCCGATGCAGAGCGGCTTCGGCCTGCTTGCGCGCGGTGATATCCATGTTTATGCCAGTCATGCGCAGGGGCTTGCCGGACTCGTCCTTGAAGACTTGCCAGCGTCCAGCCAGCCAATGGATGCTGCCGTTGGGCCAGACCACTCGCCATTCCCCCTCCATGGGGGCGTCTATCTCGAAGGCAATCTCCACTCGCCGTATCGCCTCGTCCCGATCATCAGGATGGACCAGGTTCTCCCAGGCCAGTTGCGTGCGGGCAAAGTCGCCCGGCTGCAAGCCGTACATTGCTTCCATTTCTGGAGTCCACGTGTTCACGCCTGTCTGGATGTTCCACTCGAACGTGCCGATCTGTGCCACTTGTTGCGCCATGCGCAGTCGGACTTCGCTGGCCCGCAGGGCCTCTTCGGCCAGCTTGAGTTGGGTAATATCCTGAGCCGTGCCAAACCCGCTGACCAACTCTCCCGGCGGGTCGAATTCCAATTCCGCCTTCTCGCGCACCCACTTCACCGAGTCCGCCGCAATGATGCGGTGCTCGAGATCATAGGGCTCGCCGCGCAGAGCCGCCGCCCATTTCTGCTCGACGTACTCCCGGTCATCCGGGTGCACGGCATGAAGAAACGACTCATAAGTCAGCGGCGTTCCCGGGGCGATCCCGAAGATCCGGTAGGTTTCGTCGGACCAGAATAATTCGTTGCGGCGCACATTCAAGCGCCAGCTGCCGATACGGGCCACGGCCTGAGCCCGGTTCAAATCCCTCTGGCTCTCCCGCAGGGCCGTTTCGGCCTGCTTGCGGGTCGTAATGTCCAGGACGAGACAGACAACCTGCAAAGGCTCGGCTTTCAGCAGGGTGCCGCCGGAAAGAATGGACACTCGTTTGCCGTCTCTCCTGATGAGTTCTTTTTCAAAAGGGCTGTATTCCCCCTTCGTCAGAATCTCCTGATGAGCGCGCTCGTCCAGGTGGCGGTATTCCGGGGGGGTCATTTCGTTCCAGTTGAGGCCGGCCCGCAAATCCTCCCGGCTGTAGCCCATCATCCTCAAGAAGGCGTCGTTGGCTTCGAGGAGGTTTTCCCGGTTGACGACCACGAAACCGATGATATTGGCCTCGACCAGACTCCGGAAACGGGCTTCGCTCCGGCGCAGGGCGGCCTCGGCCAGCTTGCGGTCGGTGATGTCAGTCACGCTGACCACCGCCAGCAAGGGCTGGCCGTTCGGGTCGCGGGCCAGGGCCCCGCTGTAATTTAAGATGCGCTGCCAGTCGGTGTCCAGGCGGCGGACCCGCAGTTCCAGGTCGCGGAGCTGCTCGCCCCGGAAGATGCGCGCCAGCGGCCATTGCTCCAGAGGCAGCACGGCGCCGTGCAGCGTGGTGAGTTCAAAAATCTCGGCGAACTCGGGCAGATAGCGGCTGCATGCCTCGAGGCTGGCGAAGCCATGCATGGCTACCGCGGCCTGGTTCCAGTTAAACAAGCGGCCGTCGAGGCTGGCGAAGACCAGACCTTCGTTGAGGTTTTCGAAGACCGTGTATAGTTGGGCCTTGCTGGTGCGCAGGGCCGCTTCAGCCTGCTTCCTGGCGGTGATGTCGAAGTGGGTGACCACCCCGGCCACCACGCGGCCTTGGGCGTCCCGGACCGGGGCCGAACTGACGCTGAGATGGATGGGGCCGCCCTGTTTGGAGCGCAGGATCAACTCCTCATCCATCACGTGTTCGCCCAGGTTAAGGGAGCGCCACAGGGGCATCTCCTCCCGCCGGAGGCGCCGGCCATCGGGGTGGTAGCGGGGAATTCTCCAGAACCCCTCGAGATCATCAATACTTTGCAGAGGTTCATCCCAGATACGATCAGCCAGAGGGTTGTCCAATAAGATGGGGCCATTGGGGGCTGCGGCAACGACCACGCTGGCGGGCATCTGTTCCAACACGGACTTGAGTAAGGCTCGTCCTGCCTCCAGCTCAGCCTTCTGTGCTTCGAGGATCTGGGTGTACGTTTTCAGGTCCTCGTTTTGGATCTGCAACTCTTCGGCCTGGACCTGAAGTTCTTCGTTGGCTACCCCCAGTTCTTCCGCCTGGTTCTGGGCCTCTTCCTGCAAGCGCCGGTGCTCCCTGGCGATCTTTTGCAACGGGGAGATATCCTGAAAGATCGCCACTGCGCCGGTTATCCGGCCCTGACGGTCTCTGACGGGACCGGCATGGGCCAGCGCCTCACGCCAATCCCCCTCCGGCCACAGGCTCAACTCCGTTTGACGACAGCTCTTTCCTTCAAGAGCCGCCCCGGCAAGGAGCGAGCGGCACGGGTCAGCGCCAGGCCTCGAACCTTTACCTGGGGAAGCCGTCCGAGCATAGAGCAGGTCGGCCTTGGGGTTGCTGAGGATGATGCGCCCCTGGGCGTCGGCCACCGCAATGGCCTCCGGGGCCAGGTCGAGGACGGCCCGGAGCCGGGCTCGTTCGGTTTCCAGGTCCTCGGCCAGTTCTCGGCCGGCCGCTTCGGCCCGATGCCGCGCCGTCAGCAGGGTTTCCACCTGGGTCTGATGGGCCCGCCGGGTGTCGGCCAACCTTTGCCGTAAACCCCGGACTTCCAGCAGCAGTTCTTGTCGGGTCAAACCCTCATCGTCCATGCATTATCCCTGTAAACGGTGATGGCGGAAGCTGTTATAAGTTCCCTCGATCAGGAGGCTGCCGGGCGATTCGGGGTCCCTGGCAGAGGGGCGAGGGCCGGGATTGTAACTTCGCCGGGTATGAGGTAACTTATCCCTGTAATCAAGTAAGACCGGCGGGGCCGATAATCAAGAGCTTAGCGGAGCGGCAGTTGCCGCCCGGAAAAAGTCATTCAGGCGACCCGGGTAGAGGGGAGTTATGACCAAGAACCGGTTGGATCAAGGTTTGATGCAAGTTTACACCGGCGACGGCAAGGGCAAGACCACCTGCGCCCTGGGGTTGGCCTTGAGGGCCGTGGGCCAGGGGCTCAAGGTCTTTATGGTGCAGTTTCTGAAAGGCCGGGAGACGGGGGAGAGCCTAGCCGCGGCGCGTCTCGCCCCGGAGATGACCCTGCGCTACTGCGGGCGGCCGGGCTTGGTGAATTTAAAGTCGCCGGCCCCGGAAGACCTGGCCCGGGTGGCACAGGCCTGGGACCTGGCCCGGCAGGTGCTCACGGCCGGCGAGCACGATCTGGTGATCCTGGATGAAATCAACCTGGTCTTGGCCCACGGCCTCGTCCCCCTGGAGGAGGCGCTGACGGTGCTCAAACAGCGGCCCGCCGGAGTCGAGGTGGTGCTGACCGGCCGCCGGGCGCCGCAAGCCTTGATTGACCTGGCGGACCTGGTCACCGAGATGCGCCCGGTGAAGCACTACTATCAAGCCGGGGTGCGCTCCCGCCGCGGGATTGAATGGTAGGGAACCGGCACCTGCCAGCCCCTTAAGAATTCAGGGCCAGATAGGCTTCGGCCTGGCGCAGGTCCTCAGGCGTGTCCACCTCCCGGGTGTCGCCCTCCGTCTCCACAATGTGAATGGGAAAGCCGTGCTCCAGGGCCCGGAGCTGCTCCAGCTTTTCGGCTGCTTCCCAGCGTCCCGGCGGCAGGTGCACGAACTCCTTGAGGAACTGCACCCGGTAGGCGTAGATGCCGACGTGCTTATAGAAATACGGGGTGTCGCGGTCCCGCCAGAAAGGCAGGGGGCTGCGGGAGAAATAGAGGGCCCGGCCGGCGTGGTCGAAGACCACCTTGACCACGTTGGGGTCGGCCGCCACCGCGGGGTCGCTCAGCTTCCGGGCCGGGGTGACCATGACCACCGCGGGGTCCCGGCTGAGCCGGGCGGCCAGGTCGCGGATGAGCTCAACGGGAAAGACCGGCTGATCCCCCTGGATATTGATGACGATGTCCTCCGGGGCCAGATTGAGGAGCGTGGCGGCCTCGGCCAGGCGGTCGCTACCCGAGGGGTGGTCATCCCGGGTCATGACCACGCGCCCGCCGAAGGTCTCCACGCACTCCTTAATGCGTGTATCATCCGTGGCCACCCAGACCCCGTCCAGCCCCTTGACCCGCAGGGCCTGCTCATAGGTCCACTGGATCAGGGGCTTGCCCAGGATGGGCGCCAGGGGCTTGCCGGGGAAGCGGCTGGAGCCGTAACGAGCGGGGATGAGGGCGACTTTTCTCATTAAGTTACCGATAGTTAGCTTAAATATGCCTCAAAATTAGTAGAATAAACAAACCCTTTGCCAATTTTCCTTTTTTGTAATAGGCCGTTTTCTGCCATTTCATTTAAATCACTTCGCGCTGTTCCATAAGAAACTTTAAATATTTTCTCATATCTCCTAGTGGTAATATTCTTATGATCATGATCTATTAATAACTTTAACAGTTTTTTCTGTCTTTTATTAAGATAAATTCCTTTTATATCTAATTTTTTAGAAATTATATCGGACTGATATTTTCTGACAATTCTATTTATGATCTCATCAATAGATTTTGAGACTACATCGGCGAAATACAATAGAAAATATGTTAAGTCATTATCATAATCTTCTACATCCTTGATTGCTTTATAATATTTATCTCTTTGTTTCGCAATCAAGGCGGAAATGGAGAAATATTTAAAAAATCGTAACCGTTCAGTTCCCCTTCTGAGAGGGGACAAATTATTTTGAAATTAATGGAAAAAATGCATAAGGGCTAGTTATTTTGTGAAAAATGGTGTATCCAAG
>JALNYP010000039.1 GCA_023229795.1 Syntrophobacterales bacterium
GGGAGGGGGTTTGGGGGAGGGGCAGGGGTACTCGGCCCCTGGCCCCTCCCCCAAAAATCTCTCCTCGCTTAATGTTCGTGGGCCGCGGCTTCGGCGTCCATGGTGCGGCGCATTTCCATATCCATGAGCACCCGTTCCCGGGCCTTGTCGATGCCCAGGGCTTTCCGTTTGGCGTCGATGTGGGCGATCATCTTCTTGGCCGCCAGTTCGGGATCCGGCTCGAAGTCCCACTTGCCGCCCAGCTCTTCTTCGATGCCCTTGAAGAGGTAGTCGGTCAAGAGCTCGGAGCCGGTGGTGGGCCAGGTCACGCCAAACAGGGTGTACACGCCGGAGGCCACGAAGTACTGGCCGATGGCGATGGCCTTTTCCGACATCCATTCCGGCGCCGCGCCCGCCGCGGGCAGGTCGCTGATATCGCTGCCCAGGCCGCCGGCCTTGACGCAGGCGGTGGCCGCCATGAGAATCCGGGAGTTGTCCACGCAGGCCCCCATGTGCAGGACCGGCGGGATGCCCACGGTCTCGCAGACCTCCGCCAGACCCGGGCCGCAGTACTTGGCCGCCGATTCCGGGGACAGCAGGCCGTATTTGCCCGCGGCCATAGCGGAGCAACCGGTGGTCAGGACGATGACGTCGTTTTTCAGCAGCTCCTTGATCATGGTGAGATGAGAGCTGTCGTGGGTGGTGCGGCAGTTATTGCAGCCCACCACGCCGGCCACGCCCCGCACCCGGCCGTTGATGATGTTGTCGTTCAGGGTGTAATACGAGCCGCGGATGGAGCCGCCCAGCAGGTACTGGATGGTCTCGTAGGAAAAGCCTACCACCGTCGGAGTCTTGGAAGAGGGGATCATCACCGGCGCTTTGCGGTTCGGGAAGTTGTCGATGGCCTCCCGGAGGACCTGGCGAGCCACGTCCAGGGCATGATGCTCATCAAAGGCGATGTGCATGGTGGCCCCTTCCATCTTGGCCCGGTCGTCGGTGGTGATCAGCTTGGTGTGGTAGCACTTGGCCACGTTGGCCAGAGCCTGCATCTCGCACTGCACGTCCACCACCATGGCGTCCACCGCGCCGGTGATGATGGCCATTTCCTGCTGGAGGTAGTTGCCGGCCACGGGTATGCCGTGGCGCATCAGGATCTCGTTGGCGGAGCAGCACATGCCGGCCAGTTGGATGCCCTTGGCGCCCTTGTTCTGGGCGTACTGGATCATCTCCGGCTCCTGGGAGGCCACGAACAGCATCTCGGGCAGCAGCGGCTCATGGCCGTGCATGACCACGTTGACATAGTCTTCTTTCAAGACGCCCAGGTTGATCTCGCCGGCGATGGGCACCGGCATGCCGAACAGGATGTCCTGGAGGTCGGTGGAGATCATGGAGCCACCCCAGCCGTCGGCCAGGGCGCAGCGGGAGGACTGCTTCATGAGGTTGTGGTATTCCTGGTCCACGCCCATGTGGGTGCGGTGCATCAGCTCCACCACCTCGATGTCCACGCCCCGGGGCACGATGTCCAGTTTGCGCCAGATCTCCTGGCGTTTCTTGGGGGCCCGACGGACGTAGTTGATCTCGCCTTGCTGCTGGCCGAACTCCGCCAGCACCTTGGGGCCCAGCTCCTGGGCGATGGCTTCGGGGGTGCGGGGTTTGGCGTCGTCGCCTTCACCATCGGTGATGGCTACGTCCCAATCCCGGGCCACCCGTTTCAACTTGGCCACGTCCTTGATCTTGTAGCCCTGGGTACGGCCGTTGGCCACTTCGATGAACAGCTTGGCCACTCCCCGGGCATGGTCGCTGTGGGCTGCGGTGCCCGCGGCCACCATGCGGGCAAAGTTCCGGGCCACGATGGTCTCGGCGGTGGCGCCGCACAGACCCATGCGCTGTTTCTTCTCGCCCTCGGTCTCGCCTTCTTTCTTCTTGGGGGGCGGCACCCGGCAGGGACCCTGGGCGCAGATGCGGCAGCAGGCCCCTTCGGCGCCGATGGGACAAGGCTTCATGGTCTTGGCCCGATCAAAAATGGTCTCAATGCCCTCGGCCGCGGCCTTCTTGAGCAATTCCTGCGTCGCCGGGTCCACGGATAGTTTTTCCAAGTCTAACTCAGCCATCTTAAGCTCCTTATTTCAACAGGTTATCTATGGCACTAGAAAACACCCTCTCTATACCCTTATTATCATCTATACATGTTCACGTCAAGATTAAATCGCGGGTAAGCTGGGGAGAAAAAAAAGGAGACGCGGGATGGTGTCAGCCATCAGTGTTCTCCTTGAAGTGAGATATTATCCGGATGCATGGAAGCGCTTCGTTTGGCATTAAGACGGCGCAGCCCCGATGAAAGTTACAGGACGGTAGGGCGGGCGTCCGCGCCCGCCACCACTGGGCGTTGCCGGGCCGCCCGGGGCACCTTCCAATGATAAAAAGGGATTGGAAAATAACTACTGTGGGGTAGCTTCGGAAAAGAACGAAAGCAGGGGTAAGCTGGGTTCCCGGCAAGCCGGGGCAGGATTCAAGGATTGAGAAAGCCGCGCGCCTCCTGGGCTAAATGCCCCTCTTCCTCCAGAAGGGCTTTGAGCTGCTTCCGGCCCCGGTGCAGCCGAACCTTAACGTTTTCCACCGAAAGTCCCAGGAAGTCGGCGGCCTCCCGGTAGCTCGCCTGTTTGATGTCGCAGAGTTCCAGCACCTGGCGCTGGGGTTCCCGCAGGCGGCTGACCAGGTCCTGCACCCACAGGCTCACCTGATATTGCTCCATCTGCTGGTCCAGGGAGAATTCTCCGGCCAACTCCTTCGCCGGGTTAGCCTCGAGGGAGAGGGGGTTCCGTTTGGCGCTGCGGAAATGGTCCTGGCAGAGGTTGGCGGCGATCCGGTAGATCCAGGAGGATAATTTCGCCTCATCTCTGACCTCGTCCATTTTTTGGAGAACCCGGAAAAAGGTCTCCTGCACCAGATCGTCGGCGATCCAGCGGTTTTTCACCGTGCCCAGGATAAAGCTCCGGATGCGGTCGAAATATTGGTCATAGACCTCGTAAAAGTCCAAGCGCCGCTCTCCTCAAGGTTCCTCACAACACGGCCGCCCGGAATTCTCCAAAGCCCCGAACAGGTCCTGCTCCTCGAGGCCCATGGTCTTTCTGACATGATTGCCCATCAACATACTGATGCTGTTTTTAATCTTATTGGCGATCTCCACGGCCTGAAGGATCTCGGCGGCATCGAGGCCCAGCTTTTCGGCCTGCTGGTAATAATAATTGAAGCACGGCATGCAGTTGACGGCCGTGGAAACCCCCAGGCTCACCAGCAATTCGGTCTTCTTATCCATGGGTCATCTCCTGAAAAGGTGTCATGATGCTGAGACGGTTGGGACGCGCCAAAAGTTACCGTTAATTTCCGGGTCAAGAGGAATGATAGACCGGCGCCTTGAGGGTAAGAGCCCCGGAAGGCCGACCCTCAGGGAGCCGGCGGCCCCCCTCGCACCACCCGAAAGCCGATATAGCCGTCGGCATAAGAGGGCGGCGCGGCCTGGCGGGCGGCACTGCGCAGGTCCCGAGCCCCGGAGATCCAGGAGCCGCCCTTGAGGAGGCGCAAGACCCCGGGTTTGAAGGGGCCGCCGGCGCGCAGGGGCACGTAGCGGTCCTGGCACCATTCGGCCACGTTGCCGGCCATATCGAAGAGGCCATAGCCGTTGGCGGCAAAGCTGCCCACCGGCGCGGTGAAGCTAAACCCGGCGGCCCCGGGGGAGGCGGTGCGGAAATTGGCCCGATAGACGCCGCCGGCCTCCGGAGCCTGGTCCCCCCAGGGGTAGGGCTGGCTCACCAGGCCCCCTCGAGCCGCAACCTCCCATTGGTCTTCGGTCGGGAGTTTATGGACCACTCCGGTGACCTGGGTGAGCCACTGGCAGAAGGCCGCCGCGTCGTGCCAGGTGACGCCCACCACCGGCTGGTTGGGGCCGTTGAGATTTTTATCCTGCCAATAAAGCGGCGCCCGATGGCCCGTAGCCTTGAGGAAGCGGCCGTACTGGGCGTTGGTGATCTCGGTCTCACCGATATAAAAAGGCTTGAGGTGGACCTTGTGGGAGGGGGCTTCGTCGGCATAACGTCCGGTCTCGTTAGGCGGCGATCCCACGAAATACCAGCCCTGGGGAATCAGCCGGAAGCGGATGGACTGGGCCTCGAGGGTAGTTTGGGCCTGGACGCAGCAGGCGAACGCGACTATCCAGCCCAGTGACAGGAACAGGAGTCCCAAAGTTCGGCGGTTAGTTCTGCGACGGCCGGCTGCGGGTCTATCCCGCCGGCCGGGCTCTAGATGTCGATGGCCTCGATCCATAGTGGGCCCTATTTGGTAGTCATTTTCGAAGTGCCGTCCCAGCCCTCTCCCGGCGGGTACTTAATATAGGTCTCGCATCTTTCCCGCAGTAATTCAACCGCCAGGTCCGGCCCGAATTCCGCCTCAAAACCTTCGAGTGCTTCCAGGGCCTCGGTAAAATCCCCGGTCCGGTACCGCTCCCAGGCCGCTTCATATCTCCTGGCGCCGGCCAGAATCTGGCCGGCCACCGTCCCCGCCCGGCCCAGGACCTCGAAAATCTCGGTGGGCTCGGTTTTGCCCACGACGATAATGCGGTCCAGGTGGCGCCACTCGTAGCTGTCAGCGCAGGCCCGGCGGGTGGCATCGTCCACCAGGATCGACGAGCCGTACATCTTGTTCAGGCCTTCCAGGCGGCTGGCCAGATTCACCGGGTCGCCGAGGACCGTGTAAGCCATGCGCGTGCGAGCCCCGATATTGCCCACGACCACGGGTCCGGTGGCCAGGCCAAACCGGGTGGGCAAGGGGGGTAGACCCCGGGCCTGCCAGGCCTCATTCAAGGTTTTCAGTTGGGCCTGGCATTCAAGCACCGCTTGAATCGCCTTATCCGCCGGTTCTGCCACCGGCGCGGGCGCCCCCCAGAAAGCCACAATGGCGTCGCCCACGATCTTGTCCACGGTGGCGGCGGATTGGTGCAGGGTATCGATCATGGCTTGAAAATATTCAGCCATGTGATTCGTCAAGGCTTCCGGCGTCATAGACTCCGCGATCTTAGTAAAACCGGCGATATCGGTAAACAGGACCGTCAGGGTTTCCATGCGGCCGCCGATGCGGGCCACTTCGCCCTTACGCACCAACTCCTTCACCACTTCTATGGGCACATAGTGCGCAAATGATTGCAAGGCCGCCAGGGACTGCGCCTGGGCTTCCTCCAATTGCTTAAACTCCTGCAGTTTGGCTTCGATCCGGTGGTCGGCGCGAAAATCCAGATCGCGGATGGCCCGGCTCTGGGCCGCCAGGGCCTCCAGGGGTTTGCTGTAAGATCGGGCCAGGAGAATGGCATAGGCCAGAGCCGCGGCCAGGGCCAGCAGGGTCGCAGCCAGCAGATAGAGGCGCAGTTGGGTGATCCCTTCCAGCAGATCATTATTGGGTACAAGGATGCCGATCCACAGGTGGCGCATTTTTCCCAAGGGATAGGAAGTTAGTCCGGCCCACCAGGTTTCATCCCGGCTCTCGTAACTGAACTTGGCTTGACCCGATTCTTTGATTTTTTTACGAATCGCCTCATTATCACGCGCCTCTTGCACCGCGGCCAGCAATTCCGGAATCTGCAATTCATCGACGGGGAGGAGAAAAGCCCGGCGAATCGCCTCCGGGTCTTGAAACTTCGGATAACGCGGCAATCCCACCGCCCGCCAGTCCTGGGTATAGACCGCGGTCTGAGAGTGTTTGGTAAGCTGGGTGTTATCCCGCTGGGTAAAGTCGGTGAGGGCCGCCAGCAGGATATCCGCGGCAAACACATACTCCACACCCTGATTTTTCCACTTGACCGAGGCGGTAATCCCCAGGTCTTTGGTGGTGAAGAAGAGATACGGGTCGGTCCAAAAGACTTCCAGATCCGGCAGAGAGTGCAGCCCGGTATACCAGGCCCGGCTCCTGGGTTCGTAGTCCACCTCTTTCCATTCCGGGGATTGGGGCCGGCCCGCCGGGTCAACGTCGAACCAGAGGGTTTGGGTGCCCCACCGCTCCCGGGACACCACCCGGTTTTTCAGGCGGCCGTGTTCCAGGCGGATGAGGAGAAAACCATCCCCCCGGGCATTGGCCACCTGGAGAGAAGACATATCCGGGTAAAGCTGCATGAGGGGCGCCAAGAGCAAATCGATCCGGGTCGCGGCCTTGAGCTGCCCCGCGGTGAGCTTCCCGGGCGCGCCGGCCACGACTTCATCCAGATTGAGCAGGCCTCCGAGTCCCCAGGCAGCCGCCAGCAGGACATTTTTCTGCACCGGCCGGAAGAAATTGTCCAACTCCTGGTTGGCTTGCACCATCCCTTTGCTGATGAGCTGTTCGGACAATTCCACTTCGGTCCGGCGGGCCCGAATGCTCATCAGGATCAGGACGGTTAAGGAACTGATCAGGATCAGGACCATAAAACTGCGCAGCAGACTGAAGCGGATGGAAACGGCTTTATTGGTTCGAGACTTGCTCATTTTCTGAAGTTATTGACAGTGGCACCGGGAATGGCTATTTCAAAAACACCTCTGGCTTCCTTGTTATAACTGAAAACCGAAAACAGAAAACTTTATATCTCCACCACCTGCCGGCAGGCGGTGAAATAGACTCCCAACCTGATCGCCCCCGGCGGTTTTAGGCCCCTGGCCTTGGCCGCCATCTCCCGGTAGGCCAGAAGTTGCGGTCGGTATTTGGCAGCCTCCCGGGCCATGAACGCCTCCCAGTTTTCCCCGGCCGCGGGGCGGGAGGACTTGTAGTCCAGAATCCACCAGTCCTGCCCGTCAAAGGCCAGGCGGTCGATGACGCCCCGGCGGATGGCCCCCGGCCGGGGCCGGTCTTCCAGCAGCCACTCGCTGGCCGCACCATCGGTCTCGGGCCGCAAGAGCGCGGCCAGGAACGGGTCCGCCCGGCAGGCCTCCAGTTCCGCGCGCATCTCCGGGGCCAGACCGGCCGCGGCGGCGGCCGGCAAGCCTGACTGGCGCAGGGCCGCGGCGAGAGCCGCGCTATCCGGCAACGGCCCGCCCCGGGCCAGGGTCTGCAAGGCCCGGTGCATGACCTCGCCCCGGAGCCGGGCCGCGTCACCCCCTTCCGGCGCCTCGGTCTCGGGGGCCCGCTGAGCTTCCGCCGGCGGCGCCGCCAGCCTGGAAGGGGAGATCATTTCATAGGGCGCGGCTTCCGGCTGAAAGTCCCAGGCGTCGGGCAATGCCTTCCGGCCCGCAGCCTCTTGGATTAAAGGCGGCGCGGCCGTTACCAGTTCCACCTCCACCTCCGGGTCGGGCCAACTCAGGGGCGGCCCCGCGTCCGGCAGGTCCTGCCGGTAATGCCCTTTAAGCCAGGCCAGGGGGCTGTCGCCTGAGACCTGCCAACCCCCATTTTTAGCCGTTTTCGCCACCGCGGACATCACCAGGCGCTGCCGGGCCCGGGTCACTGCCACATAAAAGACCCGCCGGGCCTCGTCCACGACCCTCTGGTTCTTCACGTCCCGCAAGAGCACGTAGAGGGGGCTCTGCTTTTCCTTGGCATAGGGCCGGGCCAGGGCCAGGCCGTGGACGCGGCTCTCGGGAATCTCCTCCAGCAGAAAGGGAGGCGTGTTGTCTTCGCTCTTTAAAGGCTGCCAGTCCAGGAAGGGCAGGAAAACCTGATCAAACTCCAGCCCTTTGGCGCCGTGGACCGTCAGGATCTCCACCTGCGAGGCCGCAGCCCGCGGGTCCGGCGGCTGAAAGGCCTCCTCCAGGTTGAAATCGGCCTTCCCGAAGGTGGCCTCGGGCAGGCCCGCTTCCGCCGCGGCCAGCAGGTCCAGGTAGGTCCGGGCATTGGCCACGCCCAGGGGGCCTTCCCAGGCGGCTATCCCGGCCCAGGCCCGGGTCCCGTCGAGCCACTCGGTGAGGATCTCCGCCAGGGGCCGCCGCCCCACCTGGTCCCGGGCCTTGCCCAGGGATGCCGCCAGATCTGCCAGGTCCCCGGGACAGTCGGCCTCGCCGGCCAAGGGGCGCAATTTCTCGGGCCACACCTTCCCCGTCGTCTGGGCCACCCGGGCCAGGATATCAAGGGCCTGGGGAGCCCAGGGCCCCCGCAACACTCCGGCCCAGGCCACCTGGTCCTGGGGCCGCACCAAAGCCCGGGCCAGATTGTGCAGGTGGGTCACCACCCGGCTGTCGGCCAGCTTCAGCCCCTCCCGGACCCGGACCGCCAGCCCGGCCTCGCTCAAGGCCTGTAGATATAAAGGCAGGTGCTTGCGGGTAAAGAGCAGGATGCCGATAGTCTCTTTATCCTTCAGGCCAGGCAGGGCCTGGGCCACCTGCCGGGCCAGCCAGCGGGCTTCCAGCTCCCGGGCCGCCAGGTCGGTCCCCCCGGTAAAGAAGGCCAGATGCGGGACCAGCCCCTCCGGCGCCCCGGGCCGGGGCTCGGCCCGGTGAAAATCTGCCCCCGCAGTGCCGCCGGTCATAATGGTGTCTTCAAATACCTGATTGACCCAGGCGATCAGGGTCCGGGTGGCCCGGAAATTGGTGGTCAGCCACATGGGGGTGAGCGGCAACCGCGAGGACGCGCCGCACGGCAGCCCCTGGCGGGATTCCATAAACAGGCGGGGTTTGGCCTGCCGCCAGCCGTAGATGGACTGCTTGGGGTCCCCCACCACCATCAGGGTGCGGCCTCCCGCCCCTTGCCAACCCGCCATCAGGCGGCACAGCAGGTGCATCTGGTTCTGGCTGGTGTCCTGAAATTCGTCCACCAGGATGTGCTTGAGGCGCCAATCCAGCCGGAGCATGATTTCCGTGGGGTCATCTTCGCTCAACAGATTCAGGGTGGCCGCCTCCAGGGCCACGAAATCCAGGGCGCCCCTATGGGCGCAGAGCTGCTCAAAAACGCCCAAGGCCTCCCCCACCAGGATGACCAGGTCCTGGAGCGCCGCGGCTTCTTCCGGCGAGGCCCCGGCAGGGGCCAGGTCCCGGCACTGCTTCAGCCTCCGGGCTACCGGCCCGGGCAGGTCTTGAATCAGCGCGCTCCATTTTTTCTGATTAAAGCCTTCCGGAAAGCCATCTTTGGGAGAGAGCCGCTTGCGCAACTCCCCTTGGCTGGCGGTCAACAGCACCTGGGAGATGCCCTGCCAGCCGATCAGGTCAGCGGGCCCGGTCCCGGGAATCGCCGCCGGGAGGAGGTCGCCATGGGGTGAGCCCTGCAATTCCCCCCAGAATTCGCCCCAGACCAGCCCCAAGGCGCTCCCGGCCAGTGCGGCCCGCAGGGCTTCCAGGACCGGCAGCAGCACCAGGCGAAACCGTTCTTGCAGAAGCCGCTGGTACGCGGCCGCATCCCGGCTGACCCGGGCCAGTCCCAGAAACTCCCCCAGGCTGTCCCGCCGGGACAACAGCCCATCCAGTTCCTTGGCCAGCCGCCGCCAGTCATTGTTGAGGCGGACTAGGCGCCGCACCAGGGCCCGGCGCACCGGGTCGGCGGGGCGCCGGGCATTCAGCCGGCTCCGCAGTTCCTCCAGGGCTTCGGCCTTGAGCCACCGGGCCTCGTCTTCCTCCAGCAGCTTGAACTCCAGAGGCGCGCCGGCCTCCTGGGGAGCCAGCTTCAGGAGCTGAGCGCAGAAGCCGTGAAAGGTCATGATGGGCAGGCGCTCCGGGGTCAGCTTGAGATGGGCTTCATCCCCATGCTTCCGGAACACCTGCTGCACCAGTTCCCGGAGCTTCAAATCCAGGGGGGAGGCCTCGGGGCCGGGGTCCTGCCGTTCCCAGAGCAGCCCCATGACCCGGGCCCGCAGTTCCCCCGCGGCCTTGCGGGTAAAGGTCAGGGCCAGCATCTCCTCGGGGGCGTCCACCCGGGCCAGCAGGGTGAGGAAGCGGGCCAGCAGCACCGAGGTCTTGCCGGACCCCGCCGGGGCTTCCAGGTGAAAGCTCTCCCGGTAGCCCAGGGCCTGGTCCCGTACGGCCTGATCGGTGGGTGGAGATGAATCTTTTGCCATTGGCAATCCTGTAAGGGCGACCCGCCGGGTCGCCCCTATTCTTCTTCCTCGTCGGCCGCCACGCTGGCCGGGATGAAACCGCAAATCAGACTATAGAGACAATACTGGCAGACCCCCTGCTTCTTGCCCTCCGGGGCCGGGGTAGGATCGGGACGGAAATCCCCCGCGGCTAGCCGCCGCCCCAGGGCCGTGACCTTCTCCGCAAAGGCCGCCGCCACTTCCTGCCACCTGGCCGCGGGGGCCTTAAAATCCTCGTGTTTCAGGTGCTGGGGCCGGGACGATTTGAGCCCGATGAACCCCGCCTTGAGGCTCGCCGCCTCCCGGTCCACCGGTACCCGGCCTTGCGCCACCGCCAACAGATAACAGGGCAACTGCGGCTCTTCCAGATCATCGAGGACCTTGCCCTTCTTGGGGATTTCGCCGCTCTTATAATCCCAGACCACCACTTCGCCCGTCGCGGCGTGATAGTCCAATCGATCGACGCGGCCCTTCAGGGTAAAGGGCCAATCCCCGCCGCTCAGGTCTTCGAAGCCCAGTTCCGCGCCCAGCCAGCGCCAGCCCGCCCCAAAGCGCTCCTGCTCCAGCCGCAGCCACTCCCTTAGCAAACCGGGCTCGCCCAGCCAGCGGTCTGCCTCCGCCTGCCAGTGGAGATCATGGAGCCAGGGGGCCAAAGCCCGGCGGGCGGCTTCCTGGAGGAGCTCCCGGGCCCGCGCCTGATCCCAGGCCTGCTCCTGTTCGAGAATCTCCTGGAAGGCCGTGGTGAACCGGGCCAGCACCTCGTGGAGCAGTTGACCCCGCTGCCGGGGGTCCAGGCCGGTCTCGATGTCCGGCAATTCTTTGATTTTCAGCAGAATTTCCAGGAAGAAGCGGCAGGGGCACCCCAGCGCGGTGCTGACCTGGCTCAAAGAGATTTGCCCTGGCAGGTCCCAGGCCAGGGGCGCGTCGGGGTATCCCGGCAGGGCAGGAGCTTCCGGGGCCTGAAAGACCGCCCGCACTGCCAATGAGCGCAGCCAGGCGGGGTGGGGCACGCTGAGCACCGGCATCTCCGCCTTTGTCCAGGCCTCGAGATAAAACGGCGTGCTCACGCGTTCTTCCTCGTCCGCCACCTCGGGCCGGGTCAGGGTGAGATGCGGCGCGGTCCCTAAGAGATTGGCGAAGAGTTCCGCGGCAAAATGATGCTGGCTTTGATAAGTCCCGCCCAAGACCTGGCGTTTTTCCGCCGCGGCGAGCAGGGGCAGGGGCCGGGGCGGGGCCGGCAGGGCGCCGGAGTTCATCCCCAGGCAAAAGACCCGGGAAAAATCCAGGCCCCGCATTTCGAGGAGGCCCAGGACCTGGATACCCGCGGCCTGAATCCCCGGCCCGGGCAGGACCAGCCGCCGGGCCCCCAGGGTCAGCCATTCCAGGAACTCCCCGGCCGCCAGCCGCTCCGGACCCAGCGCGGCCTCCACTGCGGACAAGAGCCCCTGGAGGCGATCCCAGGCCTCGCTTTCGGCGACTTCCTGCTCCCGGGGAAAACCCATTTCCTCCCAGGCCGCCATCAGGGCCCGGCGCCACTGGCCGGCCGGGGCGGCGGCCGGCGGAAAAGACGACCAGACGCGGTCCAGCCGCGCCGGCATCCCGGGCTCCATCTGGGCTTCCGGGGAGTTGAGCACCGCGGCCCGAAGCCGCTTCCACCCCTGGTCCACGCCCCGATCCCGAAAGGCCTGGTCCCATCGGGCCAGCCGGTCGCGGCGACGCTGCAAGTCGCCGTAATAGGGGGAGAGAAGCAGGGAGATCAGATCTTCCCGGCGCTCGCCGGCGCCGAGGAACTGCAGCGGCAGGAGTGCGGCCTGAAAGAGCGGGACTTCCGAAAGATTCGGCCCTTGGGAAAAATTGTAGGCCCAGCCTTCCGGGGCCTGGGGCGGCCCCAATAATTCCGCCAGCACCCGCCGCAACCGGGGGGCATAGGTCTCGATTTCCGGGGCGGTGACGGCCAGGCGATGGAGCGGCAGACCGCCTTCCCGGGCCAACTCGACCAATTGCGCCGCCACCCACTGTACTTCCTGGGTGGGATCGGGCAGGCTTATCGCCTCCCGCACGTTCCCGGCGTCGCCCCGCACCTGCAGGTGGAGCATCCGGGTATGGCGGCTGAGCTCGCCCAGCCAAAGCGCTTCCGTAGGCGCCGGGGTTTCCAGGCCCACCACCAGGACCTCAGGGGGGACTTGCAGTCTGCCCTCTCGGAGCGCCGCGGTCAGGTAGGCCGGGAGCTCGCCGGGGCTTAGCCAGCCCTCCTGGCGCATGAGATCGGCATAAATCCGGGAGACCCGCCGCCGCCAGGCCACCAGGGGCGAGTCGTCTCCAGCGGGGCGGGCCTCCCCGGTGGGGCGGGCGTCCCTGGTGGGGCGGGCGTCCCTGCCCGCCATCCCTAGTGCCGGAACCAGGGCATAACGGCACAGGAGGTTATAGGTCTCGTCCAGGGCCTCAGCCCAGGCCAGCTCCGGGGTGGGGCCGGGGGGAGCGGGAGCGGCCTTGAGGGCCTGCCGCCACCGGGCCAGGCGCACCAGGGCCGGGGCCAGGGCTTCAGGGGGCCACAGGGAGGCAAAGAGTTCGGACCACCAGGCGTGCAGGGTGAGGAGGGCGCCGGGCTCCCAGGCGGCGCGGCCGGCCTGGAGGGCGGCCAGGCGCTGGCGGTGCCAGATCTGCTGGGCCAGCCGCTGATGCGGCACCACCACCGGGACGCCGGGGACGGCGTGCTCCAGCACGTAATCCTGGAGCGCGGCGCTGGTAGAGAAAAACTGCTGCGTAGTGCCGGAAGACATAAGCTCGGGCTTGGATGGTCTGGTGTAGGGTGCGCACTGCGCACCATTGCCAAAGGGGAATCCTAGCGTTTAACGCGCCAGTTGATGTAGGGTGCGCACCGCGCACCAAGACAAAAAACTATATCGCCCTTTCATTCCTAGCGTCTTACGCGCCAGGATGGTGCGCAGTGCGCACCCTACGGCTGGCGGCGGGCCCGGAGGTCCGCCCTACCTCAAGCCGGCTGCTTCTGGTCCTTGGCGTGATTCAAGATCTCCCGCAATTCTTCGCCTTCCAGGACCTCTTTGTCCAGGAGAATCCCGGCGGCCTTCTCCAGGCTGGGCCGCAGCTTTTCCAGGATGTCCCGGGCCCGGCGATGGGCCTTGTCCACCAGCGCGGCTACTTCCTGGTCGATCTCCTGGGCCGTGGCTTCGCTGTAATCCTTGGAGCTGGGGGGCATCATAGTCTCCAGGAACAGGGGCCGCCGTTCCCGCTCAAAGGTGATGGGCCCCAGCTTTTCGCTCATGCCGTACTCCCGGATCATGGAGCGGGCCACGTCCGTGGCCCGGAAGAGATCGTTCTGGGCCCCGGTGGAAATTTCGTTAAAGATTAACTCTTCCGCTACCCGGCCGCCCATCATCACGGCCATGCGATCCTCCAACTCGGTCTTGGTCATCAGGTAGCGGTCTTCGGTGGGCAGCTGCATGGTATAACCCAGGGCCCCGATGCCCCGGGGGATGATGGAGACCCGGTGCACCGGGTCGGTGGTGGGCAAGGCCTCGGCCACCAGGGCGTGGCCGGTCTCGTGGTAGGCCACGATCTCTTTTTCCCGGGGGTTCATGACCCGGTTGCGCTTTTCCAGGCCGGCCACCACCCGGTCAATGGACTCCTCGAAGTCATCCATCTCCACCGCGGTCTTGTTCTTCCGGGCCGCCAGCAAGGCCGCTTCATTGACGATGTTGGCCAGATCCGAGCCCACCATGCCGGGGGTGCGGGCCGCCAGGGTCTTGAGGTTGACCTCGGGGGAGAGCTTGATGTGCCGGCTGTGGATCGTCAGAATATCCTCGCGACCTTTCAGTGAGGGCCGGTCCACCAGGATGTGGCGGTCGAAACGGCCGGGCCGGATCAGGGCCGGGTCCAGGATCTCCGGCCGGTTGGTGGCGGCCATGATGATCACCCCTTTGCGGGTGTCGAAGCCGTCCATTTCGGAGAGGAGCTGATTCAGGGTATTTTCCCGTTCTTCCGGCCCTCCCAGGGGGCTCAGCCCCCGGGCCTTGCCGATGGCGTCCAGTTCATCGATAAAAATGATGCAGGGGGCCTTTTCCTGGGCCGTGGCAAAGAGGTCCCGCACCCGGGCGGCGCCCACCCCCACGAACATTTCCACAAAATCGGAGCCGGACAGGCTCATGAACGGCACCCCGGCCTCTCCGGCCACGGCCCGGGCCAACAAAGTCTTGCCGGTGCCCGGCGGCCCCACCAGCATGACGCCCTTGGGGAGGTTACCCCCCAAGACCTGGAACTTGGCGGGATTTCTCAGGAACTCGATGATTTCCTTCAGTTCTTCTTCGGCTTCTTCCACCCCGGCCACGTCCTGGAAGGTCACCTTGGTCTCGTCCTGGACATAGATCTTGGCCTTGCTCTTGCCCACGGTCATGAGGCCGCCGGCGCCGCTGCCGATCTTCCGGAAGAAGTAAACCCAGATGCCGATGAGCAACAGGAAGGGCAAGACCCAGGACAAAAGGGAAGTTAGCCAGGTGTTTTCCTGGATGGCCCGGTACTTGATGTGCTTGTCCTCCAGGAGCTTTACCAGGTCTGGGTCTTGCACCCTGACGGTGGAAAACATCGGTTCTTTTTTGTCGAACTGTTTGGCCAGAGTCGCGGGCAGGTCGGGTTTTTTCCTCTCCTTGGCCAGGTCCTCGACCCCTTTGGGCAGCAGTTTACCCGTAATGGTATCGGTGCTGATGGCCAGGCTATCGATACCCTGGATATCTACCAGGTGGCGAAATTCGCTATAACTGACTTCGGTGGCCTGCTTGGCCACGCTGTAGTACTGGAAGATGAGCAGCAGCACAATCAAAGCCAGCACATACCAGATGGCGTAACGGGCCGTGGGGGAAGGGGGTGGGGTTTCTGCCATGTTTACCTCAGGAATTTATGGAGCCGGTCATGCTTCTGGTCTCATAATATAATGATTGAGGGCAGATACGCAACCATACTCTCCCGGTCCCTTGCGGATTGGCGGCGCGGTTCCTATGGTATGGTGGAGGCGGGTTTAGACCGCACCCGCCCGGAACTGGGCGGATTTGACGGTAACCTCGGGTGTGACGTGAACATCAGCGCCGCCGATTTTTTCGCATCTGCTGATTGAGGCGAAATACCTCAAGTCCTTCTCGGCACGGGGACTCATAGAAAAAGGTGGCACAGGCGTCTCGCCTGTGCAGGCGGGATGAAGTCTGGGGCTATAAAAAATAGCTATTTGAACGCAACGGTATTTTACTTTATCAACCAAGGAGCCATGTATGCACGACGAATTAAAGCAGTTGGATATCGATAACCTCCCCCTGCCTAAGCTGGTGGAGGAACTGCGCCGGGCGGCGAGTGCTTGTCAGTGCGAAGGGACCCGGGAGACCGTGTTTGTGTCCCGGGGGCGGGATAATATTGTGCCCTGCCTGGCGTGTGAGCCGATTTATCAGGTGTTGGACCCGTTGGAAGCAGCCCTGAAAGTTTTGAAAGAGGGGAAATAAGAGACTTTCCGGTAGGGCGGGCCTCCCGGCCCGCCACTCTTTTGTGTGAAACTCTGGTGGCAGGATGATGGCCAGCGCCCTCAATTGACCTAAAATAAGGAAGGGTGGGCGCCTTTGCGGGGCAGTTTGGCGAAATACTCCGCGGCCCGGTTGGTGGCCATGCGGCCCCGGGGGGTGCGCTGCAAGAAGCCGCACTGCAGCAGGTAGGGTTCATAGACATCTTCCAGGGTGTCTTCCTCTTCGCACAGGGCCGCGGCCAGGGTGCCCAGCCCCACCGGCCCCCCGTCGTACTTCTCCAGGATGGTCAGGAGAATCTGCCGGTCCATGCGGTCGAACCCCAGTTGGTCCACGTCCAGCAGGGTCAGGGCCGCGTCCGCCGCTTCCCGGTTGATGCGGCCGTCGCCCCGCACCTGGGCGTAATCCCGCACCCGCTTGAGCAGCCGGTTGGCGATGCGGGGGGTGCCCCGGGAGCGCCGGGCGATCTCCCAGGCCCCCTCGGCTTCGATCTCGACCCCCAGCACCTGGGCGGCCCGATGGATGATCTGGGTGAGCTCCTCCGGGTGATAAAACTCCACCCGCAGCATCAAGCCGAAACGGTCCCGGAGCGCCGGGGTGAGCAGACCGGCCCGGGTGGTGGCGCCCACCAGGGTGAAATGGGGCAAATCCAGCTTCAGGGAGCGCGCCCCGGGCCCCTGGCCGATGATCAGGTCCAGGTGGTAATCTTCCATGGCCGGGTAGAGGATTTCTTCGACCACTGTGGGCAGGCGGTGGACTTCGTCGATGAACAGGACGTCTTTGGGTTGCAGGTTGGTGAGGAGCGCCGCCAGGTCGCCGGCCCGTTCGACCACCGGCCCCGAGGTGGTCTTGATCCCGCCGCCCATCTCGTGGGCGATGATGTAAGCCAGGGTGGTCTTGCCCAACCCCGGAGGGCCGTGCACCAGGATGTGGTCCACTGCCTCGCCTCGGCCCAGGGCTGCGGCCAGGGCGATCTCCAGATTGCGGCGCAGCTCCTTCTGGCCCACGAATTCGCTCAGACTCCGGGGCCTTAAGCCTACCTCCAGCCCCAGGTCTTCCTCCTGGAGCCGGGGATTGACGATGCGTTCCTCGCTCATTTGCGCCTAATGTACCTTAGCCCCGGCGACTTTGCAAGCGACAGGCGCCCTGCTCCAAACCGGGAAAACCTTGGCCCTGCGGCCCGGGTCTGATAGACTTATCCAAAATCATTTGGCTGGAACAATTACGGTAAATAAGCAAGAGGCGCGCCGTATGGGTGATCCGACGGAAAATAAGAAACCGGCAAAAGTTGGCGACAGCAAAGATCATCAGGCCAATGAGCGGACCTTTCTTGCCTGGATCAGGACCAGTGTCGGGATAATGGTATTTGGTTTTGTGGTCGAGAAGTTTTCCTTCTTCCTAAAAGAACTCTATCATTTAGTGGGAAAACAATCGCATATCCCGAAAGCCACCACCTCTTCTTATGGATCTGCCTCAATCATTGGGATAGCCCTGGTGGCATTGGGTACCATGCTGGCCTTGGGCGCCATTCTCAGATATAAAAAGGTCCAAAGAGAAATAGATGAAGGCACCTATCGGCCTTCCTTAGTACTGGATATATTTCTTGCTACGATTGTCCTGGGCACCGGAATCTTCTTTACTATTTATATGATTGCTAGTCTTTAACCGCTTTTGCTCTTGGTAACTATGGAATCAGCGATCTCGGCCCAGGGCATCGACAAGGCCTTCCGCGGCGGGTTCTTCGGGCCGGCCAAGGAGGTCCTGCGCCGGGTGGACCTTGAGGTCGCGCCAGGGGCCATCTTTGGCATTTTGGGCCCCAACGGGGCGGGCAAGACCACCCTCATTTCGATCCTGGCCACCCTGCTAAGGCCGGATGCCGGCACGGCGCAGGTCTTGGGTCTGGATATCGTCCGGGACGCGGCTCGTCTCAAAGAACGCATCAACCTGGCGGCCAGCGGCGCCCATTTCCTCTGGTGCCTGACGGTCGAGGACAACCTCCGGTTCTACGGGCACCTCTACGGCCTGGGCGGGCCCGCCTTGACGGCCCGGGTGGCCGAGCTGCTCGACTCCTTCGGGCTCGCCGAGCACCGGCGGGTCACCTTCGAACGCCTCTCCACCGGCCTCAAGCAGCGCCTCAGCCTGGCCAAGGCCCTGATCAACCAACCGGAATTGCTCTTCCTGGACGAGCCCACTTCGGGCCTGGACCAGGACATGGCGCACCATCTCCGGAAGGAGATCCTGCGGCTCAACCGCGACACCGGGGTCACCATTCTGTTGACCACTCACAACCTCAGGGAAGCCGAGACGCTCTGCACCGAAGTGGCCTTCCTGAAAGAAGGCCGGCTGGTGAGCGAAGGCCGCATCCCGGAGTTGCAGCAGCGCCTGGGGCTGGGAGACCATCTGAGCCTGATCTTCGCGGCTTCTCCCCCGCCCCTGGATTATGGACGCCTGCCCGGGGTGCTGAGGTATCGGCTGGAGGACTCCCGGGTGGACCTGGTGCTGGACCGGGTGGAGGAAAGGCTGCCGGACATCCTGGCTGCCGTCCAACAAACGGGGCAGAAACCGGCGCGGGTCAAAGTCAAACCCGTGGACCTGGAAGAAATCTACCGTGAGATTACGCACTAATATCTATAAAGTCTGGGCTTTTAGCGTCCGCAGCTCCCTGGTGACCCGGCGCAACGTCTTCGCGATCTTCGAGATGCTGTTCTGGCCCCTTATCGGCATCTTTTCCGTGGGGCTCTTAACCCGGTTCCTGCACCTGGAGGCAGAGACGGTGTCCTTCATTCTCATCGGCGCGGTGACCATGAACACCATCCAGATCGCCCAGTTGGACCTGTCGTACGCCCTGCTTTATTCCGTCTGGTCCAAGAGCCTGAAACACGAATTCATCGCGCCGGTCAGCCTGGTCCACGTCCTCATCGGCTCCGGCCTGGTAGGCCTGATCCGGGGTCTGCTGGTCTTCGGGCTCATGGGATTTTTGAGCGTCTATTTCTTTGACATGGACCTCAGCCGTCCGGGCCTGGCGGGCCTGATCTGCTTCCTGCTGGGGATGTTTTTGAACGCCGCCATCATCGGGGCCCTGGTCGTGGCCCTGGTGCTGCGCTTCGGCCAGCGGGCCGAAGCGGCGGCCTGGGCCTTTTCCTACCTGATGCTGCTGCTCTGCGGCCTCTACTATCCCATCAGCGTGCTGCCGGAGAGCATCCAGGTCCTGGCGCAATTTATTCCTTTGACCTATTTTCTGGATTATTTCCGGCACTTTTACGGCTTCCCGGCGGCCTGTCCGCACCCCCTGCTTTACGGCTTCTCCCAGACTATGTTATATCTCATCTTAAGCTACGGCTTGGTCTCCCTGACGCTGCGCTCCGCCTACCGGCGGGGCACCCTGCTGCGGCTGTCGGATTAACTGCCGGCTGGTGGGGCGGGCCTCTGTGCCCGCCGTAAACTTATGGAATGGTGCGAAGTGCGCCCCCTACGGCAACTGGTGGCCGGGAAGGGCGGACACGCAGGTCCGCCCCTACAGAAGAGCCCGGATGTTTTGTCATTTAACCCAAAACCTAAAACCCAAAACCCAGAACCGGATTTAAAATGATCGGCGTCTTTGATTCAGGCTTCGGCGGGCTGGTGGTCTTGCGGGAATTCTTGAAGGTCCTGCCGGAGTACGACTACCTCTACCTGGGCGACAACGCCCGCATCCCCTACGGCACCCGGTCCGACCGGGTGGTGATCCGCTTTACCGAGCAGGCGGTGGACTATCTCTTCCGCCAGGGCTGCCGCCTCATTGTCCTGGCCTGCCATACCGCCTCGGCCCGGGCCTTGCGGCGCATCCAGCAGGTCTTTCTGCCGGCCCGCTACCCCGACCTCCGGGTCCTGGGGGTGCTGATCCCCACCGTGGAAGAGGCCGTGGCCCGGACCCGGTTAAAGCGCATCGGGGTCATCGCCACCGAGGGCACCGTCACCTCCCAATCCTTCGAGCTGGAGTTGAAGAAACTCGACCCCGAAGTGGAGGTCATCCAGCAGGCCTGCCCGCTGTTGGTGCCCATCATCGAGAGCGGCGAACAGGACTGGGAAGGCACCACCCTGATCCTGCGCCGTTATCTGGCCCCCTTCATGGGCCGGGTGGACACCCTGATCCTGGGCTGCACCCACTATTCCATCCTGAAAGAGCAGATTCGGGCCATCGTCGGCACCGGCCACGACCTGATCTGTTCCGGCCAGGTCACCGCGGCCAAGCTGGTGGATTACCTGGCGCGCCATCCTGAGATGGAAGCCCGCCTAAGCCGGGGCCGCACCCGCCGTTACCTCACCACCGACCTCACCCCCCGCTTTCAGCAGTTGGCCAGCCTGTTCATGGGCCACCCCTTAAGCTCCGAAGTGGTGGAGCTGTGAAGCAGTGGTCAGTGGCCAGTCTAAAAAACTGCCGTAGGGTGCGTTCCACGCACCATTAAGCTGGTTGGCCCCTAAGACGCCCGGCAAAAAATCGCTTCATTTCCCCCTCGCCGCGTTTTTCCGGCAATGTAGCCCCGGCTACAGCGCCTGCCTCCGTCAATGGTTATCATGAAGCCATCAAACTGGCGCTTACGGCGCCCATCTTTTAACCGACTGCTGACCACTGGCAACTGACCACTACCTTAAGGAGGCCCCCATGCTCTTGGTAATCAACGGCAGCCCCAAGCCGCACGGCAACTTGCAGCGCATGTTAGAAAAGATCGCCCAAGACAGCGGCCAGGGCTATGAGCTGGTCAACCTGGCCAAGCTCAAGATCAGCCCCTGCCTGGGTTGTGTCAAATGCGCCGAAAAACAGCGCTGCATTCAACCCGATGACATGGCCCCCCTGTACGACAAGATCGAGGCCGCGGATGCCCTGATTGTGGGCGGCGTCATCTATTTCGGCCACCCCAACGCCTTTACCCACACCTTCCTGGAACGTCTGTTTCCCCTGCGCCACCTCCATCCCTCCACCATCGGCAAGCTGGCGGCCGCGGTGTGCGTGGGCGGCGACGAAGCCGAGGCCGGGGTCCGGGAAATCTCTTATCACCTCAGCAGCTACTTCAACTATAATGTGGTGGGGTCGGTATTTTTCAACAGCGCTACGCCGCCCTGCTTCATCTGCGGCTACGGCACCACTTGCCAGTACGGGGGCCCGGCCCGGTGGATGACGCCGGATGAGTTTGCCAATTTTACCGAGATCACCCCGGAGATGTCCCAGAAGTTTGAAGACCATCCGGAGGTGGTGAAGGCCTGCGAGACGCTTTCCCAAGGCTTGCGGGAAGCCATCGCCAACTTGGCGCGCTGATGGTTGGTAGGGGACGTTGCCGGTCTTGGATCGGTGTAAGCTTCGCCTGAGGTGAAAGAAAAACCGGCAGGACGAAGGAAGGATCGCCATGGGATGCCTCTGTAACGAACTGGCCGGGCCCGGGGTCGAAGTCAGTCCCACCTGCATCGGGAATCTCTGGGTCTTTGAGAACCTCCAGCCCGCCGAGATGGCGGCGCTGGCCCAGGCGGCCCGGCGGAAACCCTATAAGAAAGGCCAGGAGGTCTTTGCCCAGGGGGACCCGGCCAACCAGATGTTCCTGATCAAGGCCGGGCGGGTGAAGCTGAGCAAGATCACCGCCGAAGGCAACGAAATTACCCTGGACATCCGCAAGGCCGGAGACTTCCTGGGGGAGAGCATGCTCATCGAAGAGGCCGATTATCCCCTGACCGCGCTCTGCCTGGCAGAAACCCTGATCTGCGGTTTCACCCGGGCCGGCTTTGAAAAGCTCGTCCTGGAACATCCCCAAATCGGCCTTACCGTCATCAAGAATTTGAGCAAGCGCATCAATTGGCTGACTGAGCGGGTGGGCAGCCTCTCCCTCACCAATCTGGAAGAGCGGCTTTACCAGGTCCTGACCCAGGTGGCCCGGGAACACGGCACCGAAAGCCCTAAGGGTTTCAGCATCCAGTTTCCCCTCACTCACGAGGAACTTGGTTTTTTGGTGGGAGCCCACCGGGTCAGCATCACCCGGGCCATGAAGGCGCTCAAGGAGTCGGGCCGCCTCCTGCAGGAGGGCAAAACTCTCATCCTATCGCCGGCGCCGGCCGATTATTCGTGATAGATGGGGATGGCGAGCCACTTGGGGTCCGCCAGGACCACCGAGGTCTCGGTCTGGCGGGGGGAGATGTTCCAGTAGGTGGTGAGCAGGCGGTCCTTGTCCTTTTGACAGACCAGCTTGAAACCGTGTTCCTCATAAAAGCGGATGGCCCACCAGGCCGCGGCCCAGGTGCCTACCAGGACCGGCCCCGGCATCTCTTTAAGGAGATGGGCCAGCAGGCGGGAACCCACCCCCTGGCGTTGAAACTCCGGGTCCACATAGGCGTGGCGGATGAGGGTCACGTCCAAGACGTCCTGGCGTCCCATGACGCCCACCGGCCGGCCCTCGCTTTCGTAAACCCAGAAATTGACCCCCGCCGTGATCTCGGCCCGCAGTTCCTCTTCGGGCATGTAGGGCTCTTGCCAGCAGTCCGCCGGAATCACCCCGTTATAGGCCTGGGCAGCCTGGTTAATGATGCTCAGGGCCTGGTCAATCTCGTCCTGCCGTAACGGCCGGATCTGGGGAGAGGCGGTCTGAGACTCCCCGGAGGCCTCGGGTGATTGGGCCTCAACCGTCGGCTCCGCCGGCTGGAGCGGCGGCGGATATTGATCGAGCTGCTGCCGTTGCCCGCACTTGGGGCAGAAGGCAAATTCCTGGCCCGTCTTATGCCCGCAATACTGGCAGGCGACTTCCGGGCCCGCCGGCAGAGCCGCATCCGCAGCCGGTTCCGGCGGATAGGTAAAGGGATTTTGATACTGCCGGCTCAGCTCGGAGCTGGCTTCGCGCACCTTGGCGACGATGCGCCCCAGCTTGGCTGCATACTCCGGCAACCTTTCCGGTCCGAAGAGGATGAAGGCTATTACCGCGAGGACAAGGAGTTCCTCGAAACCGATTCCGAACACCTGGGAGCCCTCGATCAGGCCTTGGTGATGCGCTGACCGCAATGGGGACAAAAGGTCGCGTCACCGGTGTATTCTTTATGGCATTGAGGGCAGGTTAAAGCTTGCGGTGCAGTGGTGGCGCCGGGCGGTATCTCGACCCGGGGAGCGACGCTGTCCGGATCTTCGTGAGCCTTCTTAAAGCTCCGGATCGCCTTGCCGATACTATCTCCCAGTTCGGGCAGCCGCCGGGGTCCGAACAGCAGCAGCGCGATGACCAGGATGATGATCAGGGTGGTGATGTTGTAGCCAAACATATTATGCCCCTGTTTATGTAGGTTTAAGCATAATATAAGGAAAAAAAACCGCCGCCGCAAGGGGCCGGGCCAGGGAGCAGGGATTAGGGGTTAGGGATTAGGAAACAAAGGTTTGAAGTTTTTTCTCAGTGGTTCCCAAGCCTGGCTTGGGAACCAGGGTGGCCTCCAAACTTGCCCTGTCAAAGCAAGCCGCGAGATGAGCAGGACTGATGGGTTTTTGGAAAAATAGCCAGTTGACTATCTTGTCATTCTGAGCGCAGCGAAGAGTCTTGCATTTTCAACACGTTGAGATCCTTCACTTCGTTCAGGATGACAAAAAACCGGGATTTCCACAGCAGGTCGGCGGCTTGAAAACCAGGAATTGGCAATTTCCGGGAAATTCTCCAGGGGCTATCCTGATTTTAAAGGGACTTTTGACTTCTCTCGGGAAATGGCATAATTATTAATCGCTAAAACTTGATACCTGCGAAGGGAACAAATATTTTTTCCTGACCACTGACCACTGCTTTTATGGACAAGACCGCTTCTTTATTCACGCCGCCCTTACCCCTGGCCGCCCGGCTGCGCCCCCGGAGCCTGGCCGAATTCGTCGGCCAGGAGCACCTGGTGGGTCCCGGGCGCCTGTTGTGGCGGTCGCTCAAGGCCGGCCGGCTCTTTTCCTCCATGATTTTCTGGGGCCCCCCGGGCAGCGGCAAGACCACCCTGGCCCGGGTCATGGCCGCGATGCTGAACTGCCACTTTGCCAGCCTGAGCGCGGTGATGTCCGGGGTGGCCGACCTGCGCAAGGTGGTGGAGGAGGCGAAGCGCTACCAGAACCAGGGCCGCCGCACCGTAGTCCTGATCGACGAAATCCACCGGTTCAACAAGGCCCAGCAGGACGCACTCCTGCCCCACGTTGAGGAGGGGCTCATCACCCTGGTGGGGGCCACCACCGAAAATCCCTATTTCGAGATCATCGGGCCGCTGCTGTCCCGGGCCCGGATCTTCATCTTCGAGCCCCTTACCGAGAAGCACCTCCGCACCATCCTGGCCCGGGCTCTGAAGGAGAAGGACCGGGGTTTGGGAGATATGAAGACCGAGGTCACCGGGGAGGCCCTGGATTACCTGGCCGCCATGGCCGGCGGTGACGCCCGGCGGGCCTTGACCGCCCTGGAGTTGGCGGTCTTGAGCACCGACCCCGGCGAGGGCGGCGTCATCCGGGTGGATTTGGCCGCGGCCCGGGAGTGCATGCCGCGGCGGGACCTGATGTACGACCGGGCCGGCGACGCCCATTATGACACCGTCAGCGCCTTCATCAAGAGCGTCCGGGGCTCGGACGTCGACGCGGCCCTCTACTGGCTGGCCCGGATGCTGGAAGCGGGAGAGGACCCCCGCTTCATCATGCGCCGGCTCCTCATCCTGGCCTCCGAAGATATCGGCCTGGCCGACCCCAACGCCCTGGTGCAGGCGGCCGCGGCCTCCCAGGCCTTAACCTGGGTGGGGCTGCCAGAAGGCCAGTACCACCTGGCCCAGGCCACAATCTACCTGGCCCTGGCCCCGAAGAGCAACTCCACGCAGGCCTACTTTAAGGCCAAGGCGGCCCTGGAGGACCAGGGCGCTACCCGGGTGCCGGCGCCCCTGCAGGACGCCCACCGGGACCGGCAAGGCCTGGGGCACGGCCAGGGCTATCTCTATCCCCACGATTTCCCCGGCCATTGGGTGGAGCAGGAATATCTGCCGCCGGACCTCAAGGCCCCGAGCTTTTACGAACCGGGTCCCGAAGGCGCGGAGCCGGACCTGGCGGCCCGCTGGCGGGCCTTGAAAAGCCGGGGCAAAAAACCGGACTTGCCGGAAGGCGGATCGGGAGAGAACCCTTAACCAGGGCCATTGCCACCCGCCCAGGTTGATTCGGGAATTTAATCACTTGAGGTCATCTGCCCCTGCAATAAAAACGCAAAAAATTATGGGGCCGACGCCACCGCGCGGCATGGACTTTGGGCCGAAAGTGATTATGTTGGAAATATACCGTCAAGGGGGGAGCACCACTTTGTCAAAAGGAGGTGCCAAGACCATGTCACGCATACTGTTTGCCGACAGCGAGCCTCATATCCAGCAGTTGTGCCTGGAGGAGTTGCAGGACGAGGGCTATGAGGTCAAGGTGACGGGCAAAGGCGCGGAAGTCGTGCGCCTGGTGGAGTCCTTTAAGCCCGACATGGTCATTATGGAAGTGCTCCTGCCGGATATGTCCGGGGTAGAGACCGGACGCATGATCAAGGGCACCAACCGCAAAACCCGCGTGATTCTCTATTCCTACCTCTCTCCGCCTCAGGACCTTTCCAGTTGGGGCGCCGATGATTTCGTGGTAAAATCCCCTAATCTGGATCGTCTGAAAGCTGCAGTGCGCCGGTTACTGGCCGCCTAGGCGCCCGCTTCTCCGGAGGTAAGCATGGCCATTATGGAAATCAGCGTGGTCCCGTTGGGACTGGGGGATACCAGTGTGGGCGATTTCGTCGCCGACGTCATCCGGTATCTCCAGAGCGAAGGCATCCCCTATGAACTCACGGACATGGGCACCCTGATCAACGGGCACTCGGCCCGGCTGCTCAAGGTGGCTCAGGTCCTGCACGAACTCCCCTTTGACCGGGGCGTGATGCGCGTGGTCACGCACATCACTATTGACGATCGCCGGGATAAAGAGGTACACTTACACGATAAGGTAAAATCTGTTTTAGGAAGAATTAAGTAAGTATGGCTAACCAGAAAAGGGATTATTACCAGGTCCTGGGAGTACCCCGGGACGCTGGTGTCGATGACATCAAGAAGAAATACCGGCAGATAGCCCTCAAGTATCATCCGGACCGCAATCCCGGCGACCAGAGCGCCGAAGAGAAGTTCAAAGAGGCCGCCGAAGCTTACGAGGTCCTGCACGACCCCGAAAAGCGCCGCCTCTATGACACTTACGGCCACGAGGGCCTGTCTTCCAGCGGCTTTACCGGCTTCCGGGATTTCTCCGATATCTTCAGCTCTTTCAGCGATATCTTCGGCGACGTCTTCGGCTTCGGAAGTTTCGGTGGCGGCTTCGGTGGCGGCGGGCCCCGGCCCCAGCAGGGCAATGACCTGCGCTATGATCTGACCCTGGATTTTTTGGACGCGGCCCTGGGCACCGAAGTGACCGTGGAAGTCCCCCGGGTGGTCAACTGCCGCACCTGCGGCGGCAGCGGCGCCAAACCCGGAACCAAACGCGTGCCCTGCCCCCAATGCGGCGGCCGGGGTGTGGTCTCCCGCAGCCACGGCATCTTCCAGATCACCACCACCTGTCCCCGCTGCCAGGGCATGAAGGAGTTTGTCGCCGAAGCCTGCCCCACCTGCAACGGCGAAGGCCGCCTCCGGGAAAAGAAGAAGCTCAAGGTGAAGATCCCGCCCGGCATGGACAGCGGCACCCACCTGGTCATGCCCGGTGAAGGCAACGGCGGCGTCCACGGCGGGCCTCCCGGGGATTTATACATCGTCATGCACGTCCGGCCCCACGAGTTTTTCCAGCGCGAGGGCAACGACCTGCACCTCAAAGTGCCGGTCTCCTTCGTCCAGGCGGCCCTGGGCACCCGCTTCACCATCCCCACCCTGAAAGCCACCCACGAACTGGTGATCCCGCCGGGCACCCAACCCGGAGAGGTGATCCGGCTCAAGGGCGAGGGGGTCCCTTACCCCAAGGGCAGCCGCAAGGGTGACCTGCTGGTCGAGGTCGTGGTCACCATTCCCCGGAACCTCAGCGCCCGCCAGCAGCATCTCCTCGATGAACTGGCCAAAGAAGAGCCCGCGCCCCACGTCCAGCCGGAAGGCGCCCAGCCCCACGACGAGGGCCTCTTCAAAAAGCTGTGGCACACCATCACCGAATCCATCGCCGACAATAAACGCGAACAGAAAAAGTAAATCATAAGGGCGCCGCCAGTGGGCGGCGCCCTTGCCTTCCTCCTCGGCGTGTTTACCTTAAAACATATTTAAAAGCGTTTTTCTCATCACGGCTCGCGGCCGGGGAAGCCAGGATCCATCGGCTTTTTGCCGCCGACTATTTCTGTTGACATTCGCTTCCGCCGCGGGTAATGATTAACCTTCCTTCCGGTCTGTACCGGGAAAGGCGAAGCTATGGCCATTGATCTGAACATCGTGATCGGCGGCGCCGCCGGCCAGGGAGTCCACGTCATTACGGGGCTCCTGGCCCGGATTATGGTGCGGCAAGGCTGCCGGGTCCTCTATGTCCAGGATTACCAGTCCCGCATCCGGGGCGGCCATCTCTTTAACCGCATCCGCGTCGCGGATCATCCCCTCGTGTCCTCCCGGGAGGGCATCGATCTGTTGGTAGCCTTAAACCAGGAAACCGTAGCCCTCCACCGCCAGGAGCTATGGCCGCACGGGGTGATCATTTACGATGCCTCGATGGTCAGCGACTTGCCCCCGGGGGTGCAGACCCTCCCCCTCAAGGCCGGCGAGCTCTTGCCCGAGAAAAAGGCCGCGGCAGTGGCCATCAATGCCGGGGCCTCCGGCGCGATTTTGGGGCTCTTGAAGCTGCCCCTGGAACCTTTCGTGGCCTTGCTGATGGAGACCTTTAAGGGGAAAGGGCAGGACGTGGTGGAGTGGGACCGCCTGGCCGCCACCGCGGGATTCCGGCAGGGCGAAGCATTAGGCAACCACCATTCCCTGGCGTCTATCACCCCGCCGGCCCAGCCCCGCATCCTGATCAGCGGCCATGAGGCCGTGGCCCTGGGGGCCCTGGCCGCGGGCCTGCAATTTGTCAGCGGCTATCCCATGACCCCCTGGAGCAGCGTCTTGAATGCGGTGGGAAGCCGGGCCGACCGCTGGGGCGTGGTGGTGGAACAGGCCGAAGACGAGATCGCGGCCATCAATATGGCCCTCGGCGCTTCCTATGCCGGCGTCCGGGCCCTGACCGGGAGCTCCGGCGGCGGTTTTGCTTTGATGGTGGAGGCCCTGGGCCTGGCCGGCTGCTCGGAGACACCGCTGGTCATCATCGAATCTCAGCGTCCCGGCCCCAGCACCGGCCTGCCCACCCGCACTTCGCAAGGCGACCTCAGTTTCGTGCTCTCCGCCGGCCAGGATGACTTTCCCCGGGCGGTCCTGGCCCCGGGCTCCCCGGCCCAGGCCTTCGCCCTGACGGCCCGGGCCTTCAATCTGGCTGATCGCTATCAACTGCCGGTATTCGTCCTCACCGACCAGTACCTGGCGGATACCAATGTCACCCTGGAGCCGGGGGATTTCCCCGATCAAGTCGAGATCGACCGGGCTCTCCTTACCGACGAAGGTGCGGGCCCCTACGAGCGCTATGCCCTGACCGGCTCCGGCATTTCGCCCCGGCGCCGGCCCGGCTTCGGGCCGGTAGTGGTGGCCGACTCCGACGAGCACACCCCGGACGGCCATCTCACCGAAGACCTGGAGGTGCGGGTCAAGATGCACGACAAGCGCCTGCGCAAGCTCAAGGGGCTGGGGCAGGAGTTGGGCGGCATCACCACGGCCGGACCCGCCGACGCCCCCCTGGCCCTGGCCTGCTGGGGCTCCAGCCTGGGGCCGGTCGAGGAGGCGGTGACCCGCCTCAACCATGAGAAGACCCCGGCCCGGATGGTGCATTTCAGCGAACTCTGGCCCTTTCCGGCCGCGGCGGTCAGCGCCGCCCTGGGCAAGCCCCAAAAACTGGTGATGGTCGAGATGAACGCCACCGGCCAGTGTAATCGCCTGCTGCGCCAGGAGACGGGAATTACCGCCGATCACCTGCTGCTCAAGTATGACGGGGCTCCTTTCACCCCGGAGTATATCCTCCGGGCCCTGGCCGGCCAGGTTTAAGGAGGGCGCCATGTTGCCGATTTCTCTCTACGACAGCATCGAGCCGGCCTGGTGTTCGGGCTGCGGCAATTTCGGCATGCTCAAGGCCTTTAAACAGGCCCTGGCCGAGTTGGACATCCGGCCCGAGGAGATCGTGGTGGTCTCGGGCATCGGCCAATCGGGGAAATTTCCCCACTACCTGAAGTGCAATATGTTTAACGGCATTCACGGCCGCACCCTGCCGGTGGCCACCGGCTGCCGCCTGGCCAATCATGAGATGAAGGTGGTGGCTGAGGCCGGCGACGGCGACTGCTACGGCGAAGGCGGCAACCACCTGCTGGCCGCGCTGCGGCGCAACCCCGATCTCACCCTGGTGGTGCACAACAACCAGGTTTACGCCCTGACCAAGGGCCAAGCCTCGCCCACCAGCGACCTGGGCTACAAGACCCTGTTGCAGCCCCATGGCGTGGGTTATCCGCCGCTGCACGCCCTGGCCATCGCGGTGGCCCAGAACTGTTCCTGGGTGGGCCGGGGCTTTGCCGGGAGGGCGGCGCACCTCACCGGCCTCTACCAGCAGGCTCTGACTCATAAGGGCTTTTCCATCTTAGAAGTGTTGCAGCCGTGCGTAACTTTCAATAAGATTAATACATACCAGTGGTATGAACAGCGGGTCTATGACGTGGAGCAAGAACCGGACTACGATCCCGCCAACGAGCGCTGGGCTTACCAGAAGGCCAAGGAATGGGGGGAGCGCATCCCTATCGGGGTGATCTACCGTCATCCCCGGCCCATCCTGGAGGAGCTGCATCCGCCGCTCAAGGATGGGCCTTTGGTGCGACAACAACCGGAACGCCCCGTCAGGGAGCTTCTGGCCGACTTCATCTAAAGAGGGCATAACTATGGTAGCAGAAAAAGAAATCAGTTCCTGGGATATCCTCAGGGGACCCAATCGCATTTTTTTAGAGGAAGACTACGGCTCCAAGATGAATCTCCTGATCTACACCCTCACCTGGGCGGTGGAGATCGGGCTCTGTTTTGCCTTTGCCATCTCCTATCTCCGGGGCTAAGGCCAAAGCCGTAAAATAAGCCGGGCAGGCTGAAGCCTGCCGCGGCAAAATCTTGATGATCGCCCCTCGGCTTTTCCGGCCCGGGGGTTGCGACAGCCGCGCCCGCGCCAGGGTAAAAATTATCTACCCCAGGCGGCGCCTGGCCTGGGCGGGGATTAAGAGGTGCGCCCCGACGCAGGCTGGCCGGGTTTGTAAAGGCAAGGTTTGCTGAGGCGGCCCTGAGTTTGTGAAAATTAGTATAAATAATTTGCTAATATTCATTGAAATAAACCTAACCTAGGCTTAAAATATAGGCTGAGGAGAAACCTCTGAAGACGATTTACTGCCGGGACCCTTTAACGAGAAAGGCCCCGGCGGCATTAAGGCGCGTGACAGGAACCCACCACCTCTGGGGGTTACCACAGGCACTGGCGTAAGGAAGTTCGCAGAGCCGAGGGACCTTTTGCGGCGAAGGCTCAGGGAGGTGTGGTGAAATCATGATTAATGAACTGTTAGCTCCGGGCGGCAGCCTGGAAATGGTGGAGGGCGTTCTCAAGAGCGGCGCCAACGCCGTTTACGTGGGCGCGAAAGGTTTCAGTCGCCGGAAGTGCGCCTGGGAACTGGAAGACAGCCAAATCGGCGAAGCGGTACGCATCGCGGCCGACTATCAGGGGAAAATCCGGGTAGCCCTGAACGCGGAGATTCCGCCGGAAAAATTGCCCCTGCTGGTCCAAAAGGTTGAAAAGTACGCCCACTTCGGCGTCGAAGGGGTGATCGTCAAGACCCCGGCGGTGATGCAGGAAGTCCATCGGCTGTTCCCGGAATTGGTGATTCATGCCAGTGTAGGCTGTAACATCGAGACCCGGGAGGAAATGATCCGGTTCAAGGCTTACGGCGCCACCCAGTTGGTGGTTTCCACCGAAATCGACACGGTGGCCAAGCTGGCGCGGTTCAAGCGGGAAGCCGACGAGTTGGGGCTCTTAACCGAGGTCTTGATCCACGGCAACCGCTGCATCGGCGGGGTCGGGAACTGCCTGTTCCACGAACTCATCGCCGACTCTTACATCCGCAAGGTCTATAAGGATGAAGAGGGCAACGAGATTGAGGAATACGAAGGTTGGCCGGACCGCAGCGGCAGTTGTTTCCGGCTGTGCCTCTTGACCGACGAGCAGCGGCGTAAAATCCTGGTCAAGCGGGGTCAGCCGCCGGAAAGGATTGACGCCATCAACGAGCGGGTGCGGCTCCACCCTAACGTCGCCTTTGGAATCCTGGGAGACGAGTTGAAGGCTTATCTGGACCTGGGACTGGCCACGGTAAAAGTCCAGGGCCGGGAGTATGCGGTCGCCATGATCTCCCGGATGATCGGCTGTTACCGCCAGCTCATCGATGCCCACATGCGGGGCGAAGACATCAACGGGGCCTTTTACCAGCGGATTCAGGACACTCTGGCGGCTTTGGTGGCCGAGCGGGATCAGGCCCGGATGGAAAAGACCAAGGAACTTCACCGGAACATTGTCGGGTTGTAATTTGCACCAATTTTGTCGCTAAACCCGCAAATTTTCCTTTTTGTATTGAAAAGCCTGCCCTATAATGGGGCAGGCTTTTTTATGCCGCAGGCGTTCGAACAGAAGTTCAGAGGGCCCGGCCTCTTCCTGGGGAGGCAGAGTCGGGCCAGGGTTCTCCAGGCTTTCCGGGAGCATGCCGGTCAGCCCGGAAAGCCGGAGCCGGCAGGGATGCTCAGGCCGCCGCGGGCAACTTATCAGGTATGAGGCGATGACCTGCTGTGAAGCGCCCTGACCACCACCCCGGGCCTGGGGTCCTGACTTATGGCTTTGGCCTGCTGCTCTGTGTCCTGATTCTCACCGGCAGCTTCTACAATCTAGCCAACTATCCCGCCATCTGGTGGGATGAAGCCATCTTTTCCGAAACCGCCGCCAACCTGGCCCAGCATGGCCGCTACGCCTTTACGGTGCAAAGCCCCGATCAGTTTAATGATCTGGACTTTCGTATCAGCGCCGGGCCTGCGGTGATCTTGCCGGTGTCCCTGGCTTACAAGCTTTTGGGGGTGCACCTGGCCACGGGCCGCCTGGTGGCCGGGGCCTACCTGGTGCTGGCCTTCCTGGCCCTCTTTCTGGCCACCCGGCGCCTCTGGGGATTTCCCACCGCGTTGTTGGCCGTGGCCCTGGCCTTTTTGGGAACCGATGCCCTGTACTGGGGGCGCTCGGTCCTGGGGGATATCCCGGCCCTGGCGCTCTTCCTCTGCGCCCTGGTCTGCCTCCTGCGCGGCCTGGAGTCCCGTTCCCTCTGGCCGCTGGTGATCGGCGGCATATTTCTGGGACTGGCGTTCAATGCCAAAGAGTTCTATGGCCTGGCCTTCCTGCCGCCGCTGGCGATCCTGGCCCGGCAGCGCCGGGGCGAGAGCCGGCGGCTGGCCCTCAGCCTCCTGGCCTTCTGCGCCGGCGCGGCCTTGCCGCTATTGGCCTATGTGGCTCTCAAGGCGGTGATCCTGGGGAGCCTGGCCGGGGCCCTGGTGCATTTCCTGGCCCAGAAAAAACTCCTCTGCCATGAATTTTTTACTCCCCTCACCATCGGCCGCATCTACCCGGAAAGCGCTTTATTGCTGTTGCAGGACCCCCTCTTCTGGCTGGGCTGCCTGGGCGCCGGCTGGCTCTGGAAGAAACGCGGCCTCTCGGCGGGGGTCAGGCTGTGGATCTGGAACTTCCTCCTCTGGAGCGCGGTTTACCTGACCGCGGTCTATTGGCAGCGTTTTGCCCTGCCGGCTTTATTCCTGGCCTGCCCGCTGGCGGCCTATTTCCTCAAGGAAGGAGCCGCCCGGCTGACAGAGGGCGTCTTCACCCCGCCGCCCCGCTGGTTGGCCCCCGGAATCATGGTGGCCTTTCTGGTCCTGTTCTCCTCCGCGGCCGGCCTGGATTACTTCAAACAGATTCTTATCTGCCAGGGCTCGCCTCCGGCGCGGCTGGTGCAGTATCTTCGCACCCATGTGCCCACGACCCGGTGCCTCATCGAGACCCCGGAATACGAGCTGGTCTTCCTGGACGATAACCACCGCATCCATCTCATGCCGTCCTTTTACTTTGTGGAATCCACCCCGGATCGGGTGGTGCTCCTTAACCCCTGGCAGCAGCCTTACGAATTCAACCGGGTGGGGGCCGACCTCCTGATTATCGGCCGGTTCGGCAAGACCGTCTTCCGGCAGGTTTACTCGCCGGCGCTCATCCAACGGCAATGGCGCCGGATTGCCCAGGTGGATGATTATGATATCTACGTCTCCAGAAAATCCGAGAAAAAGATGTTACAATTAATGAATCAAACCTTGGCCTTCCACCAGAAGCATAACCTGATCAACCCCATCATGAAGAGTGATGTCCCGGGAACGCTGATTGATACGCACTATCATTGATTTTCGCCGCCATTACCGGGAGTTGCAGGCCGGAGACGCCATCCTCGGCGTCCTGGCCTTGCGGCCGGGCGAAGAAATCAAACTCCTGGACCTGGCCGCGCGGGGCGTGGCCTTCTTTCCCCCGGTTTTGGCCCAGCTCCTCAGCCGCTCCAAAGTGGCCCAGGCTGAAGTCCTGGGCGAATACATGGTTCCCGGCAGTTTCGTCGCTTACGCCTTGGCGGACCTGGCCGGGCAGCTGTGCGAATTTGAGGCCAAAGGCGCGGTGGTCGCCAAACGGGACCGGGCCCACCTGGGCCTGGGGGTCAGCCTCTGGCCCTCCCTGGAAACCCTGTACAGTCTGGCGGGCCTCCAGGGGCTTACGTACCCGCTGGTGGTGCAGCCCTTCCTGCCCGGCGCCCGGGACCTGCGGGTCGTGGTTCTGGGCGACTATAGCGAAGCTTATGAACGGGTTAACCCCCACAGCTTTCGCAAAAATCTCTTTCAAGGGGGCTCATCCCGACCCGCTGGCCTCACCGGCGAACTGCAGGATTTTTGCCGGCAGGTGATGGCCCGGGGTAGATTTCCTTATGCCATCCTCGACCTGCTCCTTGATCCCGAAGACGGCAGGCCTTATCTTTCTGAGATCAGTTTCAAGGGAGGATTGACCGGGGCGGGTCTCTCCCAAGCTGAGTTCCTTCGACGCGTTGCCGCCCTGGAAGAGGACTTCTACCGACAATGGGAAAGCTCATCGAAGACCCTGCCTTAAGGGACCGTATCCACGTTTTTTTTGATCGGAGCAGCGCCGGCCAGCATCTGGCCGCCCAACTTAGCAAGGAGCGCGGCGACGGACTGCACCTCTTTGCCATCCCCGCCGGCGGCGTGCCGGTGGCGGTGGAGATCGCCCGGGCCCTGTCGACTCCCCTGGACCTCATTATTGTCCGCAAAATCCAGCTTCCCTGGACCACCGAAGCCGGTTTTGGCGCCTTGGACCCCGCGGGCCAGGCCATTTTCAATGAAGACATGCTGCGCCGCATGCCCATGACCCCCGAAGAGATCGAGGCCCAGGTGCAGAAGACTGCGACCGTCATGCGGCAGCGGGAAGCGGTCTTCCGAGGAGGCAAACCCTATGCCCGCCTGGACGGGCAGACGGCCATGGTAGTCGATGACGGCCTGGCTTCAGGCTATACCATGCGCGCCGCCCTGCAGTTCCTCAAGGCCCAGGGCGCGGCGCGCCTCATTGTGGCGGTGCCTACCGGCTCCGAGCGCACCGTTTGGGAACTGCTCCCCCTCGTGGATGAACTTCACTGCCCCAACGTCCGGGGCGGTTTCTCCTTCGCAGTGGCCGACGCCTACGAGAACTGGTATGATCTCACCGAGGACGAGGTGTTGGCTATCCTGGCGGCCCTGAAAACGGAGACGGAAATCTGATATTTCTTCATGAGATGCATTACATGATTTCTGCTCTGACAATCATGAGAGCTTGTTAAGGTTGTCCATCTGAAGACCTGATATCAGTGGCACAGGCCTCTGGCCTGTGAAAAAGATGACTGTCATACCTGGCCTCCCACGGGCCGGACGCCTGTGCTACTGAATTTGAATTTCTTGTTTTTTGACAAAGATTTATCTTTCATGCTGCTAATTTGATTAAGGAATCAGGGCTGGCATGCAGGGCTGC
>JALNYP010000040.1 GCA_023229795.1 Syntrophobacterales bacterium
AAAGCGCTTGGCTTAAAGGAGGAAGACGTCCAGCGCTTAATTGATGAGTATCGAGCCGAACCAAACAATGCTTAAAGTAGTGCTCGATACCAACGTTATCGTCTCGGGCTTAAATTTTCAAACGAGCAATCCCGCCAAAATTCTGATATTGGTGGCTTCGGGAGAGGTAGTCAACTTTACCTCACGACATATACTCAAGGAGACGAGGCATATACTGGTCAAGAAGTTTTCTTGGACACCGGGAGAAGTTGAAGCTGCTGAGGTTTGGCTAACAACCTTTTTTCAATCAGTAAACCCCCAAAGCCACATTTCAGTTATTGCTGATGATCCGGACAACCGCATTCTTGAATGCGCCTTGGAAGCCCAGGCTGACTTCATCATCTCCGGTGACCATCATCTGACTGATTTAGAAAATTATCAGGGAATCAAGATCGTTAATCCGGCGAACTTTTTAGCATTAATCGCCAATGTCAATGAAAGATAAGGGACCGGAAGTTCAGCTTCTTTATGTACACTGACCGACGAAATCCCGTTCTGGAGGCATCATCATGGCTAACAATGTAACCCCCGCATCCGGCGACCTGGTTTTCAAACCCTGCGCCCGGGCGTTTTTTGTCTATTACGTGGCCATGGCCATTGTTTTTCTGGGGCCGCGGATCAATCCCGAAGCCGGCCTGCCCATCTGGCTGGGCACCCTCCTGGGGGTGATCATCGTGGTGGCGGTGATTTACCTGAAATATGGCCAGGAGTATCATGTCAGCCCCCGGGGAGTGGCCCGGGTCTGGCGCTGGCCGACGCCCCGGCAGCAGGAGATCGCCTGGGAGAACCTGGGAGAGATTCAGGTCCTCCGGGGCTTTACCCAGAGCCTGCTCCAGGTGGGCAATCTGGCCTTAAAGGATAAATCCGGCGGCGCCGAGATGTTCTGGTTCGGATTGCCCAAACCCAAGGACCTCAAAGACCTGATCGACCGGAAGCGGCCATGATGGCAACAGAAGAGGCCTGGGGCGCAGCGCCGGTCTTCGAACCCGGCGAAGCGCAGCCGGTGCCCTGGGAAGACCCGGAATTATCCGGCCCGGCGGCGTTTTACCGCACGCTGCGGGATCTTTTGATGCGCCCGGGGAAATTTTTCCAGCACCTGGAAGGGGAAGGCCGGTCCGAACCCCTGGCCTTTGCCTTGATCATCAGTACCGGCGGCCTGTTATGCGCCTTCTTTTGGCTTCTCCTGGCCCTGGGACCGGGGGGGCTGAGCCCGGAGGACGCCGAGGCCGGCCTGGGACCGGGCGTGCTGCTGGCCCTGATGGCCGGCGCGCCGCTCCTGGCGCTGGCCAGACTGGGGGTGGGCGGACTCTGCTGGTGGGGGAGTGTGGCGTTGGCCGGGGCCGGCCGGCAACTCACCCCGGCCTGGCGCATTTTCTGCTATGCCCAGGGCGGCCTGGCCCTGATGATCATCCCGTTCTTCGGGCCGCCGGTAGCGGCCATCGGGGTTTTGACCCTGCTGTATATCGGGGCGAAGCAGGTTTACGGCCTTTCCAATTGGGCCTCCATAGGAGCCCTGGCCATCTTCCTCTCAATTCTCTTCGCCGTGGGGATGATCATTCTACTCGGCCTGCTGAGCGCCCTGGCTTTCCTGGGGTTTCTGCTGCTGCTCGGCGGTTGAGGCCGCGTCGGCCTCCCGCTTCTTGCGCCTCACCCTCATGGCATGGGCGACCCAGCCGATCACCAGGCCCACCGCCAGACTGATATAGGCCAACAGAAAGGTGGGCAGTTGCCCCAGCTCAAATTTGAACAACTTGAGCGCCGGCAGGGTTTGGGCATTTTCCACGGCAAAGTCGGCCAGCACCACGGCCAGGAGGATTAACAAAATGAGTTTGAGTTTAGCCATGTGCGCCTCTTGGTTGCGATCACTCTTTCAGGTAGCGTTTCACCACGGCCTTGAGGTCTTCCAGGTCCGAGGATTTGACCAGGTATTCGTCTGAGGCCCAGGTCGCGAAATCCTGCTTATACTCCCCGTAGGCGGTGCTCAGTACCACGGGCAAATCCGGACGTTTTTCCTTGATCTGCCGCAAGGCCTCAATGCCGTCCATTTCAGGCATCTTGATGTCCAGGATGACCAGGTCCAGGGGAATCTTGCCCACGATTTCCAGGGCTTCCCGGCCATTGGCGGCCTGATAGACTTCGTACCCCTCTTCCTTCAGTTCTTCGCTATAGAGGAGGCGAATGCTCATTTCGTCGTCCGCCACCAAAATCTTCTTCATTGCCGCCCTCCTTTCGGGGCCTTGAGCGCGCTGGCGGGAACCGCGCCCTGGCCGACATCTTTCACGAGACAATATTTAGCCACCGGCAGGGTGACGATAAAGGTGACGCCCTTGCCCATCTCATTGTTGACTTCGATCTGGCCGTAATGGCGGGAAATGATGCGTTGGGCGATGGCCAGACCCAGGCCGGTGCCGTAGTCCTTGGTGGAAAAAAACGGGTTGAAGATATTGTGGAGCACTTCCATGGGAATGCCGCCCCCGGTGTCGGAGATGGCCGCCGCGGCGTAGAGGCCGTCCGGCCTTTCCACCGGAAAGGTGTGGATCGCCAGGGTGCCGCCCTGGGGCATGGCCTGGATGGCGTTCTGGAAGAGGTTGTAGAAGACCTGCTTCATCTGGCGGTCATCGCAATGGAGCCGGGGCAGTTGGGCGAATTCCTTGACGACCTTGATTTTATCGGCGTCCAAATCCCGCTGGACCAGGATCAGGGTATCTTCGATGAGCTTGGCCAGATCGTGGTCGCCGTAGTAGGAAAGATTTTCCCCGGTAAAGTCGAGAATTTCCCGGAGCAGCCTCTCCAGCCGGGTCACTTCCTCCTGGATGACTTCCACATACCCCCTCAGGGGCGAATTGGGCTCCACCAGTTTGGCGATGCGCCGGGCGAAGCCGCCGATGGAGACCAGGGGGTTGCGGATTTCATGGGCCATGCCCGAAGCCAGGCTGCTCAAGGCGGCCAGACGGTCGGACTCCAGCATCCGCTCCCTGATGAGCAGGAGTTCCCGGTTATTGGCTTCAATAGTGGAATACAGGTGGGCATTTTCCAGGACCAGGGCGGCCTGGGTGGCGAACATCTGGAGTACGTGGAGGGGCTCCGACTCCAGGGGCCGCCCGGAGGCCTGGTTATCCACCAGGATGACCCCGGTGGCCCGGTCTTTCACCACCAGGGGCACCACAAAGAATTCCCGGGCCGTATATTTGCCCTCCAGGGCCGGAGGCAATCCCGGCTCCTTGACGTCTTGATGATGATAAGGGAGTTTCCTGAGCACCGCCAAGGCCAGGGGACCCTGATCCACCCGGAGGGGGATTTCCCAATCAGTGACCGGCAGCATCTCCGGCGGCGGCACCAGTTGGGTCATGAGGTTGGAGCCCTCGGAATTCGCCGGATTGCGGCGGGCGCCTTTGACGCCCTTCAAGGTCTGGGTGGCCTCATCCACCATCAGAATCACCGCCCGGTCAAACCCCAGGCCGGGTTCGAGAGTGAGGCCCTGGAGAATGATCTCCTGAAGACGGTCCTCTTGGACCGAGGTCAGCATCACCTGGGAGATTTCCTGGAGCGCGGTGAGGTTCCGCACCATGCGCTCGTTCTTTTCGGCAAGGTCCTCCACCTGCTGATAGGTGAGGGCGTTTTCGATGGCGTTGACGATGACGCCAGCCATGGTGAAGAGCAACTGCCGGTTTTCCGGATCAAAGGGGAGGTATTCGCCGTTGGGGGTGAATTTGTCGTACACCCCGAGGGTCCCGGTCAACTGGCCCTTGAAGGTCAGGGGCACGGCCAGGCAGTAATGGGTATGGCCCGCGCTATCCGACGACTCCCCTTCAAAATAGGGCGGTTCCCCCGCCGCGACGATGGGCCCCATTTTGGGCAGGGCCGGGCAGGCCGGGGGAATCTGCCCGTAGCGGGACGATACCCGGGGCTCGCCGGTGGCGTTATCAATGATGTGGAGCGCGGCGCCCCTGGCGGTAATAACCTTGGCGGTAGTGCTGACGATGCGCTCCAGGAGTTCATCCAGCTCGACGGTGGAGCTTAAAGCTTTCCCCACCTCGAAGAGCACCGAGAGCTCGGCGATGCGCTTTTTGGCTTCTTCCTGGAGGATGGCCTGGCGCAGGGCCGTAGCCAGCATCAGGCAGGTCAACTGGACCCCCTGGCGCTCGGCAGGGGTGAAATTGCGTTCCGTGCGGTCCACCAGGATCAACACGCCGTAAAGATAGTTGTCGTCCGCCACCGGAAACGCGGCCAGGGTCTGATAGGCGGGGTGCAGCTTTTCCAGGGGAGCATTGGCTTTAACCACCCCCGGCTGCTGGCGGTGGACGACGGCCAACTTGCGGCTGGCGGCCGTCTCCCCCACCAGGCCCTGCCCCAGGGGGAATTCCAGACGCATATGGGGAGGCACGGGGCCCTGGCTGCTGACATTGAGCAGCAGGGTCTCCCGGGCTTTATCCAGGCCAAAATAGAGGGCCAGGTCCACCTTCAGGTTGCGGGCCAGGAGGTGAACCATGTTGTTGAGGCGCTCCCCAAAGCTCACGGTAGAGGTGAGCACCTCTACCATTTGGGTCAAGAACGCAGTCCGTTCCGATGCCATGGAGACTTACCCGCCCAACAGGCGCTGCCGTTTTTCGGCGGCCAGCCGGTATAATTCGACGTATTTGGGGCCCGCGGTCTTGGTCCAGGAATAATCCAGGGCCATGTTGCTCTTCATCAGGGCTTCCCAGACCTGGGGCTGTTGCCGGTAGACCGCCAGGGCCCGTTGCACCGCGCCCAACAGTTCCGCCGGCGTATAGCCGGAAAATTTAAAACCGGTGCCGGCGCCCGTGGCCGGGTCGAACTCCTGGACGGTTTCATCTAACCCGCCGGTGGCTCGCACCACCGGAATGGTGCCGTAGCGGAAACAGTACATCTGGTCAAGGCCGCAGGGCTCGTAACGGGAGGGCATAAGAAAGATATCGGACCCGGCGATGATCTGATGGGCCAGCTCCTCCGAAAAGCCGATCATCAGCCCCATGCGCTCATGATATCGAGTGCTGAGTTCCTGGAGGAGATAATGGTGCCGCTCTTCCCCGGTGCCCTGGATGATGAAACCCACATCCAGGCGCATCAGGTCATCCAGGATGTTTTCCACCAGGTCAATGCCTTTGCGCTCGAAGAAGCGGGTGGTCATGCCGATCAGGGGCTGGTCCGGGGCCAGGCTCAACCCGAAGCGCTTCAACAGTTCCAGCTTGCAGGTCTTTTTCCCGGCGAGGTTATCCCGGTCATAAGTGGCCGGCAGGCAGGCATCCCGGCTGGGCTCCCAACGGACATAATCGACGCCTTCCAGAACCCCGTAAAGCTCTTGGGCCCGTTCCCGGAACAGACCCTCCAGGCCGAAGCCGTATTCCGGCGTCAGGATCTCTTCCCGGTATTTGGTGGACACGGTGGTGAGGAGATCGGCGAAGACCAGGCCGCCTTTCATAAAATTGAGCTTGCCGTAAAATTCCAGGGCCTTGGGAGAGAGCAATTCCCAGCCCAGGCCGGTGAGGGGCAGATCGTAAGAGGAAAAGAGCCCCTGGTAGCCGACGTTGTGGACCGTGTACACCACCGGCAGGCGCTGGATGGGGAGGCGGTCGCTGTACAGGGTCCTAAAATAGACGGGCACCAGGCCGGTCTGCCACTCATGCGCGTGGCAGCAGTCGAACTCCAGCTTCAGGGCGTCAATCATCTCCACCACGGCCCGGGAGAAAAAGATGAAACGCTCGGCGTTGTCATCGAAATCCCCATACGCGGTGCCGTAGAGCCCCTCCCGGTTATACAGGGCGTCCTGGCCGATAAAGTAAAAATTCAGGTTGGGATCGATCTGGGAGGTGAAGATTTCGGCCGGCACCGTCTTCCAGGACATGGGAATGTTCAGGGTTTGCCCGGTGGAGGTGATGGGGCGTCCCGATTCCTGCACCTGGCGGTAGAAAGGCAACACCACCGACACCTGGTGGCCCAACTTGACCAGGGACCAGGCCAGGGCGTAGATGACCTCCGCGAGTCCGCCGCTGCGGGCGAAGGGATTCGCTTCCGGGGTTACCATCAGAATACGCATCTGTCACCCCTCGATGATTACAGGGTTAACTCCCGAAGATATTGAGCCGCATCTTCCGGAGGCGTAGGATTGATATAAAAGCCCGAGCCCCACTCGAAACCGGCGATCAACGTCAGCTTGGGCACGATTTCAAAATGCCAGTGGTAATAATTGAGATCCGGCTCCCGGATGGGGGAGGTGTGCAGGATGAAGTTGTACGGGACCTTCCCCAGGGCCTTTTCCAGGCGCTTCAAGGTCTCCGAAAAGAGTTCGGCCAGCAGCCGGAAGGACTCCTCCTTCAGATCGACGTAAGAAGAAAAATGGGTCTTGGGCAAGATCCAGATTTCAAAGGGCGAGCGGGGCGCAAAGGGGCAGATGGCCAGAAATTCCTGGTTCTGCAACACCACCCGGGTCTGCTGCTGCATTTCCTGGCGGATCATATCGCAAAAAACGCAGCGCTCTTTGTAGTTGTAGTAGAATTTGCCGCCGCTTAATTCCTCCTGGACCAGCTCCGGAACGATGGGCAGGCCGATGAGCTGGCTATGGCTGTGCTCCAGGGAGGCCCCGGCGGCCCGGCCCTGGTTTTTGAAGATCAGGACGTAGCGGAAGCGGGGATCTTCGCTCAGGCCCACGATCCGGTCCCGGTAGGCGGTGAGCACCCGGGTGAAGCCGTCCAGGGGAATGCTGGACAGGGTGACCAGGTGGTCGGGGCTTTCGATGATGACCTCGTGGGCGCCAATGCCGTTCATGCGGTCGAACATGCCTTCGCCGGCGCGGTCCAACTGCCCTTCCTTGGCCAGGGCCGGGAACTTGTTGTTCACCACCCTGAGCTGCCAGCCAGGGGTATTGGGTGCAGTCCCCGGGTCCCGGTAGGACAGGATTTCGGGCGGCGTGGTATGTTCGTTGCCCGGGTCGAACGGACAGAAGCCCCCTTTGGTGACTTCCGGTTCCACAACAAAATCGTGAGGGCGCTTGCCCCGCTCGGTAGAAATGATCACCCATCGGCCGATGATGGGGTCTTTGCGTAATTCAGGCATGTGCTTCCAATCCTGGTCGCCGCCGGCCGGACAGGGCGCGCTTAATCGCCCGGATGCCGCCCGGGGGCGGTTGAATGTCCCTCAGTATACTTGCCTGGGGATATTTTGCAAGGGATTTGGCGGACATGGCGCGGCGGGTCCTGAGGCCGGCCTCGGCGCCGCGTCAGGGTCGGGCGCTGGAACTCCCCTTAACCACCAATTATAAGACGGAATCGCCGATAATCCAGTCCCGCGTGTCTACGCCGCCGAGAGCGGCGGCGCCACATCTTTAATCTCTATGAGCATTTCCGGGAATATTTTGGGATATGCCAAGGCCCATGATCCACTGCTCACCATTAACGCCGGAACAGGTACATGATCAGACTCAGGATAATGCTGATCAGGATACAGGTCCCCAAGGGAAAGAAAAAGCTGACATTGCCCCGTTTGAAGCTGATATCCCCGGGCAACCGTCCCAGCCACGGGAGCTTGGGAGCCAGGAGCAATACCGCCCCCACAATCACCAGGATCAAGCCTATGAAGATCAAAAATCGGCCCAGGTCAGACATAACTTGGTCACCATCTGGTGCATAAAGAGTACGCCAAAAGCCATCGCCTTAGCGCCATGGCTAAATTGGGCAGCATCAAGCCGCAACTATATTATCAGGAGAACCCGGTGAATTTTCAAGGAGAATCCCCCAAACCCGGAATTATCCCGCCCCGGCGATTGTCAGGGGTGGCTCTTTCAGGTTAAAATGTTTGAATTATGTTAATTATTCCGGCCATAGACCTGAAAGACGGCAAGTGCGTGCGTTTGCGCCAGGGGCGGGCCGAGGACGTCACCGTCTTCGGCGACGACCCCGCGGCCATGGGCCTCAAGTGGCAGGAGGCGGGGGCCCAAATCCTCCACGTGGTGGACCTGGACGGCGCCTTCAGCTCCCGGCCACAGAATCTGGACTCCATCCGGCGTCTGCGCCAGGCCCTGTCCATCCCCATCGAGCTGGGGGGCGGCATCCGCACCCTGGACACCGTCAAAGCCTATATCGAGCTGGGCATCGACCGCCTCATCCTGGGCACCGTGGTCCTCAAGGACCCGGACCTGGCGGCCCAAGCCTGCGCCGCCTATCCCGGCCGCATCGCCTTCGGCCTGGACGCCAAAAACGGCCTGCTGGCCGTCGAGGGCTGGACCGAAACCAGCCAGAAAACCGCCCTGGACGCGGCCCGGGACCTGGCGCTCCTGGCGCCTGCGGCCTTCATCTATACGGACATCGCCCGGGACGGGGTCAAAAAGGGCGTCAACATCCCGGCCACCCGGGCCCTGGCCGAGGCCGTGGAGGTGCCGGTGATCGCCTCCGGCGGCGTCAGTTCCCTGGACGATATTCGGGCCCTCCTGCCCCTGGAGTCAGTGGGAGTGGTCGGGGTCATCACCGGCCGGGCCCTATACGACGGCAGCCTGGACCTGAAAGAGGCCATCCGGGTAGCACAAAAATAAATCTTGCAAATTCGATAAGTTATAAATACATTGCGCAATCTATCTTTTCTTCATCGCGTGCAGCGGCCCACCCGCTACCTGGGCCGGGAGATCAACGCGGTCCTTAAAGACCCCCGGGCCGTGGCCCTCAGGGTGGCCCTGCTGTTCCCCGATCTCTACGAAGTGGGCATGTCCCACCAGGGGCTGGGGCTGCTTTACGGCATTTTAAACCGGGAGCCCCGGATCTGGGCCGAGCGGGCCTATGCTCCGGCCCCGGACCTCGAATCCGAGCTCCGGGCCCGGCGCCAGCCCCTCGCCAGCCTGGAGTCCGGCACCCCCCTGGGGGACTTCGACCTCCTGGGGGTCAGCCTCCAGTACGAGTTGGGCTATACCAATCTCCTGAATATGCTGGACTTAAGCGGCGTGCCGATGCTCGCCGCGGACCGCGACGCCACCCACCCCGCGGTCATCGGCGGCGGCCCGGTCTGTTTTAACCCCGAGCCGGTGGCCCCCTTCTTCGACGCCTTCGTATTAGGCGACGGCGAGGAAGTCATCCTCGAGGTGGCCGCGGTCGTGTCGGCCTGGAAGGCCCGGCGGGGCAGCCGCCAGGAGTTGTGGCAGGCCCTGGAAGAGCTCGATGGGGTCTATGTCCCGGCGCTGTTTCAGATGGAGTTCGACGCCGTAGGTGCGCTGCAGGGCATTACCCCCCGGGGCCCCCGCAGCCTGGTGAAGAAACGCTTCCTGGACGACCTGAACCGCATCCCGGTGTCGGCCTTCCCGTTGGTGCCCTCCTGCCAGATCATCCACGACCGCCTCAACGTGGAGATTTCCCGGGGCTGCACCCACGGCTGCCGCTACTGCCAGGCCGGCATGATTTACCGCCCGGTGCGGGAGCGGGACCCGGCCGCGGCCCTGGCCTGGGTGGAAGAGGCCCTGGCCGCCACGGGCTTCGAGGAAGTCTCGCTGTTAACCCTCAGCGTCGGCGACTACCGGCCCCTGGCCGGCCTGCTCAAGGGGCTCATGGACCGTCTGTCCCCGGCCCGGGTGGCCCTTTCGCTCCCGTCGCTCCGGGCCGACACCCTCAGCCCCGAGATGATGGAGCAGATTCAACGGGTGCGGCGCACCGGCCTGACCCTGGCCCCTGAGGCCGGCAGTGCGCGCCTCCGCCAGGTGATCAACAAGAATCTCAGCGAAGACGCCATCATGGCTTCGGCCCAGCGGGCCTTCGCCGCGGGCTGGCAGCTTTTGAAGCTCTACTTTATGATCGGCCTCCCCTCGGAGACCCCGGAAGACCGGGAGGCCATCCCGGCCTTGGCCCGGCAGATCCTTGCGGCCGCGCCCCGGGGCAGCCGCCCCCGGCTCAACGTCAGCCTCTCCAGTTTTATTCCCAAGCCCCACACGCCCTTCCAGTGGGAGCGCCAGGAAGACCTGGAGGAGTGCCGCCGCCGTCTCCACGGCGTCAAAGACCGGCTGCGCCAGAAGAATATGCAGTCCAAGTGGAACGCCGCGGCCCAGACCTGGCTGGAGGGGGTGTTTTCCCGGGGGGACCGGCGCCTGGCCCCGGTGCTGATGGAGGCCCATCGCCTGGGGTGCCGCCTGGACGCCTGGAGCGAGCACATGCGGGTGGAGCCCTGGCGCGAGGCCTTTCACACCGCCGGGGTGGACCCGGATTTTTACCTCCGGGAACGGCGGCTGGACGAAGTCCTGCCCTGGGACCATATAGACTGCGGCGTCAGCCGGGAGTTCCTCCTGGAGGAGCGGGCCCGGGCCGCCCAGGGCCTGGAGACCCCGGATTGCCGCCAGGCGGGCTGCCAAGACTGCGGCGTCTGCGATCACGAGCGCCTCGACCTCCGGCTGGAGGAGGCCCGGGACCTGCCGACGCCCGCGCCGCGGCCGCATCAACCCGCCGAGCCGGAGCCGCAGCGCTACCGGCTGACCTATGCCAAGCTGGATGAGGCCCGCTGGCTGGGCCACCTGGAACTGGTAGGGGCGCTGTACCGCAGCCTGCGCCGTTCCGGTTTGCCCCTGTCGTTTTCGGCGGGATTCCATCCCCTGCCCCGGGTCTCTTTCCATGGCGCCCTGGCCGTGGGGATGGAGAGCCTGGCCGAGGTCATGGACGTGGAACTGACCGCACCCGTGCCCGAAGCTGAACTGGTGACCGTCCTGAACCGGGTGCTGCCTCCGGGAGTAAAAATCTTGGAGGCGCGCCGCCTGGCCCGGCGCCAGGCCGCGCCCGGGCGGGAGGGCGCAGTCTATGAGGTCGAAAGCCCGGAACCGCTCTTTACGCCCCAGGCCGCCGCGGATTTTCTGGCTCAAGAGGAATTCCTGGTAACCCGGCGCCGGCCCGGCAAAGAAGACCAGCGTCTGGACCTGCGAGGCCTGGTGGCTGGCCTGACGGTGCTGGACCCCGGCCACCTGTCGCTGGACCTGCGCCAGCAGGATAAAGGCAACTTAAAGGTCACGGAAGCCCTGGCCGCCATCTTTGCCCTCGATGACGACCAGGCTCGGGACCTGCGGATTGTGAAGATCAAAAGCATTTAAGGCCCTGCTGGCTTGGACGGGAAGGTCGGGAGTATAAAAAATCCCCCCTACCCCCCTTTGAAAAGGGGGATTTAGGGGGATTTGGGGGGATTTGGGGCTGTTTCAGCAAGACTCCTTTTGCCTGAGCTTGCGAAGGGGATTCAGAGACATTTTCAAGATCGGGATGGTTCATTCGACCCATTCTCCGAGTTAATTAGTATAGATATATGGCCAATTTGCTCCTCATCAGCGTCGCGGCGTTGGACACCCGGGTAGCTTTTCTCGAAGACGGGCGCCTGGCGGAATTTTACGTCGAGGGCCGGGAACGGAACGGCCCCGTGGGCAACATCTACAAAGGGCGGGTGGTCAAGCTGTTGCCCGGCATGGCCGCGGCCTTTGTCGAAGTAGGCCTGGAGCGGCCCGCCTATCTCTTTGCCGAAGACGTCTCGGCCCAGGAGGACGAATTTTACCAGGTCTGGCTCAAGGGCGACGAGAGCGAAGCCCCGGCAGCCCGGCGGCTGCCCCCGGCCACCATCGGCGATTTGCTCCATGAAGGCCAGGACCTTATGGTCCAGGTCTTGCGGGGCCCCACCCCCAACAAAGGCGCCCGCCTCACCACCCACGTCAGCCTGGCGGGCCATTACCTGGTCTATATGCCCACCCTGCCTCAATCGGGGGTGTCCCGGCGCATCACCGACGACGCCGAGCGCCAGCGGCTCAAGGCCGTCCTGGAGGAATTAAAGCCCAAGGAGGGCGGCCTCATCGCCCGCACCGCCAGCCTGGGTCAATCCCCGGAAAAGCTCGGCCGGGAACGGGACCTGCTCCTGAAAAAATGGGCGCTCATCTTGCGCAAAAATAAGAAGGCCCCCTGTCCCGGCCTGGTTCATCAAGAATTGGAAGTCGCCCGGCGGGTGGTGCGGGAGCTCTATTCCCCCGAAGTAGACCGGGTCCTGGTGGATGACCCTGCGGCCTTTGAGGCTATCGCCGATTATCTGGGCGCGCTCAGCCCCTTCGAGAAGTACCGGGTCGAGCTCTACAGCGAGCCCGAGTCCATGTTCAGCCATTACGGCCTCGAGATCGACTGGGCCAGGCTCCTGTCTCCTCGGGTGTGGCTCAAGAGCGGCGGCTATCTGCTCATCGACCCCACCGAGGCCCTCACCGCCATCGATGTCAACACCGGCAAATTCGTGGGCCGCAACCACCTGGAGGAGACCATCTTCAAGACCAACCTGGAGGCGGCCAAGGAGATCGCCCGGCAACTGCGCCTGCGCAACATCGGGGGCCTCATCGTCATCGACTTCATCGACCAGGAGCAGGCGGCCCACCGGGACCAGATCTATCAGACCTTCCTCCAGGCCTTGAGCCGGGACCGGGCCAAGACCACGGTGCTGCCCATCTCCCCCCTGGGACTGGTCGAGATGACCCGGCAGCGCCTCCGGGACAGCCTGGCCCAGACCGTCACCGCGGGCTGCGAGGCCTGCGCCGGCCAGGGCATCGTCTTGACGCCCCGGACCGTAGCCAGCGACCTGGCCCGGCAACTGACCGCCGAAGCCAAAGAATTCCAGGGCTGCCGCCTGCACCTGGAGGCGCACCCCCAGGTCACCGAAATTCTGGAGAAAGAAGGCGCCAAACTGCTCCGCCGCCTCCAACAGGAGCACCAGGTGGAGGTGACCCTGAGCCCCCGGCCGCAGTTCGCACGGGACCACTATGTGATTACCCATGAGTTGGCGGGGCAGTGAGCAGTTATCAGTTGCCAGAGGTCAGCGGTCAGTGGTAAATGAACGTAGGCGTTTTTTGATTCTCGTCCCCAAGCTCCTGCTTGGGGGCTCACATTGGCCGCCAAGCTCAAGCTTGGAAAAAAGGATGTCTGGAGCATTATTAGCTTTTAAGCAAAACTTTGCTTGGTACCCAAGAAAGTTTCCAGTCGGGAGTTTGAAAACCAGAAGAAAAATAGAATGTTAGATTTCTAACGGGGCAGAGGGAAATCTAGAATGGCATCAACTAAACAGAGGTATGTTTCAACTGAACTTGCGCACTTTGTTGGCCGTGGATTGGCCGCGGAAGAGCAGTATCGATTACTTATTAAGATTATCAATGAAGGCTGGATTACCCATCCACCTCACAATCCAAATATAAGCGGCAATCTCTGCGTCAATAATGCTGCGAAATTTAGTGCAAATGAGATGTACTCTCCCGAAATTGTATGTTTCTGTGATATACCATTAGCAGAGTTGGGTATACACATATCCAAATATAGTTCATTCGGCTTGTCATTTAGTAAAGATTTTGTGGTGAAGCAAGGGGGATGCCCCGTTTTTTACCTGCCTTTGCAAGCTAATATGCCTATTTTAAAGGATTTTCCCCCGGATGAAGCTGTACAGCCACTCAAAAAAGGCGGTCCACATTCTTTATTTGAGCAAATCGGAAAGGGTGAGTATTTTGACCGAATGATTCGGGAATATCACTTTCTTATGAATATGTTCTTTGAAATAATTACGGATAGCCGCCAAATATCGGATGGGTTCCAAAGGTCGATGGAATTACGGCGTTTTTTCGATTTCCACATATTTTCATACATTAAATTTTATGACCACACTTCCGATGAAGAAGATGACCATAACTACTACTTAGAGCGAGAGTGGCGTATTGTAGGTAACCTACATTTCGCCATGACTGATATTGAAACAGTTTTTATATCAAAAGAATATGCACCAAGATTTAGAGAAGACTGTCCTCTATATAACTCACAGTTGATACTTGTTTGATGAAGATTGCTAATATTCACTTCTCCCCAAGCTCCTCTGCTTGGAAATCAGGGGATACTCGAAAAACTGGCCACTAACCGCAACCTGCTGCCAACTAAAAAATGACAACCGCACCCATCATCTTAGGCACCGCCGGTCACATCGACCATGGCAAGAGCGCCCTCATCAAGGCCCTGACCGGGACCGACCCGGACCGCCTAAAGGAAGAGAAGCTCCGGGGCATCACCATCGAGCTGGGCTTTGCCGAGCTGCAACTGCCCGGCGGCCAACACCTGGGGATCGTGGACGTGCCGGGGCACGAGCGCTTCGTGCGCCACATGGTGGCCGGCGCCACCGGCATGGACCTGGTGGCCCTGGTCATCGCCGCGGACGAAGGCGTCATGCCCCAGACCCGGGAGCATCTGGAGATTTGCCAGCTCCTCAAGGTCAAGCAGGGCCTGGTAGTCCTCACCAAGGTGGACCTGGTGGAGCAAGACTGGCTGGAGCTGGTCGAAGAAGAGGTGCGGGAGGCCCTCAAGGGCACCTTCCTGGAGGGCGCCCCCATCCTGCCCTTCTCCGCGGTGACCGGGTTCGGCAAGGACGACTTGCTCAAGGCCCTGGGGGACCTGGCCGACCAGGTGCCCCCCAAGCCGGTCAGCGGCATCTTCCGCCTGCCCATCGACCGGGTCTTCACCATCAAAGGGTTCGGCACCGTGGTCACCGGCACCGCCATTTCGGGCAGCCTGAAGGTGGCCGACGCAGTCACCATCTATCCGCCGGGCTTCAAGGCGAAGGTGCGGGGCCTCCAGGTCCACGGACAGTCGGTGGAGCGGGCCCTGGCCGGCAACCGCACCGCCATCAATCTCCAGGGGCTGGAAAAAGAGGAGTTGGACCGGGGCATGGTGGTGGCGCCGACGGGCGCGATGGTGGCCAGCCGCCGCCTGGACGCCTTCCTGGAGATTCTATCCAGCGCGCCGCGGCCTTTGAAACACCGCCAGGCGGTGCGCCTCCACACCGGCACCAGCGAGCGGGTGGCCATGCCGCTGATCCTGGACGCGGACGATATGCCTCCGGGGGCCTCGGGCTACGTGCAGTTCTTCCTGCGGGAGCCCCTGGCCCTGAAACCGGGAGACCGCCTGGTCATCCGCAGCTTCTCCCCGGCCTTCACCTGGGGGGGCGGCCAGGTCCTGCACGTCAACCCCACCCGGCACAAACGGCATAACCCCGAGGTCTTGAGCCACTTGCAGACCCTGGAGCAGGGCGCCCCCGACGAGGTCCTGCGCCTCTATCTGTTGGAGGCCGGGGCCGCGGGCCTTTCCCGGACGGAACTGACGGCGCTGCTGCCCTGGGACCCGGTGGAACTGGCCAACCTCTTGAACGCCCAAGTGCGCCAGGGGCAGGTGCTGTACTACGACCAGGAGAACCAGCGCTATCTGTTGGCCGCCACCGCCCAGGAACTGGAGCAGCAGATACAGCAACTGCTCACGGACTACCACCGCAAGTTCCCGCTGAAACCGGGCCTGTCCAAAGAGGAATTGCGGCGGCAATTGCCCGCCAAGATGGAGGTCCGCCTGTTCAATTACCTGCTGACCGACCTGGCCCAGAAGAAACAGGTGGTGGCGGAAAAAGACCTGGTGCGCCTGACCACTCATAAAGTGACCCTGGCCCAGGACCAGGAGGACCTGTCCCGCCGCCTGGAAGAGCAGTACCGCCGGGGCCATCTGTCCCCGCCGACCTTCAAGGAGGCCGTCGAGGCCCTGAAGATTCCCCCCGACAAGGTCAAACAACTCCTGCAGGTGCTGGTGAACAAGGGCAGCCTGGTCAAGGTGAAGGAAGACCTCTACTTCCACCAGGGCGCCATCGGGGAGCTGAAGGCCGCGCTCATCGAGTTCCTCAAGAAAAATCGGGAAATTACCGTGGTCCAGTTCAAAGACCTGACCCAAACCAGCCGGAAATTCTCCATCCCCCTCCTGGAATATTTCGATTCCACCCGCACCACGGTCCGGGTGGGGGAAGCCCGGAGGCTGCGGGAAGGGGCGTGATAGTTCAAGGTTCAAGGTTCAAAGTTAAAGGAATTGCGTCCATGCCTTCCTTGCGGCAGGTCGGCCTAGTCTGTTTGCTGATTTTGGGGATCCTGGCCGGGGCGCCGGCGGCGGCGCTGGCCCTGGCCCCCGGGGACCTGGTCGTGGTCTACAACCGAAATCTGCCCGATAGCCAGGCCGTGGCTGCTTATTACGCCCAGCACAGGAAGGTGCCCGCCGAAAATCTGGTGGGGGTCGAGGTTCCTGCTTCGGAAGACATGTCCCGGCAGGACTATGACGGCAAACTGGTCCCCCCGGTCAAGGCGAGGCTGGCTAAGCTCAAGGCCGCGGGCAAGACCCCGGCAGTCCTGCTGGTCTACGGCATCCCCCTGAGGGTGGGGGGAGTGGCCCTGACCAAAGCCGAACAAGAGCTTAAGGCTCAGATAAACGCCAAGGTCGTGGAGTGTCAAGGCCAGGCGCTTAAGCTCATCCAGGACCTGGACCGGCTCACCGGCGGGGCGCCGCCACCCCTCAAGCTGACCTACCCGCCGCTGGAATTTCTTAAGAGGGCCCGGGAAACCGTGGTCCGAGCGCAGAAATATCTCGATCAGCAGCCGGCTGGCCCGGCGGCCGCCGCGACCGGGGATCAGATTACTTCGGTCTTGGTTGAGTTGGAGGGGACCTCTCCGGAGGCCCGGGGTCTGATGGCCAGAACGGTCCTGAGGCAGAGGGGCCGCCTGGGGCTGCGCTCCCGGGAGTTGCTGGGCACCAATCAGGCCAAGCAGCAGGAGTTGCAGGAGGGAGTCTTTCGCGGCATCCTGCCGGACACCGCCCAGGCGACGGCCGCGGCGATCCGCTCCACCAACGGCCTCCTGGGAGAATTAAAATTCTGGCACGAGGCCCAGAAACTGTACGGCGTTACCCAGAGCGCCGCGGCGGTGGACAGCGAATTGACCATGATCCTGGCCGGCCCCTATCAAAAGGTGGGGTGGCTCCCCAATCCCTTTAATCTCAGGTATGACCGCGTCCCGTTTATCGGGAAGGTCCGGGGTCGGGCCGTGATGGTGGGCCGTCTGGACGGTCCCACTCCCGCCGTGGCCCGGCGCCTGGTGGATGATGCCCTGGACACGGAGCAGGCGGGGTTAACCGGCGTCTTTTACATCGACTCCCGGGGACTCTCGGGCCAGGCGGCCGTCGGCACTTACGCCTGGTTCGACCAGCATCTGCTCCACCTCTATGACCTGGTGCATAAATCCTCCAAGCTGAAGGTAGTGCTGGATAAAAACCCGGCGGTCTTCCCGCCGGGGTCCTGCCCGGACGCGGCCCTCTATTGCGGCTGGTATTCTTTGAAAAAGTATGTGCCCGCCTTTAAATGGCAGAAAGGCGCAGTGGGCTATCATGTCGCCAGCTATGAGGCCAGCACCTTGAAGCAACCGGAGAGCCAGGTGTGGTGCAAGCGTATGCTGGAGGAAGGGGTGGCCGCCACCCTGGGGCCGGTGACCGAGCCCTACCTGTTCTCCTTCCCCCTGCCGGACCAGTTCTTCCCCCTCCTGATGACCGGGAAACTGTCCCTGTTGGAAGTCTATTTTCGTACCGTGCCCGAGGCTTCCTGGATGCAGATCCTCATCGGCGATCCCCTCTACCGGCCCTTCAAGAAAAACCCGGCCATCCGGTTGGATCAGCTCAGGGAGGTTCCTCCCCCTCCGACGTGGAAATAACCTATCTCTCGCGCCGGGTATTTGCTGAGCCGGATCGCCGGTCTAAGTCTCCGGGCCGCATTGCCAAGCGGGTTTGGGTGAGTTAATATAATAAAATGGCTTGGAGGTGTCCTATCCTGAGGCCCCGGTTGATGGGATGGTGCGGGTTAGCCGAGACCGCGGTGACTACCCGGCGGGAGGGCTGCCGGGCATGACCACCATGTCCTTTATGGAGCACCTGGAGGAACTGCGGCGCCGGCTGATTATCTGCGTGGTGGCCGCCCTCATCTGCATGGCCGTGGCCTGGCCCCTGGTCCCCACGGTGCAGCTTTACATCACCCGGCCCCTGCAGGAGCCGTCGGTCACCCAGAAATGGTCTTACGAGCTGGAAACCTGGGCCATTCATAAATTTCCTGCCCTGGCCCAGCGGTTTCATATCCAGCCCGAGCCTCCCAAGGTCAACCCCCACCGGCTGAACTACATGGCCCCCCTGGAGCCGTTCTTCGTGCAGATGAAGATCTCCCTGATCACGGGCCTGGCCCTGGCTTTTCCCATCATCCTCTACCAGTTGTGGTTATTTACGGCCCCGGCCTTGTACCCTAAGGAGAGGAAGATCATCTATTATTTTCTACCGATCGGCACGGTCGCCTTTATCCTGGGAGATCTCTTTTTCCTCAAGATGGTCTGGCCTCTGATCATCTCCTTTTCCCTGCGCTACGAAAGCGAGTTTCTGTTTTCCATGCTCAACCTGACGCAGTTTGTCAATTTTTGCCTGCGTCTGCTCCTGGTGTTCGGGTTGATCTTCGAGCTGCCCTTGATTCTCTTGGTCCTGGCCCGGGTCGGGCTCGTGCGGGTCGAGTCCTTGCGCCGCCAACGCCGGGTGGCCGTCCTGCTCAGTTGTGTGGTGGCGGCCTTTCACGCCGACGTGCTCACCATGGGGGCCATCGCCATCCCCATCTATGCTATGTATGAACTCTCCATCCTGACCGTCTGGATATTTGGCGGCAATTATAGCCGGGGCGAAGACTCGGAACCGGCTCCGGTGCCGGCGGAAACGGGTCTGGGGCCGCCCACCGAACCATAATCCCTGATCGATCCAGCCGCGGCGGCCCCGGAGCAGGGTGCTCCATGACCCCGAAATTTCCCGCACCGGGCGCTGCCGGAGGCAACTTCGGTAGTCCAGGGTGCCCCAATTAGATTGACATATTTGCGGATTGACTTATATATTCACTAATTAGGATAACAAAGGTTACAGATGAGCCACGACATCTCAAGCCCGGGCCCAGACAACTCTGGTGCTCCTGAAAACGATAAGTCCGGAAGCTGGCTGAGGAAGACGCTTGGCCGGCTATCCGGCTGGCTGGGGGGCCACGACTTCCATTATGCCGGGTATCTGCCTAGCCGGCCGGGTTTCTTGCTGCGCTATACCCTGGACCCGTTTTTCCGGCGGGTAACGGTAAACCCGCGTTATCTCGAACAGCTGCGGGAAATGGCTGACCAGGGAGCCTTGGTCTATGCCCTAAAATACCGTAGTCATCTGGATTTCCTGTTTTTTAACCGGCGCTACCAGAAGCTGGGGGTGGTGGCTCCGGAGGTGGCCTTTGACCTAAACCTGTGGATGTGGCAACCTTTTTCGCATCTGGTGCAGATCATCTCCGCCGCGGTCAATTATTTTACCCGCCGGCGGTCCTGGCCCAATCCTTTCCAGGATGGCTATTTTCTCAACACCCTGAAGGAAAAACGCGGCTCCCTGCTCTTCCTGGTGGACCAGGTAGGGTTTAGGCAGCGCTTTCTCAAGCCCCGGGAAGACCCCATCCGGCATCTCCTGGAGATCCAGGCACAACTGGATTACCCTATTTTCCTGGTGCCCCAGATGGTGATGTATGAGAAGGCCCCCTTCCGGGAAAATAAGGGGCTGTGGCAACTCTTTTTCGGCGACAGTGAAAATCCCGGCCGGTTGCGGAAGCTGGGTCTGTGCCTCCTCAAAGCCAAGAGCGCCGTCGTGGAGGTCGCCGAGCCGGTGAACCTCAAAGAGGCCCTGGCCGCGGCCTCGCCTGACGGCCGCCTGCGGGAACTGGCCCAGGAAATCCGGCGGGAGCTGATCCAGCGCCTCGACGTCCAGCGGCGGGTGATCACCGGCCCGGTGATGAAGTCCCGGGAAGAAGTCATGGAGCTCACCCTTACCGATCCGGCCCTGACCCGCTCCATGGAGCATCTGGCCGAAACCGAAAAAAAGAAGCTGGCCAAGATTAAGCGGACCGCCCAGGATTATTACTGGGAGATGTCCGCTGATCCCCATTTCTTCTATATCAACTCCATGCTGAAGGCGGTGGATTGGCTGTCCAAACACCTGTTTGACGGTGTGGTCTTTGACGCCCAGGGGTTCGAGAAGGTCCGGGAAGCCAGCCAGCGGGGCCCCCTGATCTTCGTGCCCTGCCACAAGAGCCACCTGGATTACCTTATCCTTAACAACCTGATCTACCAGCATCATATGCAGCCCCCGCGCATCGCTGCGGGCAAGAATCTCTCCTTCTGGCCCCTGGGCCCGATCTTTCGAGGCTCCGGAGCCTTTTTCATCCGGCGCCGATTTCTCGGCGGCAAGCTCTATGCCGAGGTCCTGTACACCTACATCAAGACCATGATCAAGACCGGCTATAACCTGGAGTTCTTCATTGAAGGCGGGCGCAGCCGGACCGGCAAACTGGTGCTGCCCAAGCTGGGTCTGCTCAATATGATCCTCAGGTCCTATGATGAGGGGGCCGCTCCCGACATCCTGTTTATCCCCACCTTTATCGGCTATGATCAGGTGCTGGAGGAGAAAGCCTACCTCCAGGAATTGGAGGGCGGCAAAAAAGAAGCGGAAAACGTCAGCCAGTTGGTCAAGGCGAGGAAATTCTTGCGGCGCCGCTACGGCCGGGCCTATATTCAGTTCAGCGAGCCCATTTCTATGAAAGAGTATCTGGCCGGGCTGCAGTCGACCGAACCGGCCGACCTCCAGGCCCGCAACCATGGGCACGACCTGGCCCGCCGCATCATCCTGGACATTAACCAAATCTCGGTTGTCACCCCGTTCTCCCTGGTCTGCGCCGCGCTGCTCACCTATCCCCGCAAGGGCGTTTACCGCCGGGAGTTGCTCCAGATCATCCGGGTGCTCTTTGACTATCTGAAGGACCAGCAGGTGCCTGAGGCCGATTCCCTGGAGGATCTCAATAAGGCGGTGGAGGAAACCCTGGCCCTCTGCGAGTCCCGCAAGCTCATCACCCCCATCGAGAAGGAAGAAGGCCTCAGCGATGAACTGGGGCTGGGCGGCTACAGTATCGACGAAACCAAGCGTCCCTTGCTGGAATACTATAAGAACAACATCCTGCACTTCTTCCTGCCCGCGGCCATGGTTTCTCAGTCTATCCTGGCCCGGCAGGGCTTTGAGTTCACCCGGGGGCAAATCCTCGAAGATTATTGCTTCCTTCTGGATTTCTTCCGGAACGAATTCATTTTCGGCGACGCCGACCCCGAGAGCCAGGTCAAGCACACCCTGGACTATTTCGACGCCCGCGGGGTGGTGATCAATCTCGACCCCCAGGAAGCCTCCTATACCCTGTCGGCTTCCGGCTTGAAGGAACTGGCCTATTTCGCCAACCTGCTGTTCAACTACCTGGAGAGCTACTGGATCGTGTTCCGCTCCATCAAGTACCTCCAGAAAAAGCCCCGCAGCGAGAAGGAATTTTTGAAGCGCATCCAGTCCATCGGCGCCAAACTCCACAAACTGGGCGAAGTCGAGCGGGCCGAGGCCCTGTCGGAAGCCACCTTCCAGAACGCCCTGAAGATTTTCGGGGAAAAGGGCATCGTGGTCAAGAAAGCGCCGGAAGGCAAAGGCGCCACCACCTTCAGCCGGCCCACCGACGAAGACGCCAAAGACTACTACGGCCGCCAACTGGCGCGCTTTCTGAGAAGGTGACAGTTGCCAGTGATCAGGGGTCAGTAGTCGGAAAAGCTATACTCGTTGCCCAAAGAGCCTCTCCCAAAATTTGCTTTTTTCTGTGTTTCGTAATTGATTCTCTGTTAAGAGTGGCCGCTTTTACCCCCCTTTGGCAAAGGGGGGCAGGGGGGATTTTATATCAGCGTCAGAAATTCCCTTTTTCAAAGGGGGACTTAACCCCCGCCAAGTCAGGCGCTCAGGAGAATAGAAGAATAATTTTGCAGGAGCTTTAACTGGCAACTGGCAACTGATCACTGGCTGCTTCCCAGGCCAGGGCCGCGGCTTCGGCGGGGGTAGCCGCCCGTTGCAGTCCCGGCAGGTCCCAGGCGACATGCAGGGCGATCACGGGTTTGCCCAGCTTCAGGGCGATGGCCGCTTCGGACACGGTGCCGTAACTGCCGTCGATGGCGATGAGGGCGTCGGCGCTGTGGGCGATGAGCACGTTCCGGGCGTGCCCCAGGTTGGTGGCGATGCTATAGGTCAGAAAGGGGTTGGCCCGGCGCCGGTCGCCGTCGGGGAGAATTCCCAGGCTCACGCCCCCGGCTTCCCGGGCGCCCTGGGCCGCGGCAGCCATGACCCCGCCCAGGCCGCCGCACAGCAGCACCGCGCCCCGGCGGGCGAGCTCGCGTCCCACTTCCCGGGCCTGGGCCGCCACCTCCGGGCTGATCTCACTGCCGCCGATTACCGCGATATACACCACTGGCGCCATGCTTCCCCCTTATGCCGCGATCCTTTGGTAACACCGGCTTTCAGCCTGCGTTGCCGCGTTATAAACTTTTTGCTTTTCCCGCCGATATACTACATTATAAAGACATACGGAGCTATCCGAAAACCTGAGTCTCTCGGGTTTTAGCCTTGCCTCAATCACGGGTCGGCCATGCTGCCAACCTCCCACACCTTGACCCGATCTCTGGCCCTGGGCCTCATTCTGCTGGTGGCGGGGTGCGCCTCCGCGCCCTATACCGGACGCCGCCAGATGCTCTTCACCTCCGAGGGCAGCGAAACCAAGATGGGCTACTCGGCCTTCGGCCAGATCAAGAAAAAGTATAAGGTCTCCCATGATCCGGCGCTGAATGCCGAAGTGAAGAAGGTGGGCGAGCGCATCGCCGCGGCGGCCCAGCGCCCCGATTACCGCTGGGAGTTTGTGGTCTTTGAGGACAAGGAGGCCAACGCCTTCTGCCTGCCCGGCGGCAAGGTGGGCATCTTCACCGGCATCCTGAAATACACCCAGGACGAATCCGGCCTGGCCACGGTGATCTCGCATGAAGTGGCCCACGCCCTGGCCCGCCATGCCGGCGAACGCATGAGCCAATCCATTTTGACCCAGGTGGGGGGCCTGGGGCTGGGGGTGGCGTTGGGCGCGCTGGCTCCCGGAGCCAGTCAGGCCGCCATGACGGGCTACAGCCTGGGAACCCAGTATGGCATCCTCCTGCCTTACAGCCGCAAACAGGAGTACGAAGCCGACCACATCGGGGTCATCCTCATGGCCAAGGCAGGGTATAACCCGGATAAGGCCCTGGACTTCTGGAAACGCATGATGGCCAAGGACAAGAACGCCAAAATGCCCCAGTTCTTGTCCACTCATCCCACCGACGCCAGCCGCCTGCATGAACTCGAGGCCTTCCTGCCCGAGGCCCGGAAATACTACATCCCCGCCCAGAAAGCCCAGGGTGCGTCCCCGCCCCACCACCCGCCCCGCTCCCAGGCGAGCAACTCACTCCCGGTCCCCACCGCCCCAGTGGCCGGCCGCTGGGTGCCCCCCACCCGATGAGCCCGGCCCTCTCCCCCTTATTCAAACCAGTGGCACAGGCCTCCGGCCTGTGATCAACATGGTAGCATAGGCGTCTCGCCTGTGCGGACGCAGGCCTGTGCTAACGGAGATGAAACCCGGGCTTGGGTTGCGCCTCATCATCATATGACAATGAAAGCCAAGTTTTTTATTTCCCCCCTTTTGTAAAGGGGGGCAGGGGGGATTAGATAAGTCTCTAATAATCCCCCTAAATCCCCCTTTAAAAAGGGGGACTTAAAACTCCGGGCGATCAAATTGGGGCTCGCTTTAAACCTATGGAAGGTGACGCTTGGAACGAAAAGGAGGCTGGTTCAGGATTCGCTCTCGGGGTCGGGCGGCGCGGCCATGGCGGCCAGGATTTCTCGGGCCCGGGCCTCGTCCTCTTTGGCCACCATGAGGCGCACCCCGCGGACAAACTGGAGCATGGGATAAGCTCCGCCGGCGTCATCGGCCCTGACCACGGCCTCCACGCCCTCGGACTCCAACAGCCCCGCGGCCATCTCAGCCTCGATACGGTTGGAAAAGGTTTCCAAAACTACGGCGTCGTCGAAGTCCAAATGGCTGCCTCTTGAGGTTAATTTCGGTTCGCTGTGTGCTTCCTGCACAGGCGGGACGCCTGTGCCACCAGTTCTTAAGAGTTTGGGGTGGGGGAAGACCTCTGAGTCCTAGCTCATTGCACAGAGTTCCTATTAAAATAATCATTGTCATCTATATTGAAACTCGTTTAGAAATTTTTTATTACTTTCTTCGCGAGATTTCAATTCTTCTATCTTATTGTATATATTATTAATATTCTCTTGAATACTATTAAAATCCCTCTTTAAATAACGATAACGATTTGTAAGTTCATTAGTTTCATTCTCCATTTCATAGGATTCTGATAATCTCGATTCATGCATTTTCTTAACTATAGATGTTATTTCATTTTGAATAGCAGACATATGCTCTTCGTATACATCTCGCTCTTGATATAACTTAATAATTTCGAGGTCATTTTTAATATTTTTATCTTGATATAATTTTGTAATAAATTTTAATGAATCAATAATATCCGTTTCCCTTAATTCCCTTACTTCATTTATCGCCTTCTCTTCTACATGCTGCTTTAAATATTGTCTAGCGTATTCCATAAACTGGTATGAGCTGTATATATATAAATCTTGATTAGTTTTTAAGTGGAATTCCTCAATGAGTTCAGGCCGCGGCCCTATTGTTCTACCTTTGAATATCCACCACCAGTCTTCTTTGGTTTCATCAGTTATGAATATAAATGGTTTTTGCAATTCTATCGATTTATCGATTAATTGAAACCATAGGATTAAATCACCGTATTTATTTTCCCCCTTTTTCCTTTCAGAATCTGAATAACCAGGGGGAATACATTTTTCATAACGTTTTTGCCCTTCATCATAGATATCTTTGAGCCTTTTAAAATTATAAGCTCCGCCTACTTTCCCATTAAAAATATCTGTTATTCTATCTCTTAAGATATCAAAACCAATAAGATCAGGATGTTTTTCCCCCTGGGTTTTTAATTCTTCTGTGATTTTTGAAAAAAGGGCTTTTGTTTTATCTATTAGAGGTTTTACTTCTATAAAAGGGTGTTTTAAATAATTATTAAGATACGATTCCATATTATTTTGAATCTGAGTGATATTATTTATTATATCACTATAAGCATTTTGTTGCTTTTGAATAACTTCTAATCTATTTACCTGATACTCTATGCCCACTTGAAAAGGAAGCCATAACCGATCAGATATTTTGTCAAGTATATCTAAGAGGTCGGCACATGTTTTGGTAGAATAACGATATAAATTTAAAAGAACATTAGCATCAAATGAAAAAATACAATTATCCCACAAAATAGAAAAATCAAAATCACTTGGACGATAATATCCTATAAAATTATTTTTCATGGCGTCACCTATGTTAAGGAAGATTAATATATATAATAATTAATTTTATGATCACACCTCCGGAAATATCACCAAATTATCCCGATGAATAACCTCGTCGTAGTCCTGGGGGCCGCCCAAGGCCTGGGCGATTTCCTGGGATTGGCGGCCTTTGATGCGGCCGATTTCCCGGGCCGTGTAGTTGGTGAGGCCCACCGCGAAGGGTTTGCCGTCCGGGTCCATGAGGTGCACCGCGGCCCCCTTGCCGAAGCCCCCGAAGACTTCGAGGATGCCGGCGGGCAGCAGGCTCTTATGGCGTTGGATCAGGGCCTCCCTGGCCCCGTAGTCCACCAGGATGGCGCCCTTGGGGGTGACGTTGTAGGCCAGCCAGTACTGGCGGCTGGTGAGTTTCTGGGCCTGGGGCAGAAACAGGGTGCCCACTTCCTCGGCCGCGAAGATCCGGCCCAGGATGCCCGGCGTCAGACCGTTGGCGATGAGGGTGGGCAGGCCCGCGGCCCCGGCCTTCTTGGCGGCCTGCACCTTGCTCAACATCCCGCCCCGGCCCAAAGCGCCGGCCTTCTTGCCCGCGGCCTTCTCCACACCCGCGTTGATGGTTTCCACCAGTTTCAGGAGACGGGCGTCGGGGTATTCCCGGGGGTCTCTATCGAAGAGGCCCTCGATGTCGGTGAGGAGAATGAGCAGGTCGGCCCCCACCAGGTTGCAGATCAAGGCGGCCAGGTTGTCGTTGTCGCCGAACTTGAGCTCGTCGGTGGCCACGGTGTCGTTTTCGTTGATGATGGGCACCACCTGCCACTGGAGCAGGGTAAAGAGGGTGTTGCGGGCGTTCAGGAAGCGGTGGCGGGACTCCAGGTCGTCATGGGTCAGCAGGATCTGGGCCACCTTGAGGCCGAATTCGGCAAAGGCCTCTTCGTAAGTGAGAATCAGGGCGCTTTGCCCGGCCGCGGCCACGGCCTGGGCCTGGGGGATGCCGGTGGGGCGGGAGGTGAGCCCCAGCTTGCGGCAGCCCGCGGCAATGGCCCCGGAGGAGACCAGGATGAATTCCCGCTCCCCGGAGATCAGGCGGCCGATCTCGCCCACCAACCGCTGGATCAGGGGCAGGTTAAGCCCGTCGGGCGCGGTAAGGACCGCGCTCCCCAGCTTGAGGACGACCCGTTTGGCTTTAGTCAGGTATTGCTGTCGTAGGGGATGCATGGCCATGGTGCCTGGGGTCTCGTCGCGCCACCTTGATGACCAATAATTAGATGGGCTCGGGCTTTACCGCAAATTCTGCCCAGATGGCCTCCCGCAAGGGGGCCAGGCCCTCGCCGATGGCGGCGGACACGGTAAACACCCGCCAGCCGGCCTCTGCATAGGCCCGGATGACCCGGTCCCGGGGAAAGTCCGGCGCCAATAAGTCAATCTTATTTAACGCCACCAGGCGGGGTTTGTCCAGCAAAGAGGGATCGAAGGCGCGCATTTCTTCTTCCAGCATGTTAAGCGGCCCCAGGGGGTCGGCCGGATCGACCTGGCTTAAGTCGATGACCTGGATAAGCAGCCGGGTGCGCGTCAGGTGCCGCAGGAAGCGGTGGCCCAGGCCTTTGCCCAGGTGGGCCCCAACGATGAGACCGGGGATTTCGGCCAGGATCAGGGGCTCGCGGTCGGCTTCCGGGCCCATGACGCCCAATTGCGGGGTCAAGGTGGTGAAGGGAAAGGCCCCCACCCGGGCCCGGGACGCGGTCATGGCCTTGAGCAGGGTGGTTTTGCCGGCGTTGGGGGCCCCCATGAGGCCGACGTCGGCCAGGATCTGGAGCTCCAGGTGAATCAGGCGCTCCCGGCCCGGTTCGCCGGGTTGGGAAAAGCGGGGGGAACGCATCCGGGAGGAAGTGAAGTGGGCGTTGCCCTTGCCGCCCCGGCCGCCTTTGGCCAGGACGAAGCGCTCTCCCGGGGTCATGAGGTCTTTTAAGAACCTGCCGGTGTCGTTGTCGAAGACCCGGGTGCCCAGGGGCACGGGGATGGTGAGAGAGGCGCCGTTCTTGCCGTGGCGGTCCTGGCTCTGACCCCGGCGGCCGTTTTCGGCCGCGAAGACGCGGCGGCCGCGGAAGTGGCTTAAGGTGCGCAGGTTGGGGGAGACTTCGAGGATGATATCGCCGCCGGCGCCGCCGTCACCGCCGTCGGGTCGGCCCCGGGGCTGGAAGCGGGCCCGGAGGAAGCTGACAGAGCCCGGCCCGCCGTTGCCGGCCCGGACGGTGATATCGACTTCGTCGGGAAAGGACTTCAACTGGGTGGATAGACGCTGACCCGCTTGCGATCTTTGCCGAAGGCCTCGAATTTCACCACGCCGTCAATCTTGGTGAACAGGGTGAAATCGCGGCCCATGCCCACGTTGGTGCCCGGGTGGATGCGGGTGCCCACCTGCCGTACGAGGATGGTGCCCGCCTTTACGGCCTGGCCGGCAAATCTTTTGACGCCCCGGCGTTTGCCGGCGCTATCCCGGCCGTTGCGTGAGCTGCCGCCAGCTTTTTTATGTGCCATGGTTGCTCTCCTGCGTCACCCGGTCCCGCCGCGCCCTCGGGCTCGGCGGCCGGATGCCCTGAATCTGGCTTAATTATAAAATAATTTCGCTAATCTGCAAGGCGGTGAACATCTGGCGGTGGCCCTGTTTGCGCCGATAATTCTTCCGGCGTTTCTTTTTATACACCAGGACCTTCTTGCCTTTGCCCTGGCGCACGATCTGGGTGCGCACGGTGGCGTTGGGCACCAGGGGCTGGCCGACCTGGACGGTCTCGCCGTCGGTCACCATCAGCACCTGATCCAGAATCACTTCATCGCCGCGCTCGCCCGGAAGGCGCTCCACCCGGAGCACATCTCCGGGGGCGATGCGGTATTGTTTCCCGCCGGTTTGAATAATGGCGTACACAGTGGCCTCCAAAATACGAACTTTAGCCATTCAATTTTACAGCGTTTTGATATCTTGTCAACCCTTTCGCGTTTTGCACCGGGAGAAAAGTGTCAATTACGGGTTCGGCGCCCCCGGCGTTTCCCGGGGGACTCCTGCACGCGGTGATTGACTCCCCGGCCCGCCCGCATTATTATGACGTAAATTTAACTTTTTGCCATCGGACTTTTCGGCCTCCAGGCGGAAACAGCCGCGGCAATGGCGGGACGGCCTCTCAGCCACGGAGCAGATATGGACGGGTTACCGGCAAAAATTTCGGCCAAGGGCTACATAGTCATCCACGGCCACTTTTATCAACCTCCCCGGGAAAATCCCTGGATTGAGAAGATCGAGGTGGAGCCCAGCGCCAGCCCTTACCACGACTGGAATACCCGCATCACCGCGGAGTGCTATCGCCCCAACGGCGCGGCCCGGGTCTATGACGGCCAGGGACGCATACTGGATATCGTCAACAATTACCAGCATCTGAGCTTCAATTTCGGGGCCACCCTCATCAGTTGGCTGGCGGAGCAGGCGCCGGACACCTATGCCAAGATCCTGGAGGCCGACGCCCGGAGCCAGGCGGCCCTGGGGTACGGCAACGCCATGGCCCAGGCCTACAGCCATCCCATCCTGCCGCTGGCCAACTCCCGGGACCGGGAAACCCAGGTGATCTGGGGGCTCCGGGACTTTGAACACCGGTTTAAGCGGGCCGCGACTGCCTTATGGCTGCCCGAGACCGCGGTGAATTATCCCACCCTGACCACCCTGGTGGACCACGGCATGAAGTATGTCCTTTTATCGCCCTACCAGGCCAAACGGGTGCGGCCGCTGACCGGCGGGGAGTGGACCGCGGCATCCGGCGGACTGGATACCACCCAGGCTTACCGCTGTTTTTTGCCGGAACCCGGCGGGGACCCGCGCCAGCGGCGCTTTATCGACGTCTTTTTCTATAACGGCGAAGTGGCCGCGGATATCAGTTTCGGAGACCTGCTGATGGACAGCTACCGACTGGTAAACCGGCTGGTGGCCGGATTTTCCCCCGAGAAGAGCCGCCCCCAACTCCTGCACGTGGCCACTGACGGCGAAAATTACGGCCACCACAAGAAATTCGGAGAGTTGGCCCTGGCCCACGCCCTCACCCAGGTGCTGCCCCAGAAGGGTTTTCAGCTCACTAATTATGCCACGTTTCTGGAGCTGGCGCCGCCGAAGCTGGAGGTGGAAATTTCCCTGGGCCCCAAAGGCGAGGGCAGTTCCTGGAGCTGCGCCCACGGGGTGGGGCGCTGGAAGGAGAACTGCGGCTGCTCCACCGGGGGCCAGCCCACCTGGAACCAGCGCTGGCGGGCCCCGTTGCGGGAGTCGTTCGATTTTTTGAACAGCAAACTGGCGGACATCTTCGAGGCCGAGGGGCAGAAATATTTCCAGGACCCCTGGCAGGCCCGCAACGCCTACGTGGACGTCATTTCCGGCCGCGGTAACGGCGTGCTGAACGACTTTTTCGCCAAACAGGGGAAGTCCAATCTGAAGCAGGACGACCGGGTGGCGGCCCTGAAGCTCCTGGAGATGCAGCGCCACTCCCTGCTCATGTACGCCAGTTGCGGCTGGTTCTTTGCGGATATTGCGGGCCTCGAGGCCTTGCAGGTGATCAAGTATGCCGCCCGGGCCCTGCAGTTGGGCCAGGATTTTACCTCCGAACCCCTGGAGGCCCCTTTCCTGAAAATCCTGGAGCGGGCCGTGAGCAATAATCCCCAGGAGGGCAACGGCCTCACCATTTACCAGAAGCGGATCAAACCGGCAGTGGTGGATTACCCCAAGGTGGCCAACCAGTGGGTGATTTCCTGGCTCAAGGACCGGGACCGCCAGTGCCCCAACCACATTTACCACTACCGCGCGGAGGCCATGGACCTAGAGGACAAGACCCAGGGGTCATTGATGGTGGCGGCCGGGCGGTTGCGCCTGACTTCGGGCGTCACCCTGGAGAGCCGCACCCAATCGTTTTTCACGGCTTTTCTGGGGAGCTATCTCTACCGCACCCAGGTGCAAGCGCATCCCTCGCCCCGGGAGTTCCTCACCCTGCGGGAAGAACTTTTCCAGGTCCTGCAAGAGACCCCGGAAGACCTGATCCCCTTCATGGTGAAGCGTCTGGGCGCGACCTACTACAGCATCCACGATGTGTTCCAGGATGAAAAACTCCAGGTCTTTCAGGACTTGCTGCGGGTGAACCAGGAAGAAGCGGTGGAACTGGTCAGCCATAGTTTTGAAGAATCCCGGGGCCTGCTCAAGGCCATGGCCGTTGAGGGTCTGCCCATGCCGCGCTTGTATCGCGCCCTGGGGGAGATCACCTTGAACCGGCGCCTGGTGGACTTGCTGCGCCAGATGGAGCCTGACCCCACTTCCATCTCCACTTCCGAAGAGATTATGGAAGTGATCCAGGATGCCCGGCTTATGGGGTTAAAGCTGGAGACCCATGAGGGGGCCAGGATTCTGGGGCGCATACTGCATCGGCATCTGGAGGATCTGAGCGAGGCCTTCCGGACGGAGAACGTGACCCGCCTCAACGACTTTTTGAGTTATGTCAGCCGCATTCCCCTGACCCTGGAGCTCACCGAGGCCCAGAATTTTCTCTTTGCCTTGATGCAGGACCGTTTTCCCGCGGTGGCGGCCCGAGCCGCCAAAGATCCGAAGGCCCAGGCTCTGGCCAAGCAGTTGATCGCCCTGATGGAGACGGTGCAATTCAGCCCGGTGCGGTATCAGAAGTTGCTGGCGTGAGGAGGAAGAAACGAGTCTTTCAGGTTCCTTCCCAAACCCGTGAACAGGTGGCCTCTGGCCTATGGACGCCAGATATGACCATGCAGTTTTTTCACAGGCCGGAGGCCTGGGCCACTGATATTGGGTTGCACCAAAAAGTTCAGGAGGGTCCATGAGTCTTAACGCGCGGTTTCGGCAAGCCTTCGCCGAGTCCATTGAGCTCAAGCGCCGGGTGCTGGAAGGGCACGGAACATTGGTGGCCGAGGCCGCCCGGATGCTGGCAGGGGTCTTTCAGGCTGGCGGCCGGGTGCTGATTTTCGGGAACGGCGGTTCCGCCGCGGACGCCCAGCACTTGGCCGCAGAGTTCGTCAACCGGTTCCAGGTGGAGCGCCCGCCCCTGGCCGCCCTGGCCCTGACCACCGACACCTCGATTCTCACCGCGGTGGCCAACGACTATGATTTTCAAGAGGTCTTCGCCAAGCAGGTGCGGGCCCTGGGTAAGCCTGGGGACCTGGCCTGGGGCATCAGCACCAGCGGCAATTCCCCCAACGTGGCCGCGGCGCTGACCACGGCCCGAGAGTTGGGCCTCAAGACCCTGGCCCTGAGCGGCGGCGACGGCGGGCCGGTGGCCGCCGCGGCGGAAGCGGCCCTGGTCGTGCCCTCCCGCAACACCCCGCGCATCCAGGAGGTGCACATCACCCTGGGGCATGTGCTCTGCGATCTGGTGGATTTCCTGCTCTTCCCGGAGAAGTTCGAGGGGTAGCGCGTAGGGTGCGCACCACGCACCATTTGGGGGTTGTTCTCCATTTTCTCAGGAAACCCCGGAGGCCGGATGAAAAAGCTCGAACCCCTTTCCCTGGACGGCATCAAGACTTACAATCTGTCTGAGCGGCATTCCAAGGTCAGCCAGCAGGACTTTGGCCGCCCCTTTCCGCCCGGGGGCCGCTTCCGGGACTTTGTGGACGGCCTGCCCCGGATTCTGGCGGGCCAGACCCTGCGGGAGGTGGCCGCGGCCTGGGTAACGGCCAGGCGCCAGGGGCGCCAGGTCTTCCTGGGCATGGGGGCCCACCCGATCAAGGTGGGTTTGAGCCCCATCCTCATCGACCTGTTGCGCCGGGGCCTGATCACCGGCATGGCCATGAACGGGGCCGGCATCATCCACGACGCCGAGGTGGCCATGGCGGGCCGCACCTCCGAAGACGTGGACGAGGTCCTGGGTTGCGGCCAGTTCGGCATGGCCCGGGAAACCGCGGAATTCTTGAACGAGGCCATTACCTGGGGGGCCGGGCAAGGGCTGGGGCTGGGAAAGGCAGTGGGCCAGCGGCTGCAAGAGAGCGCTTTTCCCTATAAGAATTTGAGCCTCCTGGCCGCGGCCGCGGCCCTGGAGACCCCCCTGACGGTGCACGTGGCAGTGGGTACCGACATCATCCACCTGCACCCGTCGGTGAACCCCGAAGCCCTGGGAGCCGCGACGCACCGGGATTTTCGCCTCTTTGCCGCCATGGTCAGCGAGCTCAACGACGGGGTCTTTATCAACCTGGGGTCCGCGGTGATCATCCCGGAGGTGTTCCTCAAGGCCATCACCCTGGCCCGCAACCTGGGCCATAAAGTTGCGCCCCTGACCACGGTGAACCTGGATTTCGTCCAACATTACCGCCCCCTCACCAACGTGGTGCGGCGGCCCACCGCCGGGGTGGGGCGGGGTTATGCGCTGACCGGCCACCATGAGCTGCTGTTGCCGCTCTTGGCTGCCCTGGTGACGGAAGAACTGGAGGAAGGATAATGCCTACGGAGATTGTCATTACCGCCGGCGACCAGCGGATCAACGCTTTTCTGGATGATTCCCCCACCGCCCAGGCCCTGGTGGCTGCCCTGCCCATCCAAGGTGCGGCCCAGCTCTGGGGCGAGGAGATCTACTTTCCCGTCTCCCAGGTGGTGGCGGACCTGGACGAGAGCGCCACGGTGGTAGTAAACGTGGGGGACCTGGCCTACTGGCCCACCGGGCGGGCTTTCTGCATTTTTTTCGGACTCACCCCGACCAGCGTCCCCGGGGAGATTCGCCCGGCCAGCGCCGTCAACCGGGTGGGGCGGGTAACGGACGACCCCTGCTGCCTCAAACTGGTGCCGGAAGGCGCCCCGGTGCGCATTGACAAAAAATAAGGTAAAATAAAAAGTTGGGAGAAGGGGGGGGGGGACCAAAACCCCGGCCCCCTCTCCCCAGCCCTCACCCCAACCCTTTAAAGTTGGCCAAGTGAGGAGTTTGAGGGAAGCCGGGGGAATCCCCTGCCCTGCCCTCAAAATGATCAAGGAGAGCTTCAAGCCATGCCCATTTTTGAGTATCATTGCCATAGCTGCAACCAGGATTTTGAGAAACTGGTCTTCGGGGCCAACCCGGAGGTGGCCTGCCCCCATTGCGGCCAGACCAAGGTGGATAAATTGATGAGCGCCTGTGCCGCTAAGGTGGGGTATAAGTTTACCTCGACTTCCAGCCCCAAAGGCGCCTCCTGCGGCAGCTGTTCCTCCGGGTCCTGCAGCACCTGCCACTAAGGATCGGATTTGGCCATCGAGATCAAAATCGGCACCCGGGGCAGCGCCCTGGCCCTGGCCCAGTCGCGCTGGGTGGCGGCGCAGATTGCCGGCCATAACCCCGGCTGCCGGGTTGAACTGGTGGTCATTAAGACCACCGGCGATAAAATTACCAACGTCCCCCTGGCTCAGATCGGGGGCAAGGGCCTGTTCATCAAAGAGATTGAAGAGGCGCTCCTGACGGGCCAGGTGGACCTGGCAGTGCACAGTCTCAAGGACATGCCCGCGGAGGTGCCGAAGGGCCTGATCCTGGGCGCGGTACCCCTCCGTGAGGACTGCCGGGACGCCTTTATTTCGTCCCGCTACGCCGATCTCTCCGAGATTCCGGCCGGCGGCCGGGTCGGCACCGGCAGCCTGCGGCGCCGGGTGCAACTGCTGCACCGGCGGCCCGACCTT
>JALNYP010000041.1 GCA_023229795.1 Syntrophobacterales bacterium
GGTAAGCTCCTGAAACCCAACCGCCGCGGCTCCCGCCCCCGCTTATACCGCCCCGCCGATATTCAGCTCATCTTCGAGATCAAGCGCCTCCGGGACGAAGAAAAACTCAGCCTGGCAGCCATGCGCCGCCAGATGAACCACAAACCCGAGCAGCATCGCTTCGTGCCCCCGCGGCCCCTGCCCGTCCCCCTGGACAATCAGGTCATGACCCTGCTGAAGACCATCCGGGACGAACTCCTGGCCTTAAAAGACCTCCTGGAATAGGGGCACAGGCGTCTCGCCTGTGCAGCCCCACCGATAGGCCGACTCCTGGCCGCCATCGCCAACTATCCATAAAAAAAATGCCCCGAGGATGGTTTTTCTTAAACGAATGCCTATCTTTTAATTAACAATTTTGTCATTGGTCTCCAAGTAAGTGGCCATCTAGTCCTCAGGACGCCGGTCTATCTCCCAGTATCCTTTAATCTCCTTGCCACGGAGACCAAATTTCTGCGGCACCGAAAAAAATCCGCCACTTTTGTCTTAAGTCAAGGTTCCGCGGCCGAGGCGGCATTAAATTACTGACAACGATGCAGTTGGCAAGCTCAATCAAAGAATTTTAGAAATACAAAATTCAGGAGGTTACCCATGTTTTGTTATCAATGTGAACAGGCGGCCAAAGGCAAGGGGTGCGAGATTCAGGGTGTGTGCGGTAAAAATCCCGAGGTCGCGGCCCTGCAGGACTTACTGATCTATAGTCTCCAGGGCTTGTCCCAGGTGGCGGTGGCCGGCCGCCAGGTCGGCGTCAGCGACCGGGACGTCAACGTCTTTACCTGCGAGGCCGCGTTTTCCACGCTGACCAACGTAGACTTCGACCCCGACCGCCTGGTGAAGCTGATCCGTAAGAGCGTCGAACTCCGGGAAGGGCTGAAACAGAAAGTCATAAAAGCCGGGGGTAAGGTGGAGTTCGCCGCCGGCCCGGCCGCCCTGAAGCCCGAAGCCACCCTGGACGGCCTCCTCAAGCAGGCCGAAACAGTGGGTCTCAAATCTTATCCCGCCGCGGATGCCGATATCCTGGCCCTCAAGCACACCCTGCTCTTCGGTATCAAAGGGGTCTGCGCCTACGCCGACCACGCCCGGATTTTGGGGCAGGAAGACGAGAAGGTCTACGCCTTCATCCACGAGGGTCTGGCCGCCACCGCCGACCCCAACCTGGGCTTGAACGAGATGCTGGGCCTGGTGCTCAAATGCGGCGAAATCAACTTGCGCACCATGGAGCTGTTGGACGCGGCCAACACCGGCCACTACGGCCACCCCGTGCCCACCCAGGTGCCCCTGGGCCACAAAAAGGGCAAGGCCATCCTGGTTTCCGGCCACGATCTCCTGGACCTGGAAGAAATCCTCAAACAGAGCGAAGGCAAAGGCATCTACGTTTATACCCATGGCGAGATGCTCCCTTGCCACGGCTATCCCGCCCTCAAGAAGTATCCCCATTTCTACGGCCACTTCGGCACTGCCTGGCAGAACCAGGCCAAGGAATTCCCCCAGTTCCCCGGCGCCATCGTCATGACCACCAACTGCATCCAGCGGCCCCAGGAGGTCTATGCCCCCAACCTGTTCACCCGGGGCCTGGTGGGCTGGCCCGGCATCACCCACATCCCGGACCTCAACTTCAAGCCGGTGATTGACAAAGCCCTGGCCATGCCGGGCTTTGCCGAAGACAGCAATGGCAAATCCGTCATGGTCGGCTTTGGCCGGAACGCCGTCCTGGGCGTGGCGGGAACGGTCATCGAGGCCGTCAAGAACAAGCAGATTCGCCACTTCTTTCTGGTGGGCGGCTGCGACGGGGCCAAACCCACCCGCAACTACTACACCGAGTTCGTGGAAAAGGTCCCCAAGGATTGCGTGGTTTTGACCCTGGCCTGCGGCAAGTTCCGCTTCTTTGACAAGGAAATGGGCGATATCGGCGGCATCCCGCGGCTGTTGGATGTGGGTCAGTGCAACGATGCCTACTCTGCGGTGCAGATCGCGGTGGCCCTGGCCAACGCCTTCGGAGTCGGAGTCAACGATCTGCCCCTGTCCCTGGTCCTGTCCTGGTACGAGCAGAAGGCCGTAGCGATTCTGTTGACCCTGCTTTTCCTCGGCATCAGGAACTTCCGCCTGGGGCCGTCCCTGCCGGCCTTTATCACCCCCAACGTCCTGGATGTGCTGGTGAAAAACTTTGACATCAAGCCTATTACCACCCCGGACGAGGACCTGAAGGCTATCCTGGGCTAACCCGGCCTGATACAATGACAGGGACCCGTTGCTCCGGGTCCCTTTTTTATGGCGCGGGCGCCTCTTTGCTTCCACCCGCATGACAACTTTCAATCGATGCTTATATTTAGACCAGCCTTATCGGCTGATTGGCAGATCAGACACATTCCCGAACCTAATTGGTTATGAAATCCCCCGCCTCAGCCTGGAGTCCGTTTGCGTATCCGGTATTCCGGTGGCTATGGATTGCCACCGTGGTTTCCAATATCGGCACCTTTATGCAAAGCGTGGGGGCCGCCTGGCTCATGACCTCCCTGTCCAAATCCCCGGTATTGGTGGCCCTGGTGCAATCCGCCAGCATTTTCCCCATGTTCCTGTTGGCGCTGCCTGCCGGGGCCTTGGCCGACATCATCGATCGCCGCCGGCTGCTGCTGGTGACTCAGGCCTGGATGATGGTTGCCGCGGCGTTGCTGGCGGCTCTGACCTTTCTGGGGGCCACCACGCCCTGGCTGCTTTTGAGTTTTACCTTTTTATTGGGACTGGGCGCGGCCATGAATGCTCCCGCCTGGCAGGCCATCGTGCCCGAACTGGTGCCTCGCGCCGAACTGACCCAGGCCATCTCTCTGAACAGCGCCGGTTTCAATGTCTCCCGGGCGGTAGGCCCCGCGGCCGGAGGCGTCATCGTGGCCCTGGCTGGCGCGGCGGCCACCTTCGCCTTGAACGCCGTTTCTTTCCTGGGGGTCATGATCGTCCTGTACTGGTGGCCCCGGCCGCTCACTGACACCACCTTGCCGGCCGAACGCATGCTCGCAGGCATGCGCAGCGGCTTGCGCTATGTGCGCCACTCTCCGGGATTGCAGGCCGTGCTCTGGCGCAGCGGGATTTTCACCCTGTTTTCCTGTTCACTTTGGGCCCTGCTCCCGCTGGTGGTCCGCTACGAATTAGGAGGCAGCTCCGCCGACTACGGCATCCTCTGGGGCTGCTTCGGCGCCGGCGCGGTGGCCGGGGCCGCGCTGATGCCGCTGCTGCAGCGGCGTTTCCCCGGTGAGGTCTTATTAGCCGGCATGACTTTGATTGCCGCGGCCATGATCGCGGTCGTCGCCCTGGTGCCCCACATGTCCGCTTTGGCGGTGGCCATGGTGCTTAGCGGGACCGCCTGGCTGGTGATGCTTTCCACCTTCAATGTGGCCATCCAAGTTGCAGTCCCGGCGTGGGTCCGGGCCCGGGTCCTGGCCGTTTACATGCTCGTCTTCGCCGGCACCCTAAGCAGCGGCAGCGCCGGCTGGGGCGCGGTGGCCACCCATCAAGGCCTCAAAGCCGCCCTGCTGTTCTCGGCCGGGGGGCTGGTCCTGGTGGGGCTCCTGGCCATCCTCCGCTACCCCGTTAAGATCGACGCGGAATCAGACCTGACCCCCTCCCTGCATTGGCCCGAACCCCACCTGGAATTGGAGCCCCGCCCCGAACAGGGACCGGTGTTGGTGACCGTGGAGTATCTCATCGATCCGGGACAAGCCAAACCCTTCGCCCAGGCCATGCGAGCCTTGAGTCACATCCGGCGCCGGGACGGAGCCATCCGCTGGGGTCTGTTTCAGGACACCGGTTCTCCCGGGCGTTTCCTTGAGACCTTCATCGTGGAGACCTGGATGGAACACCTGCGCCAACACGCCCGGATCACCAAGGCCGACCGGGCCCTGGAAGGACAGGCCTTCTCTTTTCATACCGCCGGAGGCCTGCCTCGGGTCGATCATTACCTCTATGCCTATGGCCGGCGGGGCCGGGACCGCCGCAAATTTATGCGCAGCCTCAAGTAGCCGGGCATGGCTGAGATAAGGAGGATCTCATGAATCTAATAATGAGCAGACTCTCCCTGGTTTTTGTAGCCGGTTGTTTCGGTGCCCTCTGGAACAGTTTGGCAGTCTGGTTGTTCGGCTGGCTCGGGATCGCCCCGGCCCTGGGCGTCCATATCGCCCCGGCCTTAACCCCGGCCTTCCTTTATCCCCGGCTGGTCTGGGGCGGCCTCTGGGGGCTGCTGTTCCTCGTGCCCCTGGGGCGGCTGTCCTGGCCCGCCAAGGGGGTAATTTTCAGTCTGGGGCCTACCCTGGTGCAGCTCTTCATAGTCTTTCCCCTCCAGGCCCATAAAGGCGTCCTGGGCCTGCAATTGGGCTATCTCACGCCCCTGTTAGTGGTGTTCTACAATGCCGTCTGGGGATGGACCGCCGGCTTTTGGCTGCAAAGGGCCCATTACCGCTAAAGCCGGGATGCTGAGGTTTTAAAAAAATTTCCCCCGCCCGTACCTCGGATGCCTTTAGGTTTCTTGCATAATCCTTTTGGCGCGGGGCCGGATATATTTTATAATTTTCAGATTGCTACCTTCTCTGGATTGCTCGGAGGCGAGTCGCTCCCATGAACAATTTCTATCGCAAGCTCAGTCTGATCTTTACTGCGGGCGCGGTCGGCGGCCTGCTCAAGGCCGTGGTGGCTTGGGCTTTCGGTGCGGTGGGCCTCAATGCACTCTTGGGATTCCCCATGGCCCCGGCTCTGACCCCCATGTGGATTTATCAGCATATGGTCTGGGGCGGCATCTGGGCTTTCCTGTTCTTGCTGCCTTTTTCGGGGTCCTACTACGTGAGAGGCGCGTTGTACAGCTTGGGCCAAACACTGGTGCAGCTGTTGGTCATTTTTCCGAAGATGCAGAAAGGTATGTTGGGGTTGGAGTTGGGATATATGGCTCCGATCCTGGTCACCTTCTTCGGAGTAATCTGGGGCCTGGCTACCGGGTTTTGGTTGAAGTTTTCCCGGGAAGGCTGAGTAGTCCATCACCAACTTCCGTATCCCTATCATAGGAGACTTTCATGGCCGATTATCTCCCCCAAAGGCTGAAGTTTAAACCGGCTATCCTGCTGTTTCTTTCACTGTTCCTCTTCGGCGCCACCCTGGCGGCCCGGGCGGACGTGGTCCATTTCAAAGAATTGTTGCCCCTGGTGGATATCAAAATTCCCGGCTGGGCCATGGAGGGCAAACCCAGCGGCACCACCCTGAAGCAGGGTAATGTCATGGTAAGCGAAGCCCGGGCCTCATTTAAGTCCGGGGATAAGACCCTGGAGGTCATCATCATGGACTTTTTGGGCAAGCCGATCCCGTTTGTGATGGGACAGCAACTCGAAATGGAGAGCAACGAAGAGACCATTCGCACTATCGAGATTCAGGGGTTCAAGGCCATGGAATCCTTGCGGCCGCAGGACAAGCAGGGAGAATTGAATATCAGCGTGGCGGATCGCTTCTGGGTGAAAATCGACGGTGAAGGCATCGACAATCTCGACGTCTTAAAGACCGTCGCCCAACAGATGGATCTGAAAAAGCTGGCCAGTTTGGCCAAGTAGCGGCACAGGCTCGGCCGGCGTCAGCAAGGCCTCGGCGGAATCGCCATAACCGCCACCCTTTTCCTGGCGGGCTGAGACAGGCGGGTTAACATGCTTCGTAAGCTGGAACTCTGGGGCTCACCGCAGGAATTGGGTCGCCGCCACGGGCAGATCCTGGCCGCCGACATCCGGCTGCTGCGCCGGACCCTCCTGACTTACCTGGCTCACATCAGCCTCTATGCCGGGGCCCTGCCCCTGTTCGGTCTTTTGAAGTGGCTGGCCCGGGGTTTTTGGCCCCAGGTGCCGCCGCATCTGCAACAGGAAATGGCCGCCATTGCCGCCGGGGCCGGCGTCAGCCTGGGCGGCGTGCTGCTTCTCAATGTGATCGACGACCTGGCCAACAACAGCCCCCGCTGCTCGGCCCTGGCCGTGGAGAACGGTGAGGCGCCGGGAACCTGCCTCATGGGGCGCAATCTGGACTATCCGGTATTCACCGAGCCCTTAACCCGCCTCCAGACCCTCTTCCTCCTGGAGCCGCAGCAGGGGCAAGCCCTGGCCTCCCTGGCCTGGCCGGGTTATGTGGGCGTCTGCACCGGCCTCAACCGGGCCGGCGTGGCCCTGGCCCAGCTTTCGGCCGTGAGCCGGGACCGCAGCCTCAAAGGCACCCCTGCGGCCCTCCGGTTCCGCCTGGCCCTGGAACAGGGAGACACGGTGGCCGCGGTGGCCGCCCAGGTCCTCCGGGAGCCCGGCACCATCGGCAACAATCTCCTCCTCTGCGGGCCCCAAGAGGCCCTGGTGCTCGAACTCTCCGCCCGCCGCGGGGCCGTCCGCCATCCCCGCCACGGGGTGCTCACGGCCACCAACCATTACCAGAGCCCGGCCATGCTTGACCTGAAGGGACGTTTCCCTTCTCCCCCGCCTTATTCCGTGATCTCCTCTGACCAGTTCTCCGAGGCCTACAGCCAGGCCCGCAACCAGCGGCTCCAGGAGCTGGCCCGCGACCGCCATCTGGGGCCAGAGGATCTCCAGCGTATCCTCGCCGACCCCCAGGTCGCCAATGCCGGGACCGCGGTCTGCACCGTCTTTCGCCCGGCTGACCGGGTCCTGTGGGTGGCCCGGGGAGAGGCGCCGCCGGTCAGCCAGGGCCCTTTTGAGGCCATAAACCTCTGGAATTGACGCAGCCCCGGTCTGCCGCCGCGCCAGACCGCCCGCATCAGGTATTACCTGGCTCGCCCTTGCCAGGAAAAGAGTTTCATCAGGAGAGCCCTGCGACGGTCTCATTCTGATTGGCGTTCATAAAAGTAATTTATCTTTTGCAGGAGCGGACCTGGATGTCCGCCCTCAATTTAGGCTCACAGACAGGTGCGCCCGTGCGGGCCAGGCCTTTCTCCTCTCGATGAGCAGTCTCATGACTCACTTACCGGCTCCAATCCGCCTTGACAGCGGACCTGAATCTGATATCATTTTTTTACGCGGGCGATTAGCTCAGGTGGATAGAGCGTTGGTCTCCGGAACCAAAGGCCGGGCGTTCGAGTCGCCCATCGCCCGCCAAAGAATTTCAAGGGGTTAGCTCAAAAGGCTGACCCCTTTGCTTTTACCTCAAAATTCATTCCCACACCCAACGAGGTGCAAAATGAAAATTCTGGTCGCCGTTGATAAAACCGAAGAATCCCGGGTGGCCTTGCGTTATGCTTGTCATCTGATGGAACATTTTACCGCCATTGTAGACGCCCTCTATGTCAAACCGGATGTAGTGGAAACCGTGACCGGAGGAGGCGGGTACGCGCCTTTCACCACCAAACGCGAGGTGGCGCGGGAAATTGAACAAGAGGCGGAGAAAACGGTGGAGGAGATCGTTGAGGGTTGCCAAATCTGCGTGGGCAGGCGCATTCCCTGCAACCCCTTCGTCGCGGTTGGAGACCCCGCGGACGAGATTCTCAACGCGGCCAATCGAGATTACTACGATATGATCGTCTTAGGTTCCCAAGGCAGGTCTTTGCTCCGGGGTCTCCTGCTGGGGACGGTGCACGCCAAGATCCTGCACCACGCCCGGCAGCCGGTGCTAATCCTGCGCAATTTCCGGCCCATCCAAAAGATCCTGGTGGCTTATCGCGGGTCCCAATGCGACCAGGGGGCCCTGGAGTTTATCGCCCCGCTCTTTGCCAAGAAAAAGCCGGAAATCACGGTTCTGCATGTCCAAGAAACGGAGCGGGGGGAGTCCGAGGAGTTTGCCGAGACCTGCCTGATGACCGGGGACGAGACTCTGCGGCGGTACGGATACGCTCCCGTCAAGAAGATGGCCAAAGGCGACTTCGTGGACGAAATTCTCAAGGCGGTGGCGATAGAGCGCTATGATCTCCTGGTTCTCGGAGCTTATGGCCATAAGCTTCCGAAATACCTAAAGGTCATCAGTGACGAAGCCCTGAACCTGGTGAGGCTAACCACTCGCCCCGTCCTGGTTTACCGGGAGGTTAAATAAGCCGGGTACAAGCGCAAACTTCCTCTTTCGATAGAAATCATTTAGGAAACCCTAGCCAGTCCCGGCCACTCCACATTCTTTTCTCAGGCCAGACGAGGCGCGCCGGCGCGGCCAGGCCGCGGTGGAGGTGGGTTTGCTTCAGACTAGGCGGGACTTGAGGTTGCCCACTTTCTTAGCCAAGAGCCCCTTGGCCAGCTCCCGGGCCCGGGCCAGGGTCTCTTCCAGGTCAAAGGCAAGGATCTGCCGGTCCTGCACCACGACGCGGCCGTGGACCAGGACCGTCTGCACGTCGGCGCCGGTGGCCGCATAAACTAGGTGGGAATAGGGGTCATACAACGGCGTCAAATGGGGCTGATCCAGATCGATGACGATCAGGTCGCCCTTGAGACCCGGGACCAGGGCCCCTACCTCGTCGGCCAGACCCAGCACCTGGGCCCCGCCTGTCGTGGCCATTTTCAGGGCAGTAGGGGCCGGCAGCACCGTGGGGTCCATGGTGTGCACCTTCTGGAGCTTGGCCGCAGTGTCCATCTCCTGGAGCAGGTCCAGGTTATTGTTGGAAGCGCAGCCGTCCGTGCCCAGGCCCACCGGGATGCCGCGGCGCAGGAGATCGGCCACCGGCGCAATGCCGGAGGCCAGCTTCATGTTGGATTCCGGGCAATGGGCCACTCCGGCGCCGCTGGCCGTAAAAAGCATGCGGTCCGCCGCGGATAGCACCACCGCATGGTCCGCCAGGAGCCGGCGGTTGAGGAGTCCCAGGCGGTAAAGGTGGCCCACCGGGGTCGCCCCGTACCGTGCCTGGCAGTCCGCCACCTCCTTCGGGGTCTCGGAGAGATGGATGATGAGGCGGGTATCGTATCTGGCCGCCAACTCGCCGCATTCCTGCAACAGATCAGGGGAACAGGTATAGACCGCGTGGGGCTGGATGGCCACCCGGATCAGGGGATGATCCTGATAGGTGCGGCACAACTCGGCGCTAAACTTCAAGCCTGCTTCGGGAGGGCCGTAATTGGGCGACGGAAAGTCATACAGGACCTCGCCCACCACCGCCCGGATGCCGGTGTCGGCCACCGCCCGGGCCACATCCCCCGCGAACAGGTACATATCGGCAAAGGTAGTGGTCCCGGAGAGCAGCATCTCGGCCACCGCCAGTTTGGTGCCCCAATAGACGAACTCGCCGTTGACCCGGCTTTCGGCGGGAAAGATATAGTCGTTGAGCCATTCCTCCAACGGCAGGTCATCGGCCAGGCCCCGGAACAGGGCCATGGCCGCGTGGGTATGGGCGTTGATGAGGCCCGGCAGGATCAGGCCCTGGGGATAATCCAGCACCTGGGCCGGGGCGTATCGGGCCCGGAGGTCCTCCGGGTGACCCACTGCGACAATTTTTTCCCCCTGCAGAGCCACCGCCCCGGGAGAGAAGGCTTCGTGCTGCGGGTTCATGGTCAACACCCAGGCGCCCTGGATGAGCAGGGAAACGGGTTCCGGCCCCGGATCGGACATCCTGTACTCCTTTTATGTGGCTTAACGCCATGAAGTCAAAAGCTCATTTTTTGGGAGCCGCGCCGGTGCTGGGCGACGCCGCCTGCTCCCAGGGGCGGATAGCCACTTGAAAACGGGGGGCCGTGCCTTTGGGAATCTTCAAGCTAAAGGTGCCGGCGCACAGCGACGTCCCCTTGATCCAGGGGTTCAGAGTCTTGAAGGCCTTGTAATAGGTGCCGCAGGCCTCGGCCAGGCTCCGGATCGGCACCTCCCGGGCCAGGGTCACCCGCACTTCGTCATAATTCAGGGGCGCATAGAGTTCCGAGGCCGGGAGGTCATAACCGTACCGGGCCGGGTCCTCCAGGATGATCTTGGCCGCCAGGATGCGGTGGACATAACGCTCGGTCTCTTCGGGCAGGCTCAAGTGATAAAAATTGTTGACCCCTTGCGTGGCGATGGCCTTCAGAACCCGGCCTTCGCCGCTGTTGTAGGCGGCCAGGGCCAGGGCCCAGTTATGGAAGATTTGGTGCAGGTTCGTCAGATAGGACAGGGCTGCGTCCGTGGCCGCGGAAAATTCCATCCGTTCGTCCACGTCGTTGGTGCACCTCAGTTGGAAGCGCTGCGCGGTGGGACCCATGAACTGCCAGGGACCTAGGGCCCCGGCGGACGATTTGGCCCCGGTGCGCAGGTCGCTCTCCGCCACGACCACGTATTTCAGGTCCAGGGGCAGCCGCCGGGCCCGCAGCTTCCGCTCGATTTCCGGAAAATAGCGGTGAGCCCGCTTCAGCCACATGGTGGTTTGGGCCCGGCTCCATACCTCGATGGTGAACTCCCGGTCCAACCCCTCCCTGACCTCGGGTTCCTCCAAAGGCACCGGCTCGCCGCAGAGGAACAGGGGGGACGGCACGCTGAAGTAGGGCAGGCGCGCCACCTCGGCGGCAGGCGCCGCCTGGGGCGGCGTCCCGGGTAAGCCCGGCCCCGCCCCGGCCCCGCCGGGCAGGAGCCAGAGACCCGCCAATACGCATATAATAATGAGCACCATAAACGGTAATCCTGATGGTCTGAGTTTAATTCTCCGTAAGCATTTATCTCACCGGGAGGGCTCTGTCAACCCGCGGCCCCTCCTTCAGGCCGGTTGCAGCAGGTCAACTCCGGAGGCCGCCCCACCCTCAGTGCTATCCTGGGGCCGAACCGCGATCTTCAGTTCCGGTACGGGCTGGTGATGCAAGACCCGTTGCGGAAAAGGCAGATCGATGCCGTGTGCTTTAAAGCGTTGCCACACCCCCAACTGCACCTGGCTCTTCACATTGGCGATGCCGTTTTGCGGGTCCCGGATCCACACCCGCAGTTCCAGGTTGACGGAGTTGTCGCCGAAGCCCAGCAGCAAGGCGCCGGGCTTGGGCTCGGTCAGGATGCGGGGGACTTCTGCGGCGGCCTCCAGCATCAGGTCCATGGCCTGCTTCAGATCGGAGCCGTAGCCGACCCCCACCGGAATCTTTAGGCGCAGCAGGTTGTTGCTGAAGGACCAGTTGACCACCTTATTGGTGATCAGGTCCTCATTGGGAATAAGGTATTCCTTGGCGTCCCGGCTGATTACCGAAATGTAACGGCCGCCCAGATAGTTGATCCAGCCGTAGGTCTCCCCCACCTGGATCACGTCTCCGGGCTTGATGGACTTGTCGGCCAGGATGATGAGGCCGCTGATGAGGTTGGCAAAGATTTTTTGCAGGCCAAAACCGATACCCAGGCCGATCCCGCCGCTGAATACCGCCAGGGCCGTAAGATTGATCCCCATGTAGGAGATGACTGCCAGGCTCACCAGGGTAAAAAGCGTCAATGTGAGCAATTTGTTCATCAGGACCTGGACGGAAGGGGTGACATTCTGCACTGTCTTGATCCAATGTTCGAAAAGCTTCGAGATTCTTTTGGACAGCCAGAACAAGACCACCAAAACCATCAGACCCCGGATCATATCGAGGAGGGACAGGCGCACATCGCTGATGGATAGATGGATGCTGTCGAGCAAACTGAGGAAGGGATAGAGCAGGTGGACGACATCCAGGGCGGCAATGGACCAGATCATGAAGCTCAATATCCTGGCCAGGGTGCGGTTCTTCATCTGAGCCGTTACCAGGCGGATGACCACCCAGGCCAGAAACAGGCTCAGAAAGATGCGGAAGCCGTGATTAGGCCAGTGAAAACGCCACGCCACTCGATAGGCGAACCACAGCAAGACCACGGCGATAATGGGGCCCACCAGCCTGGCGACGATCAGCTTACCTAGTTGCCCCAGGGAATGTTGAACCGCGGGGTGTTGCTCCAGTTTTCGACGCAGCCAGGGCCGCATCGCCTCAGCGGCCACCCGGGCCAGAAGATACAGGATCCCCACCACAATGAGCTGTACCAGCATGGCCCAGATCAGGATGTGGGTAAGGAAGTAATTCTGGACCTGAGTCAGCGCTGCAAACAAAGGATATAAATTGATGTCAGTATTCATAATGGCCTCCGGGAGCATTATGAGTTTCAGAAATCGATTGTACTGGAAAGTACGGGAAACCCACAGGAAATTATCCCGCGGGCCGGGGCGCCGCCCCACCGACCGGGCAGGCCCTCGCCGGCCGGATACTCTCCCCTCTCCACCTTTATCGGCCAGAGGGGGAAAAATCTATTGATTCTTGGCGGATTCTCTTTTAATATCTACCCATAAGTCTTAAAAAAGGAGGTGATCCCAGTGAATCGGCCGCTCTTTTTCACGCCTTTAAGATCCTGAAGCATCGGCGTCCGGGGAGCCTTGGTAAGGCTCTTGATTCGGAGGCCGGATATGGGAGGGCTGAGCGCTGGGGACACCTTAGACACGACCACCGCCGAGTAATCCCGCCTTTGCAGTAACTCTTTAGATTTATCTCACATTTTTTTCGGCCTGCCGACCTAAACGCCGCGAGCTTCGCACCCTGCGGAAGGCGCCCGTCTACCTGTGCCTTGCCCTGGCGCCAGGTGCCACCGCCTTGTTTGGGCCTTGAGCCGCGCGGCCTCCAAAGCTTGCCCGTCTTCGCCCTCCTCAATGTCTAAAATCGGTCCCGGCCTGGCCGGATACCGTTGCTTTAGTGCGTTAGCCAAGCAAAGCGAATCGTCCATTGGGAACTCACGTTAAACCCAAAGCCTGTCAGAGCCCAGCCCTGGGAGAACCCTCCGGCGCCTGCCGGCCGCAGTCCGGCCTTGCCTGGGATGCTTACGCCACCTGGCTTTATCATTTCCTGAGATTGGCCCTGGCCGGTGTTTTCATCTATGCGGGTTTTATGAAACTTCTCGAGCCCCGGGCCTTTGCCCACCTCATCGCCCAATACGACCTGGTGCCCGAGGGTCTGCTCCCCGCGGTGGCCATCGGCCTGCCCGTGCTGGAACTTCTGGCGGGCCTGGGGCTCATCTTCGAAGTCCGGGGCAGTTGCACCATGATGGTATTGCTGCTCCTCCTCTTTCTGGCGGTCCTGGCTTACGCCATCGCCCAAAATTTGGACATCGACTGCGGCTGTTTCACCCCCTCAGAGCTGGACGCCCAACAGAGCCTCAAAGTGGCCTTCGGGCGCGACCTCATCATGCTCGGAGCTCTGTTGTTTCTGTTCCGGCGACGGCGGAGCCGGTCTCCCCAAGGCCTCTGGATCAACCAACTCAAAATTATCTTGAAAGGAGAAAGAACATGACCAAAAGACCCCTGTTTTTAGCGGGCGCCCTCCTGCTCATCGTCGCCCTGGCCCTGGCGGGCTGCGGCAAATCCTCCTGGTCCGGCAAAGAGCTGGATGCGGAAGCCTCCGGGGTAACGCTGGCCCGGGAAATGGCCCGGGGCGGCTACCAACTGGTGACCACCCAGGAACTGAAGTCCTGGATCGACCAGAAGAAGCCCATGCTGATCATCGACACCATGCCCCTGGAAGACAGCTACAAAAAGAACCACGTCCCCGGCGCCGTGCAGTATGAGTTCCCCATCCCGGAAATGAAGGAGATGGACGACGCCGCCAAGGCGAAATTCGAAAAATTCCTGGGGCCCGATAAGGATAAAACCCTGGTGTTCTATTGCGGTTTCGTCAAATGCACCCGCAGCCACAACGCCGCCATGTGGGCGGTGAAGCTGGGGTACAAGAACGTCTATCGGTATCCCGGCGGCATCAAGGCCTGGATGGAGGCCGATTACCCGGTAGCCAAAGGGGATAAATAGGCCGGCTTCCCCCGGGGCCTCGGGGCCGGTTGCAGGCCCCGAGTGCCTATAGCATTTGCCAAAAATAATTTCCCGTAGGGGCATGGCGAGCCATGCCCAAACCTTCGAGGGCACGGCACGCCGTGCCCCTACATCAACTAGGTAATCGGAAGGAACTTTTGGCAAATGCTATAAATCTTCTCTGTCTAAGAATTGGAGACCAGCAATATGACGACACCCTATGATGACATGTGGGAAAAACTCAACCTGGACCTCGCGGCCCACGAAGGCTTGCTCCAGGTCCTGGGCAAATTTTACGGCGACATCTACTTAAGCCAGTCCGGCCGGCTCAAAGGCATGGAATACCTGGACTTCGTCCTGTCCGAGGTCCACGGCCTGCGCATCCGGGAACTGCAGGAGGCCAAGGCCCGGGGCCAAAAAGTCATTGGCACCTTCTGCGTCTTCGTCCCGGAGGAACTGACCCTGGCCGCCGACGCCATCCAGGTGGGCCTGTGCGCCGGGGCCGAAATCGGCAAGGAGGCGGCGGAAAAAATCCTGCCCCGGAACACCTGCGCCTTGATTAAATCCTTTGTAGGCTTCAAGCTCGCCCGCCTCTGTCCCTACATCGAGTCCTGCGACCTGATAGTGGGAGAAACTACCTGCGACGGCAAGAAAAAGGCCTACGAAATCTTTGCCGACTACGCCCCGGTCTATGTCATGGAAATCCCGCAGATGAAGCAGGCCTGCGACAGCAACCTGTGGAAAGCCGAAATTGCCCGGTTTAAAGACGAAATCGAGCGGGTCACGGGCCACACCATCACCGCGGCCAAACTCAAGGAGGCCATCAAGCTGGTGAATGCCCGCCGGACGGTCTTGCAGCGCCTCAACCGCCTGAGGGCCGCGGCCCCGGCTCCCATCTCGGGCCGCGACGCGTTGCTCATCAACCAGATCAGCTTTTATGACGACCCGGTGCGGTTTACCGCCAAAATCGGGGAACTCTGCGATGAACTGGAAGAGAGCGTCAAGGCCGGCCAGGGGATCGCCCCGCAGGACGCGCCCCGGCTCCTGCTGTCCGGTTGCCCCATGGCCGTGCCCAACTGGAAGCTGCCCTTCGTGGTGGAATCCTCCGGCGCGGTCATCGTCGGCGAGGAATCCTGCATCGGCACCCGCAACATCCGGGACCTGGTGGATGAATCCGGGGACACCCTGGAAGCCATGCTGGAGGCCATCGCCGATCGCTATCTGCGCATCGACTGCGCCTGCTTCACCCCCAACCCCGAGCGCCTGAAGCACATCGTGGACCTGGCCCGGGACCTCAAGGCGGACGGCGTCATCCATTACGGCCTGTCCTTCTGCCAGCCCTACGCCATGGAGGCCTTCAAAGTGGAAAAGGCCTTGCAAGACGCGGGTATTCCCCTGCTCAACATCGAAACCGATTACAGCATGGAAGACGTGGAGCAGCTCAAGACCCGGGTGGAAGCCTTCGTTGAAATGTTGCATTGAGGGGTTCATGGCCAAAATTTATCCTTTGCACCAGTACTTTGACGGCCAGTCCTTCCAAATCGCCGATGATCTCAAAAAGGCGTTTACCGCCGAACATCTGGCCTTCTTTCTCCTGGCCCTGGACACCTCCACCAGGGTCGGGAGCACCTCTCCCCGGGGCCTAAAGGCCTTGCAGCGGGCCTTCGACCTGCTGCTGGAAGCCAAAAATACCTTTAAACGTGAATTTAATTGAGTAAAATTTGTTATACGATGCCAACTTCGAGCCCTCCGGAGGCGGCGGCCGGGATCGACATCGGTTCCCGTTCCATCGAACTGGTGGTTTTAAACCGCGGGCAGGTGGTCCATCAGGACAAACTGCCCACCACCTTCGATGCGCTGGCCCAGTGCCGCCGGGTCTTGGAGACCCTGCCGCCGGTCCGCCTCGTGGCCACCGGCTATGGCCGCAAGCTTTTGGTGGAGCATCTCAAGCACCGCCACGTCACGGCCATCACCGAGATTCAGGCCTATGCCCTGGGCGCGCACCATTTGGCTCCAGAGGCGCGCACCGTGCTGGACATCGGCGGCCAGGATACCAAGGCCATTGCCCTTGTAACCAACGGCAAAGTGGCTAAATTTGACATGAACGACCGCTGCGCCGCGGGCACCGGGAAGTTCCTGGAATTCATGGCCACGGCCCTCCAGGTGCCCCTCGAGGACTTCGGCGACTTTGCCCTGCGCGCGGATAAGCGCATTCAGATTAACAGCATGTGCACCGTGTTCGCCGAAAGTGAGGCGACTTCCCTTATGGCTCGGGGCGAGAAGGCGGCCAATATCGCCCTGGGGCTGCACCTGGCCATTGTCCAGCGGACCCTGGCCATGCTGCGCCGGGTGGGGGTGGCCGAGCCGGTGCTCTTTGCCGGCGGGGTGGCCCACAACCCCTGCGTGCGCCGCCTCCTGGAAGAGCTTCTGGGGATGGGCGTCATTGTCCCGGACCAGCCGGATATGGTGGGGGCCCTGGGCGCGGCCTTACACGGGCTGCGTCATCGTCCGGCTAAGCGACTATGAACCAAAAGTAGGTCATACCCCCAGGGATGAAAAATCCCTGGTTTTAAGTCCCCCTTTGGCAAAGGGGGATTTAGGGGGATTTGGTTTTCGCGGTAGAAGTGACAGCAAGCCTCCAGACGCGGCAGGATAGCCCGAGAATCCCGGGGAACGTCGCGCCGGGACTAAAAGGAGAACCAACTACATGTCGGAAAAATCTCTGGATTGCCGGGGTCTGGCCTGTCCCAACCCGGTGATCAAAACCAAGGAAATTATTGATCAGGGCGAGGTGCGGCAACTCACCGTGCTGGTGGACAACCCTGCGGCCATGGAGAACGTCAGCCGGTTTATGCAGCGTTGCGGGTTTGAAGTCAAGGTGGATGGTCAGGGAGACAGCTTCGCCGTCACCGGCTCCCGGACGGAAACCGGAGCCTGCCGGATCATGGCGGAAGCGCCGGAAGAGGCCCCCCGCAAGATCCTCGTCCTCCTGGCCGCAGACCGGCTGGGGCGGGGCGATGACGTCCTGGGGAGCAAGCTCATCGGCAATTTCATCGCCACCCTCAAGGAAATGGGGCCGGATTTGTGGTGCCTAGTCCTGGTGAATGCCGGGGTCAAGCTGGCCGTGGCCGGGTCCGAGGTCCTGGACAGTCTTAAAAATCTGGAACAAGCCGGGGTCAAGCTCCTGGTCTGCGGCACCTGCCTCAACCACTTCAAGCTCCTGGAGGCCAAACAGGTGGGGGAAACCACCAATATGCTGGACATCGTCACCGCGTTGCAGTTGGCTGACAAGGTGATCACCCTGACTTGAGACTGGATATTTCATGAATTTCCCCTCTCCTCGCTGCAGTCAGAGAGGGTAAAGGGGATGATCCGGGACCTTGGAAATTTCCTCCTGCCTTCCTAAAGGAGGGATAAGACAATTTGAATAATTTACATCACTTTAATGGAGGTAATATCGTGAGCCGAATCCCTGTGAAGAAACATCTCATGATTTTCCTGGCGCTGGCGCTGCTGGCGGTTTTCCCCGGAGTAGCACTCGCCGCTCCCCTCGACCAATTTAAAAACCTGGAGGGTGCCATCGACATCGCCGGTGGCACTGCCCATATTCCGGTGATGAAAGACGCGGCCCAGCAGATCATGCAGGTTAATCCCAAGATTCGCATCACCGTGGCCGGCGGCGGCTCCGGCGTGGGGGTCCAGAAAGTCGGAGCGGGGCTGGTGGCCATCGGCAATACCGGACGGGCCCTCACCCCGGAAGAAATCTCCAAATACGGGCTCAAAACCTTCCCCTTTGCCATCGACGGCGTGGCCGTGGCCGTCAACCCCAAGAATCCGGTGCAGGCCCTCACTTCCCAGCAGGTCTGTGACATCTTCGCCGGCAAGGTCGCCAATTGGAAACAGGTGGGCGGCAAAGACGCGCCCATCGACTTGTACACCCGGGACGAGGCCAGCGGTACCCGGGAGACCTTCTGGAAGAAGCTCCTGAAGAAAGGTCCCATTGGCGACAAGGCCAACGTGGTGGCCAGTAACGGCGCCATGAAGGTGGCCATCGCCCAGGACGCCAACGCCATCGGCTATGTGGGCATCGGCCATCTGGACGCCACGGTGGTGGGGGTTAAACTGGATGGCGTCGACCCCACCCAGGAAAACGCCAAGAACGGCAAATATCCCGTGGTGCGCCTGCTTTACATGAATACCAAAGGCGAACCGACCCCATTGGTCAAGGCCTTCATCGACTACATCAAAAGCCCGGAGGGAGCTAAACTCATCGCCAAGCACGGCTATATTCCCACGCCGTGATCCCGCGCTTGCGCTACGGAAGGCCAGATGCACAAATACTTTAGGCGCATTTCTGAGACGGTCGGAATCGGCCGTCCTACCAAGAATTGGAGCGTTGGGGCGGGCCTCCGGTCCCGCCATTAAATGCCATGCATGACAGGGGCAAACGTTTGCCGGCCGGCGCCCGGGCTCTCCGGGTCCACCGCCGGGAAGTCTGGTTTCGCGGATTATGCGGCGCCTTTGCCGGCATCTCCTTCCTGTCGGTCTGCACCATCCTGGGATTCCTCCTCTACTTCACCTGGCCGCTGGTGGCCGAAGGGCACCTGGCCCGTATCCTGGCCTGGCATTGGCGCCCCTTTCAAGGCCAATTCGGCATTCTGCCAATGGTGGCGGGCTCCTTCTGCCTGGCGGTCTCGGCCCTGGCGGTGGCTTACCCCATGGGCCTGGGAATTTGCTGCTTTGCCCATGGCCTTGGGCCCCGGCCCCTGGCCCGGGTGGTTATGGCCGTGATTCACTTCATGACCAGCATCCCCACGGTAGTCTATGGCTTTGTGGCGGTGTTTCTGCTGATCCCGCGGATTCGGGGGGTGTTTGCTTACGGCACCGGTTTCTCCTGGCTAGCGGCCTCACTAACTCTGAGCCTGCTCATCCTGCCCACCATTGTGCTCTTGATCCATAGTCAGATCCGCCAGGTGGACCCCGGCCTTCGGCTCGCCACCGCCAGCCTGGGCTTCACCCCGGCTCAGGAACTGCTTTGGGTCCTCTTGCCTCAGTCGCATCGGGGGCTCCTGGCGGCCCTGGTCCTGGGCTTCGCCCGGGCCGTGGGGGATACTCTGATTGCCCTCATGCTGGCGGGCAATGCCCCCCAGGTGCCCCATTCTCTGTTGGACGCCATCCGCACCATGACCGCTCATATCGCCTTGGTGGTAGCCACCGACAGCCATAGCCTGGCGTATCATTCCATTTTCGCCTGCGGCCTGATCCTCTTTAGCCTCACGGTCATGGTGAATCTGGGGCTTCGCTGGCTCCAGTCCCCCTCCAGTCCCGGAACTCGTCATGAGCCGCATGATTGAGCGCTTGGTGACCGGCTTGGCCTGGCTGGCGACCTTGGCGACGCTGGCCGCGATCTTTCTGTTCATAGGCTTCCTGGTGCAGCGGGGCGGAAAAACCTTGGGGCCGGAACTGTGGTTTGGAAATATCAGCCCTTGGGCGGCGCTGACCGGCCGGCTGCCCGTAGGGGACGGCATCTGGCCGGCTGCGGCCGGCACCCTCTGCCTGATTATCCTGGCCTCCTCCATTGCCGTTCCCTTAGGGGTCGGCTGCGGTATTTACCTGGCCCAGTACGCCTCGGGCGCCTGGAAGAGACTTCTCAGCTTTACCGTAGACCTTCTGGCCGGCATTCCTTCCATCCTCATGGGGCTGTTCGGGTTCGCCCTGATCCTGCTCCTCCGGCAAACCCTGGCGCCCCGGGCTAATACCGGCCTGCTCTTATCCGCCGGTTGCCTGGCCCTCTTGGTGCTGCCCTATCTCATCATCATGACCCAGACCACCCTGGAAGGACTGCCCGAGACCCTCAAGCTCACCGGTCCCAGCCTGGGCTTCACCCCCCGGCAACATATTCTGCACGTGCTGTTGCCCGCGGCTAGCCGGGGCATCTTGAGCGGCATCATTCTGGCCGTGGGCCGGGCCGCGGAAGACACCGCGGTCATCCTCCTCACTGGGGTGGTGGCCAACGCCGGCCTGCCCCACAGCCTTGCCGACAAATTCGAGGCCCTGCCCTTCACCATCTACTTCCTGGCCGCGGAACACCGCAACCCGGCAGAGCTGGACCGGGGCTTCGGGACCGCGCTGGTGCTGCTTCTGCTCACCAGTGCCCTCTATCTCGGAGCCCTGCGGCTGCACCGGGCCATTGAGCGCAAATGGCGACACCAAGATCGGATGATCTGACCCTGGCAGCGGAGGTGCGGGACCTGGCCGTCAGCTTTTCCGGCCGCCGGGTGCTTCAGGGGCTCACCCTCAAGCTCCCGGCCCGCCGCCTCACCGTGATTATCGGTCCTTCGGGGTCGGGAAAGACCACCTTTCTGAGGGCCTTCAACCGCCTCAATGAATACTTTCCCGACAGCCGCACCTCCGGCGCCATCCACTTGCGCCTGAACGGGCAGTGGCAAGATATTTATCGGGACGGTTTCGACGTCACCGAGCTCAGGCGCCGCATCGGCATGGTCTTCCAGACCCCTAACCTCCTGCCCATGAGCATTGAGAAAAATATTGCCCTGCCCTTGCGTCTGGTAATGGGCGCGCCCCGATCGGAGATACCCCCCCGGGTGGAGTGGGCTCTCCGGGTGGCACACCTCTGGGACGAAGTGAAAGACCGCCTCCGGGCTTCGGCTCTGACCCTGTCCGGGGGCCAGCAGCAGCGCCTCTGTCTGGCCCGGGTGCTGGCCCTGGAGCCCGACCTCTTATTGCTGGACGAGCCCACCGCGTCCCTGGATTTTCGGGCCGCGGGCCAGATCGAGGAACTCCTGGCCCAATTAAAGGAGCGTTACCCCGTCCTGGCCGTGTCTCACAGCCTGGGCCAAGCCCGGCGCCTGGCTGACCTGCTCCTGGTGATGAAGGAGGGCGCCATCGTCCGCACCCTGGAGTGCGACGAACTGCAGCCTCCAGACCTGCTCCCCCGCCTGCTGGAGGAGATTTTTTAACCCGCGGCTCCAAAGCTGTCTCATCCCTGCTTATCGAGTGGGGGTGAGCGCCTCAACTCCCCCTTGGTAAGCGTGGGATTTAAGGGGATTTCCAGCAGCTCTTAATCCAGACCCGGCTCGGCGCCCCCGTCCGCTTTTCCCCGATTCCCTTGGAAAAAACCCCGGATAGGGTATATACTGAGAAATAAAAGATTTATGGCAACGCCTCTTTATGATGAATAAAAACGACCTGCGCTTATACTTCCGCCTGCTTAAATATCTCAAACCCCATGCCTGGCGCATGAGTGCGGCTATCGTGGCCATGCTGGGCGTCTCCGCCATCACCGCCCTGCTGGCCTACCTGGTGAAGCCCGTCCTGGACGACGTCTTTTTTGCTAAAAATGAAAGCGCACTCTATTGGCTCCCCTTGTTAGTAGTGCTCCTCTACCTCATTAAGGGAGCCCTGTCCTATACCCACAACTACCAGATGAGCTACATCGGCAACGGCACCGTCACCCGGCTGAGGGATGAGCTTTTCGGGTCGCTGATGCGCCAGCCCCTGTCCTTCTTCGACGGCGAGGCCACCGGCGTGCTCATGAGCCGCCTCACCTACGACGTCAACCTCCTCCAGGACGCGGTCACCCGGGTGGTCACCAGCTTCTTCAAAGACTCCTTCACCGTCATCGGCCTGGCCGCGGTGATCTTCTACCGGGAGTGGCGCCTGGCCCTCATGGCCATGGTGGTCTTCCCCCTGGCGGTCCTCATCATCGTGCAGTTGGGCAAACGCATGCGCCGCATGTCGCACCAGACCCAGGTAGCCAACTCCTATCTCTACACCGTGCTCCAGGAGTCCCTCATCGGCCAGCGTATCGTCAAGGCCTTCGCCCGGGAAACCTATGAGGAGAAGCGCTTCTTTGAGGCCAACTGGGATTACTTCAACATCCGCATGAAAATGAACGCCACCCGGGAACTCTCCGCTCCGGTGATGGAACTCCTGGGCTCCCTGGGTATGGCCGCCATCATTTTTTACGGCGGTTACGCGGTCATCAAGGGCGAGTCCACCCCTGGCACCTTCTTCTCCTTCCTGGCCGCGCTCCTCATGCTCTACCAACCCATCAAGAGCCTGAGTTCGGTGCAAAACATCGTCCAGGAAGGCCTGGCCGCGGCGGTGCGGGTCTTCGGCCTCATGGACCGGGAACCCGAAATCAAGGACGCTCCCGGCGCCGTGGCCCTGGCCCCCCTGGCTCAGGAGATCAATTACCGGGCGGTCAACTTCGCCTACGACGGCCGGCAAGGCGTCCTCCACGACATCGACTTCACCGTGCGCCGGGGCGAAGTCGTAGCCCTGGTGGGCCCCTCGGGCGCGGGCAAATCCACTCTCTTGAACCTCCTGCCCCGCTTCTACGACGCCACCGGCGGCGCCGTCTTGATCGACGGCCACGATCTCAAAGAGGTCACCCTGGCCTCGCTCCGGGGCCAGATCGGCGTGGTCACCCAACAGACCATCCTGTTCAATGACACCGTGCGCCACAACGTGGCCTACGGCCGCCTCACCGCCACCGAAGCCGAAATCCTGGGCGCGCTTCAGGCTGCCCACGCTTATGACTTTGTCACGGCCCTGCCCCAGGGCCTCGACACCCTCATCGGCGAACAGGGGGTGCGCCTCTCCGGCGGCGAACGCCAGCGCCTGGCCATCGCCCGGGCGCTCCTCAAAGACCCGCCCATCCTCATCCTGGACGAAGCCACCTCGTCCCTCGACTCCGAATCCGAACGGGAGGTGCAGCAGGCCCTGGATCTGCTCATCCAAGGCCGCACCACCCTGGTCATCGCCCACCGCCTCTCCACCGTCAGAAACGCCGACCGCATCATCGCCATGGAAGACGGCCGCATCGTCGAGATCGGCACCCACGCCGCATTGCTGGCCCAAGACGGCCTCTACCGGCGCCTCTATGAGATGCAGTTCGCGCATGAAGACACCGCCGGCTCCGCCGCGACCGAGGAACCCCCGGCCCGGAAAGCCGCGTCGTGATAACCTAATTGGGAGCGCGGGCCCCCGTGCCCATCGACTAGTTATTGTGATCTTTAAGGAACATAGGAGAAGGAGCCTCCAATGAAGATCGCTTCAATAGATAAAGACGTTAAAGGGATACTCAGTTCAAATTATTATCAAATACCAAGGTTTCAGCGACCATATTCATGGGATAGGGAGAATATTTCAGATTTTTGGAATGATACAATTGTTGACAATGAATCAGATTATTTTATTGGTTCAATGGTCGTTTTCAAGGTAAATAGCGATACATATGGAATTGTTGATGGGCAACAACGATTAACTACAATAACAATGCTTCTTTCTGCACTTAGAAATTCGTTGAATACTGAAGGTTTTATCGATTTAGCAAAAGGGATACATCATCTTATCGAAAGGCCAAATATTGATAATAAGCCTCAATACATATTATCCACAGAATCTTCTTTCCCATATTTTCAAGAATATATTCAAAAATTTGGCAAGCCATTAATTGACATAGTTCCAGGAGATGAAGAAAAAAACATTGAAATGATATTTAATCAAGTATCTGAATTAATTGAAGGAGCAGTAAAATCTATAAAGAGTAATCCAACTTTTGACGATAATGCAAAAAAAGAAAATATAAAAGAACAGCTTATTCTTATCAGAGATAGAATATTGGGCTTAAAATTGATATTCGTCGAATTAGACGAGGAAGATGATGCCTATATAATATTTGAGACTTTAAATACAAGAGGAAAAGATTTAAGTGTTTCTGATTTAGTAAAGAACCATTTTACTAAATTATTGAAACCAAAAATTGCTGGAGTGGATACGCCGAAAATTCAGTGGGATAGAATTTTAACTACTATCGAAGGATCATCATCGGATATTTCTGTGGATGGTTTTTTACATCATTTCTGGCTATCGAAATATGATTATTTAACTATAAAAACATTATTTAAGGAAATAAAAAAGGAGGTAAAAAAACATAACGCCCAGAGTTTCCTTAATGAACTTGAGGAAGATTCAGTAACATATAGAGAGATTCACGAAACTTCATATCGAAAATGGAGTAATGAAGAAAATTCTATAAAGAACGCTCTTGACGCTCTCTCATTATTTAGGGTTAAACAGCAAGTCCCATTTATTTTAGCGGTGATGATCGATTATAAGAATGGTAAATTGAAAAAAAAGGACGTTGACAGAATATTAACTTCAATTGAAAAATTTCATTTTATATTTACTGCTATCACATCACAACGTTCATCTGGTGGAATTTCTCAAATGTATGCATCAACAGCTAGACGATTGACAAATGCACAAAATAGGGAAGATAAGATTGAAATTCTGAATGAATTCAATAAAAAGTTACGTGATAAAACGCCACTTGAATGGGAATTTGACTTTAATTTCAAAAAAATCTATCTAACAAAAAATTATACTAAAGATAAGAATTTAATTAAATACATTCTTTCTCGAATCGATTCTTTCAGTAATCGTTCGGCAACACTTGACTACAGTTTAATGACGATTGAACATATTGTCCCACAAAGTAATTTACGAAATAATTTATTACCAGAAATTCAGGTGGGCCAATTGGGAAATTTAATACTTGTTCCTGCAGAACTCAACAATGAGCTTGGAAATAAATCTTTTGTTCAGAAAAAAGAGTTGTTAATTAAGGCACGTGTATTTATTGATAAAATTCTCGAAGAGTCTTCAACTTGGGATAGTTCAGCAATCGGCAAAAGAACCGAATTGCTATCAAAAATAGCATACAAAAAGGTATGGAAAATCTAAGGATTTGTCGTTTAATTATATCATTATTGGATCAATAAAATGAATATTTCAGTCATCTTAATTGCCATGCATTAAACTTACCTTATTGCTAATCCTTAAGCGCTCTTCCCCCACCCTTGCTTTCCCCCCAAGAGGCCTTAATTTTACCTATATGCCTCTATAGCCCGATCCATCGCCGTTGAATCCTCGACAAGGGTGAAAATCCATGGACAGTCTTGACAAAAAATTTCCCCATCTGCCCGAGCGCCTCAAGGGCCTGGGCGAACTCGCCTTCAATCTCTGGTGGAGCTGGCATCCCGCCGCCCGCATGGTCTTCAAGCGGCTGGACCGCCGGGCCTGGAAGGATACCCGCCACAATCCGGTCAAGCTCCTCACGGTCCTGCCGCCCCCTATCCTCGAGGCCGCGGCCCAAGACCCGGAATATCTCCGCCACTACGACTCGGTCCTGGCCCATTTCCGCCGGGACGTGGAAAACCAGGTGTGCTGGTTCACCGCCAATGTCACCGAGGCCGAGTGCGAGCCCATCGCCTATTTCTCCCTGGAGTACGGCCTGCACCACTCCCTGCCCTTCTATGCCGGGGGCCTGGGCTTTCTGGCCGGAGATCACCTCAAGGAGGCCAGTGACCTGGGGACGCCCCTGGTGGCCGTGGGATTCATGTATCCCGACGGCTACCTGCGCCAGATGATCAACCCCGACGGCTGGCAGGAAGGGGCCGATGAGCACCTGGACCGGGACGCCGCGCCCATCTCCCGGGTGTATAACGATCAAGGAGAACAGATTGTGGTGCAGGTCCCGGTGACCGAGCCGCCCATCTTCGTGTCGGTCTGGAAGGTCATGGTGGGCCGCATCACGCTGTACCTGATGGACACGGATATCGAGGCCAACGACCCGGGCCACCGCGGCATCTCCAACCACCTCTACATCAGTGATCTGGAACAGCGGCTGCTCCAGGAGATCGTCCTGGGCCTGGGGGGCACCGAGGTCCTGGCTGCCCTGGGTATCAAGCATTCGGTGTTGCACATGAACGAAGGGCACCCGGCCTTCGCCTTGCTGGAACGCCTCCGGGAACGCATCGAAGAGCGCCAGATGACTTACGCCGACGCGTTCAAAGAGGTGAAGGCCACCTCCGTTTTCACCACTCACACGCCGGTCCCGGCGGGCCACGACGTCTTCCCTTTCGACATGATAGACCGGTATTTCGGCCACTATTGTTCTCGCCTGGGGCTGAGCCGGGATGATTTTTTCAACCTGGGCCGCAATCCCGCCGACCCCAACGCCGGGTTCAACATGACCGCCTTTGCCTTGAGGCTGTCGGATTACCACAACGGCGTCAGCGCCAGGCACGGCGAGGTCTCCCGGAAAATGTGGCAGCCTCTGTGGCCGGATCGGCCGGAGGATCAGGTCCCCATCATCTCCATTACCAACGGCGTCCACGTGCCCACCTGGATCGCCCCCAAAATGGAGTTGCTCTTCAATCAATACCTGGGGGCCGGCTGGCTGGAAAGGCACGACGACCCTGCCTTGTGGGAACTCCTGGATGACATCCCCTCTCAAGAATTCTGGGCGGTCCACTGCCGGCTCAAGGACAAGCTCATCGACCGCATCCGGGAGCGGGCCCGGCGCCGCTGGGCGGATTATCAGATCAATTGCTGCAACGTGGTGGCCGGCGGGGCGATGCTGGACCCCACCATCCTGACCCTGGGATTTGCCCGGCGGTTCGCCACTTACAAGCGGGCCGACCTGGTCTTTCACGACCTGGAGCGGCTGAAAAAAATCCTGCTCAGCCCCTGGCAGCCGGTGCAGATCATCTTCGCTGGCAAGGCCCATCCCGCCGACGACCCGGGCAAGCTCCTCCTCCAACGGGTCTTCAATTTCGCCCGGGACGCCGAACTCGGGGGCAGGATCGCCTTTGTGGAGGACTACGGCGAGCAACTGGCCCAGCACCTGATCCACGGGGTGGACGTCTGGCTCAATAATCCCCTGCCACCTCTGGAGGCCTGCGGCACCAGCGGCATGAAGGCCTCCTTAAACGGCCTGCCCCAGTTAAGCATCCTGGACGGCTGGTGGATCGAAGGGTTCAACGGCGGCAACGGCTGGGCCTTCGGCGCCGACGCCGGCGACGACCGGGACGCCCAAGACGCCGCGGCTATCTATGATATCCTGGAGCAGCAGGTGGTGCCCCTGTACTATAAGACCGACGAGGCCGGCATCCCCCAGGACTGGGTAAAGCTGATGAAAAACGCCATCAAAAGCACCGCGGCCCGATTCAGCGCCCGGCGCATGGTCAAGGAGTACGTCCAGAAATGTTACCAGGAGGCCCTGGACTTCTCCATGAAGTGATCCGGCTGGGAGAAGAAGGCGGCGGCCAGCCGGAAATGCTACCAGGAGGCGCGAAAATCGTCTATAACGTAGTCTATGCAGCCTTACTGGCATAACCTCTTCCGGCGCCTCCAGGGGGCCGGGGACGCCGGCCCGCCTCCCAACCCCCTGATCACTGCGGCTGCCGCAGTTTGCTCCCGCCTTTATGGCCTGGGGGCCGGGAGCCGCCGGGCCCTGTACGCCCGCGGGGTGTTGCGGGTCAAACGGCTGCCGGCCCCGGTGGTGAGCGTCGGCAATCTGACGGTGGGCGGCACCGGCAAGACCCCCATGGCGGCCTGCCTGGCCCGGCTCCTCATGGACCGGGGCCGGCGGGTGGCCATCCTCAGCCGGGGTTACGGCGGGCGGCTCCAGGGCCCTACCCGTTTGTCCGACGGCGAGCGCCTCTATCACCAGCCTCCCGAGGTGGGCGAAGAGCCCTACTGGCTGGCCCGGACCCTGCCCGGGGCGGCGGTTTACACCGGGGCCTGCCGCCATGCCGCGGGCCTGGCCGCCTGGGAGGATATCAAACCGGACATCTTTCTCTTGGACGACGGCTTCCAGCACCTGCAACTGCACCGGGACCTGGACCTGGTGCTGCTGGACGCCTCCTCCCCTTTCGGCAACGGCTATCTCCTGCCCCGGGGCCCTCTGCGGGAGCCCCGCGCCGCCTTGCACGCAGCTCAAGCCCTCATCCTGACCCGGTTTGAGGAACCGCGCCATAAGCAGCAACACGCCGCCCTGGAAGCTGAGTTCCCCGCGGCCACGATCCTGACCGCGGCCATTGTGCCGGTGCAGGTGACCGCGTACCCCGGAGGGCATACCGAAGCGCCCGAGGCCCTGCGGCGCCGGCCCTTGGTAGCCTTTGCCGGCCTGGCCCGGCCCGAGGTCCTGACGGACACCCTGCGCGGCCTGGGCGCGGACCTGAAAGGCTTCCAGGCCTTCCCCGATCACCATGCCTACAGCCGCCGGGAATTGCAGGCTCTGGCCGACGGCGCCCGGTCCCTGGGGGCCGGCGCCCTGGTCACCACCGGCAAGGATTGGGCCCGCCTGGGAGAGCGTTGGGATGAGGACGTGCTCCTCTGGGTCCTCGAAGTGGAGGCCCGGCTCCAGGAACCCGAACGCCTCTTGGAGTTGATCGACCGTTGCTCGGAGCCTCAGTAGGAAAACATATCGCACCTGGGCCCATTCCCTTTAGCTACGCATCCGATTCCTTATCGGCCTACCCCCTACCGCACCTTCAGAAAATATTCTACAATAGATCAATTGCGGCTCTAGCCGTGGGTAAGGAACCCTACAGTCCTGCGCCAGGATCGGCCTTGATGGAAACCGTCAACCAGCTCAGCGAACGCCCCCTGCCCGCCGAGGTTCAGCAGCGCTTCCGGCAGCTTGAGGTGGCGCGCCGCTTTACCCGGGACCCCGAGGTGGTGCGGCGCATCCTGGTGCGGGCCCCCAACTGGGTGGGGGATGCCATCATGAGCCTGCCAGTCCTGGCCGGGCTGCGGCGCCTCTTTCCCCTGGCCGAGATCACCGTGCTGGCCGCGCCCCGGGTGGCCCCGCTGTTTGTGGCCCAGCCCGGGGTGGCCGAGATCGTCCGCTACCCGTCGGGCCGGGGCAAGTGGCAGGTGCTCTGGGAACTCCGGGGGCTCTTCGACGTGGCCGTAGCCTTGCCCAACTCCATGGAATCGGCCCTGGGCTTATGGCTGGTGGGGGTGCCGTCCCGGGTGGGATACAACACCGATGCCCGCCGCCTCTTCCTCCGGGAGGCCGTCTCCGGTCGCGGCAAGCTGGCCGGGTTGCACACCGTTTTCTATTTTTTGGGCCTGCTCAAGGCCCTGGGCGGGATCGCCGCCTTTACGCCCCCCACCCTCTGCCTGGATGCCGAAGAAAAGGCTAGCGCCGCGCAGTTCCTGGCCGAAGTGGACCTGCCCGGTGACGGGCCCTGGGTCGGCTTGAGCCCCGGCGCGGCTTATGGGCCGGCCAAACGCTGGGCCCCGGAGCGTTTTGCCGATCTGGGCCGGGACCTGCAGCAGGAGTTCGGGGCCCGCCTGGTGCTCCTGGGCGGCACCGAAGAACGCCCGGTCGCGGACCTGGTCAAGGGACACCTCCAGGGGCCGGTCCTGGACCTGGTGGGCCGGACCAGCCTCCGCCAGGCCCTGGGGCTCTTGTCCCACCTGCGCCTCCTGGTCACCAATGACTCGGGGCTCATGCACGCGGCCGCGGCCCTCTCGGTCCCCCTGGTGGCCATTTTCGGCTCCACCGAACCCGCGGCCACCGGCCCGTTTACCTCCCGGGCCGCGGTGATCCGCCATCCCTGGCCGTGCAGCCCCTGCTTTAAGCGCACCTGCGAGGTGGGTTATCCCTGCCTGAACGCCATCAGCGTCACCGAAGTCCTGGCCGCGGCCCGCCCCTGGCTGAAGGACGGCTCATGAGTCATCCCGCGGTATTCCTGGACCGGGACGGCACCATCAACGAGGAGATGGGCTACATCAATCACCTCAGCCGCTTCCGCCTCCTGCCCCAGGCCGCCGCCGCCATCCGCCGTCTCAATGACGCGGGCGTAAAGGTGGTGGTGGTCACCAACCAGTCCGGCGCCGCTCGGGGCTATTTCCCCCCGACTCTGGTGGACGAGGTCCATGCCTATTTAAAACAGCTCCTGGATGAGACCGGCGCCCACCTGGACGGCATCTACGCCTGTCTCCACGCCCCGGACGCGAACTGCGCCTGCCGCAAACCCCAGCCCACCCTGATCCAACAAGCGGCCCGGGACCTGGACCTGGACCTGACCTGTTCTTATCTCGTGGGCGACCGTTACAAAGACCTGGAAACCGCGGCCAACGCCGGAGTCAAAGGCATCCTGGTGCTCACCGGCTACGGCCGTGGCGAATACGAATATCTCCGGGGCCCCCAACAGGTGCAGCCGGTCCAGGTGGCGCCTGATCTCCTGGAAGCGGTGGAGTGGATTTTGCACGACTTGAAGATGGGTAAAATCTGGTAGGGGCGACCCGGCGGGTCGCCCTCTCGCACCCCCACTCTGAGTGAACTTTGGAAAAAATCCCGATCATAGCGCCGCCCCGCCTCCCCGACCACCCCCACCTTCTCCTGGTCAAGCTCAGTTCCTTCGGGGACGTGCTCCACGCCCTGCCGACCCTGGAGGCCCTGCGCGCCGCCCATCCCGGCGCCCAGATCACCTGGCTGGTGGAGGCCGCCTACGCGCCGTTGCTTGCCGGCCACCCGGCCCTGGACGAAGTCTGGCTGGCCCCCCGGCTGCACCCGGGCGAATTACTTACCGGCGACAATCCCACCCGCTTGCGGACCCTCCTTAGGCAACTCCGGGCGCAGCCCTTTGATCTGGTGGTGGACGTCCAGGGGTTGCTCAAGAGCGCGGTGTGGGTGGCCCTGGCCAAAAGTTCCCGGAAGGTGGGCTATGATCGGACCCGGGAGTTGAGCTACCTGGCCCTCACCGAACGTGTGCCCCCTTTCGACCCCGAGGCCCACGCGGTGCGGCGCTACCTCAACCTGGCCCACTATCTGGGAGCCCCCCCTGCCCCGCTCCGCTTCCGGCTGGGTCTGGACGCCGCGGCGGATACCAGGGCGCTCCTGCCGGCGACTGACGACCGCCCCCTGGCGGTACTCCACCCCGGCGCCCGCTGGGCCACCAAGCTCTGGCCCGCGGCGTCTTGGGCCACTCTGGCGACACACCTTCACGGCCGGGGACTCCGGGTGGCCATCACGGGGAGCGCCGCCGATCAGGAACTGGCCACCGACATCATAGAGCAAAGCCAGACCCCGATCATTAATCTGGCCGGGCGCACCTCTCTGGCGGAACTGGCCGCGGTTCTGCGCCGGGCTCGCCTCGCGGTTACCACCGACACCGGCGCCATGCACCTGGCCGCGGCCCTGGGGACTCCGCTCGTAGCCCTCTTCGGCCCCACCGCCCCCTGGCGCACCGGCCCTTTTGGCCAGGGCCATCAGGTGGTGCGCCTGGATCTGGCCTGCAGCCCCTGCTTCAAGCGCCGCTGCCCCGCACCCCGCTGCCTTAGCGACCTCACCCCTGACCTGGTTGCGGCCGCGTGCGAGAAAATCTTGTCTAAAGCCGGAATTAGTTGATAATATAATTAAATATGTGCCCTGCCCGCTTCAAAGCGGCGGGGGCTGCCCAGGGCCCTACGAGAGCACTAGGCACAAAGGTCTTCCTCCGGGATAATCCCCCAGAAATCCCCTCTCCCCCCGGAGGGGGGTTAGGGTGAGGGGGGCGAAGGACGAACTTTTGGCAATATCGTAGCAAAGGAAACTTGAGATGCTGGACGACCTGACCGGCAAGATAGCTCTGGTTACCGGCGCCTCTCGGGGTATCGGCAGGGCCATCGCCATCGCGCTGGCAGAGGCCGGGGCTGACGTGGCGGTGAACTACTTGAGCCGCAAGACCCATGCCGTTGAGACCTGCGCGGCTATCCGGAAAGCCGGCAGCCGGGCCCTGCCGGTGAAGGCCAACGTCGCCCGGGCCGCGGCAGTGGCGCGCCTGGCGGCTACGGTCGAACTGGAACTGGGGCCGGTGGATATCCTCGTGAATAACGCCGGCATCGTCGGCGTCAAGCCGGTGGAAGACATCAGCGAGGCCGATTGGGACGAGATGATCGCGGTGAACCTTACCTCCGCCTTCCTGGTGACCCAACAGGTGTTGCCGGGCATGCGGTCCCGGGGCTGGGGGCGGATCATATTTATTTCGTCGGTGGCGGCCCAGACCGGCGGCATCACCGGCCCCCACTACGCCGCGTCCAAGGCGGGGCTCCTGGGCCTGACCCACTCCTACGCCCGGCATCTGTTTAAGGAAGGCATCACCGTCAACGCCATTGCGCCGGCGCTGATTGAAACCGATATGGTGGCTGGCAACCTCCAGGCCAGCCCGGCGGCCATCCCCATCGGCCGGTTCGGCGCGCCCTCCGAAGTGGCCGCGGTCGCGGTCCTGCTGGCCCAAAACGGCTTCCTCACCGGCCAGACCATCAACGTCAACGGCGGCTGGTATATGAGCTAGTGTAGGGTGCGCACCGCGCACCATATTTCAGATTAACTTTTAGTTATTTTCTGTTCAATTGGAGGGCCACATGCCCATCAGCAAAGAACTCCTGGAAATCCTGGCCTGCCCCAAGTGCAAAGGCGATATCCGCTTGAACGACAAGGGCGACGGCCTCATCTGCGATCAGTGCCGTCTGGTCTATGAAATCAAGGACGACATCCCCATCATGCTCATCGATGAGGCCAAACCTTTAAAGCAGTAGTCAGTGACCAGTGGTCAGTTGAGCCAAAACTGACCACTGACAACTGACAACTGGCAACTGAACTATGCCTCGCTTATCCGTCTTTGTCATCGCCCTGAACCAGGAGGCCAACATCGCCGAGTGCCTGGAGTCGGTTAAGTTCGCCGACGAAATCGTGGTGGTGGACACCGGCAGCGCCGATCGTACCGTGGAATTGGCCCGGGCCCATACCGGCCGGGTTCTGACCGCACCTTGGCAGGGCTTCGGCCCCACCAAGAATTTCGCCCTGGATCAGACCCGGGGTGACTGGGTCTTCAGCCTGGATACGGATGAGCGGGTGCCCGAGGCCTTAAGGGACGAAATCCTGGCGGTGGTGGCCGCCGATGGCCCCATAAACGGCTACCGGGTGCCCCGAAAAAATTATTTCTGCCGCCGCTGGATTCGGCATCTGGGCTGGTATCCGGATTACACGCTGCGGCTGTTTCGCCGGGGCCAGGGGCGCTTTGGCGACCGGCAGGTCCACGAAGAGGTGAAGGTAGCCGGCCCGGTGGGCACGCTGAAATCGCCCCTGGAGCATTACAGCTACCGGAGCGTCGGCGAATACGTCAGCCGCATGGACCGCTACGCCCGCCTGGCCGCGCTGGAACTCGCCAAGCGCGGTCGCCGCCCCTTCCCGGGAGAGCTGTTCTATCGCCCCTTTTTCACCTTCCTCCACCTCTATTTCATCCGGCGGGGGTTTCTGGAGGGCGCTACGGGCTATGATCTGGCGGTGCTGATGAGCATGTATAAATTCCTGAAATATTACTATCTTAGGGAACTTGCCCAGGGGAGGGAAGTGGATGCCCATTGACCCCAGCGCCCGGATCGCCCCGGGGGTGGAGCTGGCCCCGGACGTAGAGGTAGGCCCCGGCGTGATCATCGACGGCCCCAGCACCATCGGCGCCGGCACCCGCATCCAGGCCCACGCCTACATCGGCCCCTACACCACCATCGGCGCCCACAACCTTATCGGCTTTGGGGCCATCGTCGGCCACGAGCCTCAGGATTACGCCTTCAAAGGCGAAGAGAGCTACACCGTCATCGGCAACCACAATATCATCCGGGAGTACGTCACCATCCACCGGGGCACCGTCCCCGGCAGCGCCACCCGGCTGGGCCATCACAATTTTCTCATGGCCCTGAGCCACATGGCCCATAACTCCTCTTTGGGGAATCACGTGGTGGTGGTCAACGGCGCCCTGGTGGGCGGCTACGTGGAGGTGGCGGATCGGGCCTTTATTTCGGCCAACTGCCTGCTGCACCAGTTTATCCGGGTGGGCACCCTGGCCATCATGCGGGGCGGCTCCCGGGCCTCCCGGGATCTCCCGCCTTACAGCGTGATCGACGACACCCATACGGTAAAAGGGGTCAATCTGGTGGGTTTGAAGCGGGCCGGTTTGGCCGCCCCCAACATCGCCGCTCTGCGCCAGGCCTTCCGGCTGCTCTTCTTCCGCCGGGGCAACCTCAAGGCGGCCCTGGCCCGGGTGGAGCAGGAGGTGCCCCCGACCCCGGAAGTGGCCCACCTGCTGGACTTCATCCGGGCCGCCAAACGGGGCGTGGCCATGGGGCCCAGGGAGGCCGATGCCGACCGCGACCTCTAAGCGCATCCTGGTAATTAAGCTCAAGCAGCCGGGGGACGTGTTGGT
>JALNYP010000042.1 GCA_023229795.1 Syntrophobacterales bacterium
GGGAGGGGAGTTTGAGGGGAGGGCGGGGGAATTATTTCCCCCGGTCCTCCCCTCAAGATTTTCTTCTTCGCTCGTCCTTCTCCTCACCCCATCAGTTCCCGTATCCGTTCCCGGTGGGTTTTGAGTTTGTTGAGTTTTTCGGCCAGGGCCTGGAATTTAGCCTGTTCTTTTTGGACGACTTCGGGGGGAGCCTTGGCCAGGAAGTCTTCGTTGCTCATTTTGCGTTGGGCCTGGTTCACTTCTTTGCCCAGTTTTTCCAGTTCCTTATCCAGGCGGTTGGCTTCTTCCTTGAAGTCGATAATGCCGGCGAGCGGCATGAAGAGGTCCACCGAGTCGACGACGGCTTTGGCGGAGGCGGCGGGAGGGCCGCCGGCGGAGTTGCTGTGGAGTTCCCGGACCCGGGCCAGGATTTTGATACTTTCCCCATGGCGAGTCAGGGCCTCGATGAGCGAGGCCTCGGGGCTGTGGAGGAAGACCTCCACCTGGGTGGAGGGCGGCACGTTCATTTCGCCCCGGAGATTGCGGATGGCGGTGATGGCGGCCATCACCAGATTCATCTCGGCTTCGGCGGCGGGGTGCTGGAGGCGGTCGTCGGCGGCGGGGAACGGCGCGGCCATGATGGAGCCCTGGGCGCCGGGGAGTTTTTGCCAGATTTCTTCAGTGATGAAGGGCATGAAGGGGTGCAGCAGCCGCAGCACGGCGCTGAGCACCTGGAGCAGGATGGCCTGGCAATGGGTGCGGGCGGCCGCGTTCTCTTTATCGTAGAGCTGGGGCTTGATGAGTTCCAGGTACCAGTCGCAGAACTCATGCCAGATGAACTGGTAGAGGGTATTGGCCGCCTGGTCGAACTCGTAGGCATTGAGGCTGGCCCGGGTCTCCTTGATGACCTGTTGGAGGCGGCTCATGATCCAGGCCTCCACCGGGGTCTCAGGGGTTTCGCTGGCATCGGCGGCCGCGGCGTCGAAGCCCTCCAGGTTCATGAAGGTGAAGCGGCAGGCGTTCCAGACCTTGTTGGCGAAATTGCGGTAGCCGGCGATGCGCTCTTCGGAGAGGCGCACGTCCCGGCCCATGGCGGCGAACGCGGCCAGGGAAAAGCGGAAGGCGTCGGTGCCGTAACGGTCCATGAGCTCCAGGGGATCGATGACGTTGCCCTTGGATTTGCTCATTTTCTGGCCTTCGGGGTCGCGCACCAGGGCGTGGATATAAACCTCCCGGAAGGGGACCTCGCCCATGAAGTGAATCCCCATCATCATCATGCGGGCCACCCAGAAAAACAGGATGTCGAAGGCGGTGACCAGGACGGAAGTGGGATAAAAGAGCTTGACTTCAGGGGTGTCATCCGGCCAGCCCAGGGTGGAAAAGGGCCACAGGGCCGAGGAAAACCAGGTGTCCAGGACGTCGGTTTCCTGGACCAGGTCGCCGCCGCAGGGGCAGCGGTCCGGGTCCTGGCGGCTGACGATGACCTGGCCGCATTTGGCGCAGGTCCAGGCCGGGATGCGGTGGCCCCACCAGATCTGCCGGGAGATGCACCAGTCCCGGATATTGGTCATCCAGTCGTTGTAGCTTCGATCCCAGTTGGCCGGGATGAGCTTGGTGCGGCCGTCTGCGACCGCGGCCAGGGCCGCGTCGGCCAGGGTCCTGACGGCCACGAACCACTGCTTGGAGATCAGGGGCTCGACGATGACTTTGCAGCGGTAGCAATGGCCCACGGGCACGGTATAGGGTTCGACCTTATCCAGGAGGCCGAGTTTTTTGAGGTCCTTGACGATCTGTTCGCGGCAGACGAAGCGGTCCATGCCCACGTACTTGGGCCCGGCCTCTTTGGTCATGTTGCCGGCTTCGTCAATGACCTGGATGGCGGGCAGGTTGTGGCGCCGGGCCACCTCGAAGTCGTTGAAGTCGTGGGCCGGAGTGATTTTCAGGGCGCCGGTGCCGAACTCCGGGGTCACATAGGGGTCGGCGATCACCGGGATTTCCCGGCCCAGCACCGGCAGGCGCAGCAGGGCGCCGTGAAAGGCCCGGTAGCGCTTGTCGTCGGGATGCACCGCCACCGCGGTGTCCCCCAGGAGGGTTTCGGGGCGGGTGGTGGCCACGGTAATGGCGCCCTGGCCGTCCACCCGGGGATATTTGATGTGGTAGAGATGGCCCTCATGGGGATCGTGCTCGACCTCGAGGTCGGCCAGGGCCGTCCGGCAGCGGGGGCACCAGTTGATGATGTAGTCGCCCTTGTAGATCAGGCCTTCCTCATAGAGGCGCACGAAGACTTCCCGGACGGCCCGGGAGAGGCCTTCGTCCATGGTGAAGCGTTCCCGGCTCCAGTCGCAGGAGCAGCCCAGGCGCTTGAGCTGGTTGATGATCTGCCCGCCGGATTGGGCCTTCCACTCCCAGACCCGCTTGATAAAGGCGTCCCGGCCCAGGGCGTGGCGGTCCTTGCCTTCGGCGGCGAGCTGGCGTTCCACCACGTTCTGGGTGGCGATGCCGGCGTGGTCGGTGCCCGGCATCCACAGGGCGTCGAAGCCGTCCATGCGCTTGAAGCGCACCAGAATGTCCTGCAGGGTGTTATTGAGGGCGTGGCCCATGTGCAGGACGCCGGTGACGTTGGGGGGCGGGATGACGATGCTGAAGCCGGGTTTGGCGCCGTCGGCTTTGGCGTGGAACAAGCCGCGGTCTTCCCAATACTGATACCACGTTGCCTCGATCCGCTGGGGATCATAGACTTTATCCAGAATTTCGGCCATGATGAGTCTCTAAGGGGCGGATGCGGTCAGGAGTAACCCCGAAGTCTTGGACCGCCCTCCCCCTCCTTTAAGTTTTTCAGGCGGGACTATTCTGAACTTCCTCAGAACCGCCCCGCCCAGGTTAGCAGATTGCCAGCGCAATGGAGGTGAAGCCTCGGAATTTCCGAATCCCCCCTCCATCAACTTTAACTACTTAAAATTGTTGAAAACTAACATGCAGAAGCCCGATTGTCAAGATCATTCGGCTCCCCAGCAGAAAGACCAAACTGTAAGAAAATAGGGAAGAGATATAATAATAAAAGATGTGAATTAATATGGCTTACAATGTTATGAAATTCAGACCATTTAAATAAAAGATTGACAAGATAAAAGCAATTATGGGACTATTTCTAATAATTATGAAAAAATTGCCGTTGCGTTCTACATGGGAAGATCAAAAGATAATAAAAACTTTCAACAGGTTATCAAACAGAAGGAGTACATGTTATGACAGGTAAAGTGAAAGTATTATTTCTGGTCCTAACAGCGATGTTCATGGCCACCGCGGCTCCGGCGTATGCTGCGCTCTTCCCGATCAACTCGGGTTGGTCGGCGAGTTATAATGCCGGCGACAGCGCCGACCAACCCAATCTATGGTCGTCCCTTATGAAGGCCAGTGGCGAACCAACACTTATCGACGGCACGGCTTTCTATTATGTATATCAATCTAATTGGGAATCCCCTGGAGCTATAAACCAGTTCTGGCTAGGTTCCACCGACACGGCTCTTTTCAGGTCCACCGATGGCTTGGCCATTGATCGAACGGTCTTTGAAACAGGAGAGGTTGGCCACTCTTGGTCTTATACGAAGCCCGATGGGACAACGACCTCTACCATAATGTCCCCCACCTGGGGTTATACTGTTTCAGACAGTTACCACCAGGATGCCTATTTAGTAAAAAGTGTTACAGCTCTAAGCGATGGGAACTATTCCCCGCCATGGTATGAAGTCTGGCTGTCGGGGGTGGGGTTGTTGGGCGACTTAGATTATTGGACTGATAATGCTCCCGTTTATCACCAATTGGTCGGCTATCAGGTGGATCCACCGGCGGTCCCGGTGCCGCCCAGCCTGGCGCTGCTGGCCTCGGGGCTGGTCTGCCTGGTGGGCTGGCGGAAGCGCTCCCTATTCAGATAGGCAGTCTCTGCATTGATTAAGAAAACCGGGAAAGCCCCAAAGGCTTCCCGGTTTTTTTTTATTTTCTTTGACCCCCTTCGTCTGGGGACATCGAACCCGGTTGCCGCTGATTACACTCCTATAAACAGGAAACTGCTTGCCCCGGGACCGAAGATTTGATATGACCAAGTGGTCATGAATGAATCGTCCCTCTCCACGTTTCGGCACCTGCCCCCGGACAAGCAGGAACGCGTCTTGGACGCGGCCCTGGCCGAGTTTGCCGACCAGGGCTATCAGGCGGCGTCGCTCAACCGCGTGGTGGCCCAGGCCGGGATCGCCAAGGGCTCGCTGTATCAGTATTTTCCCAACAAAGAGGGGATTTTTCATTATATCTTCGAATATGCCCTCAAGGTGGTGCGGCATACCCTGACCACGGTCAAGGAAGAGACCCTGGAGGAGAACTTTTTTGTCCGCCTGGAAAGATCCCTGCTGGCGGGGGTGGCCTTCTCCCGGGAACATCCCCGGATTTTCAACCTCTACCTCAAAATTCAGTTGGATAAAAATATGCCCTTCCGGGAGGAATTCCTGGCTGCGGTGCGGCGCCACGCCACGGAATATTTCGCCTCCCTGGTGCGCCGGGCCCAGGCCCGGGGCGAACTGCGCCCCGGAGTGCCTCGGAAGGCGACCCTGTTCCTGCTGGACGCGGTGTTCGACCGCTTCCTCCAGGCCGTGGCGGTGCCGGCCCTGGACGTGACCCTGGGCCTGCACAAGGCCTCGGACGCGGTTATTCATAAGCATATCCGGGAACTCATCAGTCTGCTGAAGGAAGGGCTGATGGCGTGATGACCGGCCTCGTAGGGGCGGACCTGTGTGTCCGCCCTTGCAACCAGGGGGCACACGCAGGTGCCCCCCTACGTGAAATGAATTAATTTTTTTTGCACCATATATGACCAGTCGGTCACAAAGGAGGCAGATTCATGGTGGTTTCAGGCATCCAGGACCCGCAGCTCAGGCCCATTTATGAGAAGGTGGCGGCGGGGCAGCGCCTGGCCCCGGAAGACGGCTGCACCCTGTTCGCGAGCCCCGACCTGTTGGGGGTGGGGCGCCTGGCCCAGATGGTGAAGGAGCGCCTCCACGGCCGGAAGGCCTTTTACATCTATAACCAGCACATCAATTATTCCAACATCTGCGTCAACGGCTGCAAGTTCTGCGCGTTCGGACGCAAGGCCGGGGACCCCGGGGCCTATGAGATGAGCCTTAAGGACATCTTCGCAAAGGTGGAGGAGCGGTTGCACGAGCCCATCACCGAAATTCACATCGTGGGCGGCTGCCACCCGGACCTGGCCCTGGATTTTTACCTGGACATGCTGAAGGGCATCAAGGCCCGGCGTCCCGACGTGCATCTCCAGGCCTTTACCGCGGTGGAGGTGGCCCACCTGGCCAAACAGGCTAATCTGACCGTGGCCGACACCCTGGCGGCCCTGAAAGAGGCGGGCCTGGGGTCGCTCCCCGGCGGCGGCGCCGAGGTCTTCAGCGCCCGGGTGCGCGCCAGCCTGTGCCCGGAGAAGCTCTCCCCCGAGGGCTGGCTGGAGGTGGCAAAGACTGCCCACCGGCAGGGGCTCAACACCAATGCCACCATGCTTTACGGCCACATGGAGACCGTGGCGGAGCGGGTGGAGCACCTGGTCAGACTGCGGGAAGCGCAGGACGAAACCGGCGGCTTTTTGGCCTTCATTCCCCTGGCCTTTCACCCCGCCAACACCGGCTTGAGCGATCTGGCCGGCCCCAGCGCCATCGACGACCTCAAGACCCTGGCCATCTCCCGGCTGATGCTGGACAACATTCCCCACATCAAGGCCTTCTGGGTGATGCTGGGGCCCAAGCTGTCGCAGATTTCCCTGTGCTTCGGGGTGGACGACGTGGACGGCACGGTGATGGAAGAGCGCATAACCCACATGGCCGGAGCCCAGACGCCGCAGGGCCTGAGCCGGACGCAGTTGCAGGGGCTGATCCGGGAAGCGGGCTGCGAACCGGTGGAACGGGACACCCTGTACCGGGTGATCGCGGCATGAGTGGCGCGGTTTCAGCGGTTCAGGACAAGCTGGCTGCGGGGGCGCGGCTGGATTTTGCCGAGGCCTGCCGGCTGTGGGACCTGGAGCTGCTGGAGCTGGGGAATTGGGCGGACGCGGTGCGCTGGCGCCTCAACCCCGAGCCCCGGGTCACCTTCGTCATCGACCGGAATATCAATTATACCAATATCTGCGTTTCGGGCTGCCGCTTCTGCGCCTTTTTTCGGCCGCCCGGGGCTCCCGACGGCTATGTTTTGTCTTGGGACGAACTGGCGGCCAAACTCACGGAACTCAAGGCCCACGGCGGCAGCGGCGTGCTGCTCCAGGGCGGGCTTAATCCCGAACTGCCGTTGGATTATTACCTGAAACTGGTGAGCTTCATCCGGGATTTCGGCCTGGCGGTGCACGGCTTTTCGCCGCCGGAGATCTGGTTCCTGGCCGAACAAAACGGCATGAGGCTGACGGATCTGATCCGGCGCCTGAAAGACGCGGGGCTGAGCTCCATCCCCGGGGGCGGCGCCGAAATCCTGGTGGACCGGGTGCGCCGGCAGATTTCCCAGCAAAAGTGCAGCAGCTCCCAGTGGCTGGAGGTCATGGCCGCGGCGCACCGCCTGGGCTTGAAGACCAGCGCCACCATGATGTTCGGCCACCTGGAGACCCGGGAGGAGCGGGTCGAACACCTCTTCAGGATTCGGGACCTCCAGGATGACACCGGGGGCTTCACCGCGTTCATCCCCTGGACTTTTCAGCCCGGCGGCACCCACCTGGGCGGCCAGGCCCTGGGCGCGGTGGAGTACCTGCGCACCCTGGCCATCTCCCGCCTGGTGCTGGACAACGTGCCCCACCTCCAGGTCTCCTGGGTGACCCAGGGCCCGAAAGTGGCCCAGGTGGCTTTGAAATTCGGGGCCGACGATTTCGGCTCCACCATGCTGGAAGAAAATGTGGTGGCCGCCACCGGCGTGGGCTTCCGGCTGGAACGTAGCGAAATCGAAACGCTCATCCGCCAGAGCGGCTATGAGCCGCAGGTGCGGGATCATCGGTACAACTTGGAGGAGAGTAGCCAGTAAGAAGTGGCCAGTGGCCAGTGGCCGGTGGCCAGTGACGAAAGTTCGAGTCAACTGGCAACTGACATGAAACCAGCAATCGCGATTATCGCCCGGGTAGGGGCGCATCAGGCTTTCGAAGCCGCGGGCCTGAAGCCTGAGAAGACCGAGGTCTATCCGACGCCGTACGGCGACAGCCGGCCGGTGCATTGGTTCCGGCACGGCGGCCTGGAGTTTGTGGTCCTCTCCCGGCATGGCGAAGCGGGCTACGACCTGTCCGCCCCCTTTCTCAATCCCCGGGCCAACCTCTATGCCTTGAAGGCCCTGGGGGTGGAAAAGATTCTGGCCTGGGTGGCGCCGGGCTCGCTCAATGAGACCATGGCCCCGGGCGACCTGGTGGCGCCCCATGACGTGTTGGATGAGGGCAGAGGCGGTCCCCATACTTATTATCCGGGGGTGGGCTGGGGTTTTATCCGCAATAACCCGGTGTTCTGCCCGGAATTGCGGGCGGCGCTGCTTCAGGCGTTGGCCGGCGCGCCCTTTCCGGTGCATGACCGGGCGGTCTATGTGGCCACCGCGGGCCCGCGGCTCGAGACTGCCGCGGAGATCCGCAAGTTTCGCTTCCTCGGAGGCGATTTGGTGGGCCAGACCCTGGCCCCGGAGGTCTTCCTGGCCCGGGAATTGGAGTTCTGTTACGTAGGCCTGACTTACGTGGTGAATTACGCCGAAGGCCTGGTGGAGCGGCCCTACCAGCCGGGGGTGCTCTTCGAAGGGCTGGCCACCCCCGAGGAAGCGGCCAGGGTGCGGGCCGTGGAAGCGGCCTTCCCGGAGTTGGTGCTGCGGCTGTTGCCGGCCCTGGCCGCGACCGGGCGGCAATGCCCCTGTCCGCGGCTGATGGAACGCTACCGCCTGCGGGGCGACATCGGGGCGGACTGGCGCACCTGGGTCAGGTGATGACGGGCGAAAAGGGAAAAAGGGCAAAAGGCGAAAAGGTGGGGACAGGCAAATTCACCGCAGTCGAGTATTGCTGCTTACTGCTCATTGTTTACTGCTTACTAAAATATGATTGCGCATAAGAGTAGCTGGGTCTTGCCGGTGAGCGGACCGCCCATCCGGGACGGGGCCGTGGTGGTGCAAGGCGACCGGATTCACGCGGTGGGACCGGCGGCCGAGGTGTTGGCCGGTTTTAGGGGCCTGATCTGCGAGCATGGCGCCGGGGCCATTCTGCCCGGGGTGGTGAACTGCCACGTGCACCTGGAGTTTTCGGCCCTGGCGGGGATGGTGGCGCCGCAGGAACGCTGGGAGGACTGGCTGGAAGCGGCCCTGGCCGCGTTCGGGGCGCGGTCGCCGGGAGAGATCAGGGCCGGGATCGCGCACGGCATCGAGGCGTTGCGGCGAAGCGGCGCGGTCCTGGTGGGCGAGGTCACCAATACCGGGACCTCGTGGCCGCACCTGGCGGCCAGCTCCCTGTCGTACCACCTGTTTTATGAATGCCTGGGGTTTCATCTGGTGGAGCGGTTTGAGCTGCCGGAGGCCTTTCCCTGGTTCGGGCAACCGGAGGTGGCGGCCGCGGGCTGCATCTCCGCCGCGGCCCACGCGCCCTACTCGGTGTCCGGGGCCTTGTTTCAAGCGGTGGATCAATGGAACGCGGCGCGTCTGGCCCCCCAGATGGTGCACCTGGCGGAATCCCGGGCGGAACTGGACTTTCTGGCCGGCGGCAACGGCTTTTTCGAGGGTTTGTTGAAGCGGCGGGGCCGTTGGGTCCCCGATTTTCAGCCCCCCGGGGTAAGTCCCCCGGCCTACCTGCACGGCCTGGAATTTCTGGGACCCCGGACCCTGGCGGTGCATGGGGCCTGGCTCAGCGCCGGGGATTGCGGGCTCCTGGCCGACACCGGCACCTGGCTGGTGCTGTGCCCCCGGGCCAACCGGTTCACCGGGGCGGGGACGCCGCCGGTGGCGGAGCTGGTCAAGGCGGGGGTAAACCTGGCCCTGGGCACCGACTCCCTGGCGGGCAACCGGGACCTGAACCTGTTTGGGGAAATGCTCTGGCTGCGTGAGAATTTTCCCGCCTATCCCGGGGAGTGGTGGCTGCGCCTGGGGACTTTAAACGGGGCCCGGGCCCTGGGTCGGGAGGCGGATTTGGGGAGCTTGGAGCCGGGCAAGCAGGCGGCGTTGGGATTCATTCCCCTGTCCGGGGGCCGGGATTTTTGGGGCGAATTGTTCACCGCGGGCGCGGCCGGCAAGTGGCGCTGGCTGGGGTGAAGAGAGCTGACGGCAAGATCAGAACGCCCCCTCACCCCAGCCCTCTCCCCCGCCGCGGGGGAGAGGGAGATTAAGGTGCCAAAGCCAAGCTTTGGCTAAAATTGCATTCCCAAGCTCAGCTTGGGAACGAGATGAAAAGAACCTAGCCTGGGAACGAGGAAGATGGTGGGCCGTGCCCACCCTACACTTTCAATATTTCTGGCAATTTTTTTGGTTTTTGCTGACAGCTGACCGCTGAAAGCTGACAGCTAATAAGGGAGACACCATGATGGCCAAGGCCCGGTTGGGGCGCATCGCGTATCTCAACGTGCTGCCCATTTATTTCGCCATGGAGAATATCTTTGGCGAAAACGGTTTCCATCTGGTCCGAGGCACCCCGGCGGAACTCAATGGATTGATGCGCCGGGGCGAAGTGGACCTGGGGTCCATTTCGGCCATGGAGTACGGCCGGGCCTGGCGGGATTATTTGCTGCTGCCCGACCTGTCCATCAGTTCCCGGGGGGCGGTGGGCAGCGTGCTCCTGTTCAGCCGGGTGCCGTTTTCCCGGCTGGACGGCCGGCCGGTCCGGGTGAGCGCCGCGTCGGCCAGCGGCGCGGCCCTGGTCAAGGTCCTGTTGACCGAGCTTTTCGGGGTGCAGCCCTGCTACCGGTCAGGTCAGGCCAGCGCGCCTTTGGAGGACTGCGCCGCGGTCCTGGCCATCGGCGATGAGGCCCTGCGCCTGAAAGCCGCGGGGACCATGCCCTTTGAACTGGACCTGGGGGAGGCCTGGCAGGAACTCACCGGCCTGCCCTTTGTGTTCGGGGTTTGGGCGGTGCGCCGGGATTTTGCCGGGATTGAGCCCGCGGCCACCGCGGCCCTGCACCGGCTGCTGCTTCGGTCCCGGGATTGGGGCCTGACGTCCCTGGCGGAGTTGAGCCGCATCGCCGGGGCTTCCTTCAATATGACCCCGGCCCAGATTCTGGCGTATTTTCATCAGCTCAATTATTTTCTGGATGCGGATCACCAGGAAGGTCTGGCCACTTTTTTCCATTATTTGTATAACTTGGGGGAACTGGCGGAAGAGCCGGGGCTGGAGTATTTTGGGGGGTGAGCAGTGAGCAGAAAGCTAGCAGCGGCCAGTTCCTCCTAAAGCAAAATTATCGTAGGGTGCGCAGTGCGCACCCTACGGGTCTGAAGTGCAAAGCGCCGCTGCATGATAAGCATGAACGAAAAAAGTAGGATAGCGATTTAAAAAGCTGATAGCTGATGGCTGAAAGCTGACAGCTATCCCCGAAGGGGAATACATGGGTTACCGCAGTTTGCAGGATTTCATCGCTCGGCTGGAGCGGGCCGGGGAGTTGGTGCGCATCAAGGAGCCGGTGAGTCCGTATTTGGAGATCACCGAAATCACCGACCGGGTGTGCAAGATGGGAGGTCCGGCCCTGTTGTTCGAAGCGGCGCCGGGGTATGACATGCCGGTGCTGATGAACGCGTTCGGGTCCATGAAGCGCATGTGCCTGGCCCTGGAGGTGGAGTCCCTGGACGACATCGCCACGGACCTCTTGAGCTTCATGGAGGCGGAAGCCAACACCCTGATGAAGAAGCTCAAGCTGATCCCCAAGCTGGCCCGGTTGGGGCGGATGTTCCCCAAGGAGGTCAGTAAGGCCCCGTGCCAGGAGGTGGTCCTGACCGGCGAGAATATGGACCTGAATAAGATGCCGGTCCTGACCTGCTGGCCCGAGGACGGCGGCCCCTTCATCACCCTGCCGGTGGTGATCACGCATCACCCGGAGACCGGGCGGCGCAACGTGGGCATGTATCGCCTCCAGGTCTATGACGCCACCACCACCGGGATGCACTGGCACGCCCACAAAGGCGGGGCCCAGCACTACCGGGTAGCGGAGGCCCGGGGCGAGGCCTTGCCGGCGGCGGTGGCCATCGGGCCCGATCCCGCGGTGACTTATACGGCCACCGCGCCGTTGCCCGAAGATATCGACGAGATCCTCTTTGCCGGGTTCCTGAGGGGGGAGCCGGTGGAGATGGTGCGGTGCGTGACCCAGCCACTCTCAGTGCCGGCGGAGTCCCAGATCGTCCTGGAAGGTTATGTGGCCCCGGGGGAGAAGCGCGAGGAAGGCCCCTTCGGCGACCATACCGGCTATTACTCGCTGGCGGACGACTACCCGGTGTTCCATCTGACGGCCATCACCCAACGGCGGCATCCGGTGTATCCCGCCACCATCGTGGGGCAGCCGCCTATGGAAGACTGCTTCATGGCCAAGGCCACGGAGCGCATCTTTTTCCCCTTGATGAAAAAGACTCTGCCCGAGATGGTGGACCTGAACCTGCCGGTGGAAGGGGTGTTCCACAACCTGGCCTTTATCTCCATCGACAAGCGCTACCCGGGCCACGCCCGCAAGGTGATGCACGCTATCTGGGGGATGGGGCAGATGATGTTTACCAAGATCATCATTATCTTCGATAAGGAAGTGGACGTGCAGGACCTGGGCCAGGTGTTGTGGCGGCTGGGGAACAACGTGGACCCGCGGCGGGACACGGTCTTTGCCGACGGGCCGGTGGACGCCCTGGACCACGCCTCGCCCCTGCCCCGCTACGGCTCCAAGATGGGGATCGACGCCACCCGGAAGTGGCCCGAAGAGGGTTTCACCCGCCCCTGGCCCAAGGTGATCGATATGGACCCGGAGGTCAAACGCAAGGTGGACGAATTGTGGCCGCGCCTGGGGCTGGCGTGAACCGCTACGTGGTGGCCGTCACCGGGGCCTCGGGGATGATCTACGCCCGGGAACTGCTGGCCTATTTCAATACCCGGCCGGACCTGGAGCTGCACCTGGTGATCTCCGGGGCCGGCGAGCAGGTGTTGGCCCTGGAATTAGGGGTGACGCCGGAGGCGTTGGCGCCCGGGGCTGTCCGGCACCGGGTGGACGACTTTACCTCGCCTTTGGCCAGCGGCTCCTTCAGGGCCCGGGCTATGGTGGTGATCCCCTGCTCCATGGGGACCCTGGGGGCCATCGCCCGGGGGGTGGGGCGCAACCTCATCCACCGGGCCGGCGAGGTTTTTCTGAAGGAGCGGCGGCCGCTGATCCTGGTGGCGCGGGAGACGCCGCTGTCACTCATCCATTTGCGCAACCTGGTCCGGGCCTCCGAGGCCGGGGCCACCATTTTTCCGGCCTGTCCCGGCTTCTACCACCGGCCGCAGGATTTGACGGACCTGGCCCGCCAGTTTGCCGGGCGCATCCTGGACCACCTGGGGCTGGAACATCAATTGACCCGGCGCTGGGGGGAATAAATTGGGTGGGGCAGGGCTCCGCCTGCCTTAAAGGATGGCGGGCAGGGACGCCCGCCCCACCGAGGACGCCCGCCCCACCAGGGACGCCCCATCCGACGCCCCCCGCTGAAAGAGATGAAATGCGGCGATTTTTTCATAATATTTATGAACTCCTGGAGATGATCAAGATCGGCCACAGCGTGCTGGCCCTGCCCTTCGCGTTCATGGGGGCTTTGCTGGCGGCCCGGGGTTTGCCGGCGGGCCGGACCCTGTTCTGGATCCTGGTGGCCATGGTGGGGGCCCGGAGCGCGGCCATGGCCTTCAATCGCCTGGTAGATGCGCGGCTTGACGGCGCCAATCCCCGGACCGCGGACCGGGCCCTGCCTGCCGGCAAGATCAGCCGGAGCGCCACTCTCCTGTTTATCGGGGTGAGCGCGGTCGTTTTCATGGGCGCGGCGGCGCAGCTTAACCGGCTCTGTTTCCTGCTGTCGCCTGCGGCCCTGGCGGTGATCCTGGGCTATTCCCTCACCAAGCGGTTTACCGCGGCGTCCCACCTGGTACTGGGTCTGAGCCTGGGGCTGGCGCCGGTGGGGGGCTGGCTGGCGGTCCGGAGCGACCTGAGTCCGGCGGTCCTGGTTTTGGCCGGCGCGGTGCTCTTTTGGGTGGCGGGTTTCGATATTCTCTATGCCTTGCAGGACGAGGAGTTTGATCGACAGGCGGGACTCTTTTCCGTGCCGGCCCGGGTAGGTCCGAGCTGGGCCCGCCGCCTGGCCGCGGGTTGCCACCTGCTGGCGGCCCTGGGTTTCGCGGTCACCGGCCGGTTGGCCGGCCTGGGTCTGATCTATACCGGGGCGGTGGCGGTGAGTGCCGTGATCCTCCTGGTGCAGCATCTGCTGTTGTCGGTTCGGGAACCGCTGCGGCTGCCTCCGGCCTTCTTTACCCTGAACGGATTGGTGGGCATCGGCCTGGGCCTAGCCACCTGGCTCAGCCTGGCCATCTGACGAGAGTTTTTTTTAAGGTTCATGCAGATTTTCTCCTTGACAAAGAAATTTTTCGCAACTTATAATGGAGCCGACCCTAAAAAGGGGGAAAAGGAGAGGTCTTGGATAGTGAGAGAGGAGGGGAAAAGGTACAGATAACTTCGATCGATTCAAGACCGCCAATCGTGTCTAAAAAATTAAGGGGGGGACCAAGCATGAAGAAAAAGACGTATGTATTGGGTACGGCTGTGTTGCTGGCTGCGATGCTGGCACTGGCCGGGGTGGCGCAGTCGGCCATGTGGGTCGGCGCCGAACTCGGGGGTAACTTCCCCGGGAGCAGTAAACTTGATGTCAACGGAGTAAACTTTGACAGCACTAATTTCAAGCCCTCGGTGATCGGCGGCGTGACCCTCGGTTACGATTTCGTCAATTCCGGCTTTGGGGCCTATGCCTGGCCTGACTGGATGAAATATTTCAGTGTGGCCACTGATTTTACCTACAACCGTTTGTCCGTGGATTATACCACCGATATCAATTCATTCGGATCCGTCATACCCAACAACTCCAGATTGAATGGCTATGCGGCAGTGTGGACTTTCCTGTTTATGGCCCATTACGGTTTTATGCCTGACTCCGAGATTCCCGGCGGCCGGATTAATCCGTACATCGGCGTGGGTCCCGCCATTGTGTTTTCCGGCATAGACGGCACGGTGCCTGTGGCTGCAAATCCCCGGACCAACTCCAGGTTCAGCGGTCAAAGCACGAACATCGCGCTGGTGGTCGAGCCCGGTATCCGGTGGGTGCTCTTGAAGAACGTCTCTGTTGATACCGCCTTCCGGTGGCGTTATTGCCAGCCGTCTTATGACATTGGCGACAACAACAATGTTAAGATTAACCCGCTGAACCAGTTCACCTTCCTGCTGCGGGCCAACTACCACTTCTAAGCTCTAAAACGTGACTCATAACCGGCGGCCTTCGGGCCGCCTTTTTTTTTGCCGGGTCCGGGTCCTGATCTTTCGAGGTTTTCCAGCCGCTAGTCCCTGACGAATCCCTTCAGTCTAAGATCAGCCTTGTCGAGCACGGTCCAAAGATGATATGGTGAGTCGGGCCGCAGCGCGGCAGCAGTCACAGATCCCGGTTAACGGATTTTTCGCGACATCCTGATGTTTTTCCAGCAACTCATCAACGGTCTGACCACCGGCAGCGTCTATGCCCTGATCGCCCTGGGCTATACCATGATCTATGGCATTTTGGGCCTGATCAATTTCGCCCAGGGGGAAATCTATATGTGCGGCGCCTTTGTGGCGGTGCTGCTCCTGGCCACGGGAAAAGTCAGCTTCTTTCCGGCCTTTGCCCTGGGGATGGGCGCGGCCGCGCTCCTGGGAGTGGTGCTGGAGAGGGTGGCCTTCCGCCCCTTGCGGGGTTCCCATCCTCTGGTGCCGCTGATCAGCGCTATCGGCGCCTCCATCTTTCTCCAGAGCCTGGCGCTCCTGACGTTCGGCCCCAATGACCGGCCCTTCCCCGTCCAATTCACCTTCAGCACCATCAACATCTCCGGCCTGCCGGTGTCTACCCTGCAGATCGCCATTCTGGGCGCGGCCTTAGGGTTCATGGCGCTTTTGATGATCTTTGTGCGCTATACCACTTACGGCAAGGCCATTGTGGCCTGCGCCCTGGACCGGGATACGGCCCGGCTCATGGGGATCAACGTGGATCGCATGGTGTCCCTGACTTTTCTCTTGGGCTCCGCCTTGAGCGGCGCCGCGGGCATTATGATGGCCATCTATTACAACGCCACCTACCCCCGGATGGGCCTGCTGCCGGGCCTCAAGGCCTTCAGCGCCGCCATTCTGGGCGGCGTGGGCAACATCCCCGGGGCCATCCTGGGGGGCCTGCTCCTGGGAGTGGCGGAGAGTATGGGGGCGGCCTATATTTCCTCGGGCTTCAAGGATGCCATTGCCTTCGCCATCCTCATCCTGGTGCTCCTGATCCGGCCCCAGGGCATCTTGAGAGGCAAGGGGGACTGAGATGGCCGCGTATGCGCTGCACCTGGCCATCCTGGCCGGCATCTATATCATCCTGACCGTGAGTATCAACCTGATTGTCGGGTATGCCGGCCAGGTTTCCCTGGGCCACGCGGCGTTCTATGGCATTGGGGCGTATGCCTCGGCCCTGGTATCGCTGCACTGGCACCTGCCGTGGCCCGCGGCGGCCCTGGCGGCCCTGCTGGCGGCCGGCCTCTGCGGGCTGGCCCTGGGCTTGCCTACCCTGCGGCTCAAGGAGGACTACCTGGCCATCGTCACGTTGGGCTTCGGGGTGATCGTGGACCTGGTCTTCCTCAACCTGGATATCACCGGTGGACCTGACGGCCTGCCGGGCATCCCGCCGCCCAGTTTCCTGGGGTTGAGTTTCCGGGAGCCCTGGCACTTTCTGATCCTGGTGGTGGTGATGGTGGCGTTGGTCCTCGGGGTCACCTATCGCCTGGTGGACTCTTACCATGGCCGGGCCCTCCGGGCCATCCGGGACCACGAGATCACCGCTCAGGTAATGGGGATCAACACCCCGGCCTATAAGATTATGATCTTCACCCTGGCCGCGGCGCTAGCCGGCCTGGCCGGGTCCCTCTACGCCCATTACATCACCTTCATCAACCCCGAGACCTTCGGCCTCCACACCTCCATCCTCATCCTCACTATGGTGGTGCTGGGGGGCATGGGGTCCATCGTGGGCTCGGTGCTGGGGGCAATAATTCTGACCCTCCTCCCGGAACTGCTGCGGGAGATCCATGCCTATCAAGACCTGGTCTACGGGGGGCTTTTGGTGGTCCTGCTCATCTGGCGGCCCGAGGGCCTCCTGGGCCGGGGCAAGTTGAGCCTGAAGTTTTTGCAGCGGGAGAGTTAAACGCAGGTTCTGGGTTTTGGGTTCTGGGTTTTAGGAAATACCCAAAGCTTTTCAGATAGTCCTGGTTGATGTCCGATTCAGGGAAATCAAAAAATGAATACAACCGAAATGAATCTTAACCCAGAACCCGGAACCCAAAACCCAAAACCCGTTTTTTCATGCTGACCTTAAAAAGCGTCCAGGCCGGGTATGGCCGTTTGCCGGTGCTCAAGGGCATCTCTTTCCACGTGCGCGAAGGCGAGGTGGTGACCCTCATCGGCGGCAACGGCGCGGGCAAGACCACCACCCTGCGGGCCATTTCCGGGTTGCTGCCGCCCCGCCAGGGCGCCATCGAGTTCGCCGGCCGGGACCTCACCCGGATGGCGCCGGAGCGCATCGTCACCCTGGGCCTGGCCCTGGTGCCGGAGGGCCGCCGGGTCTTCCGCACCTTAAGCGTCACCGCCAACCTGGAATTGGGAGCTTATCACCGCCGGGATAAAGCAGAGGTACGGCGGGATCTGGAAGAAATCCGGGAGCGTTTCCCCATCCTCAAGGAGCGGGCCCACCAGGCCGCGGGCACGCTTTCCGGCGGCGAACAGCAGATTTTGGCCATCGGCCGGGCCTTGATGGCCCGCCCCCGCTTGTTGATGCTGGACGAGCCGTCCATGGGACTGGCCCCGAGGATGGTCACCCAGGTTTACGAAATTCTGGCCGAACTCAAGGCCGCGGGCACCACCCTGTTGCTGGTAGAGCAAAACGCCCGGGCCGCCTTGAAGGTGGCTGACCGGGGCTACGTGTTGGAGACCGGCCGCATCATCCTGGACGGCCCCGCGGCCGACCTCAAGGAAGACCCGGAGGTGCAGCGGGCCTATTTGGGTAAAGGTTACCGGGAAGTGTGGGAATAGCCATTGGGACGAAACGGGGAAGAGGGTAGGCCTAGTGGCACTATCTAACTCGTTCCCAAGTTGTACTTGGGAACGACAATGAATGCCTGGCTAAGCCTGGCTGATTAAAGCGTTTCCCAGCCCAGCTTGGGAACGAGACAAGAGCATAAGCAAATGGTCCGGAAAAGGCAAAAAGTTGAAAATATCGGGGCACCCGTGCTTTTCTTTGCCCTTTTCGCGTTTTGCCCTTTTCGCCTTTTCGCCCCTGGTTTTGACCATGCTTGAGGTTCACGACCTGAGTAAATCCTTTGGCGGGGTTCAGGCCCTGGCCGACGTCTCCTTTGAGGTGGCGGAAGGGGAGATCGTCGGTTTGATCGGCCCCAACGGCGCGGGCAAGACTACCTGTTTCAATCTGATTAACGGCCTGCTGCCCCCTACCGCCGGAGGTATCAGGCTGAACGGCCGGGAAGTGGCGGCCCTGCCCCCTTACGCCCGCGCCCGCCTGGGGCTGGCCCGGACCTTCCAAAATATCCAGCTGTTCGGCGGCATGACGGTATTGGAAAACGTTCTTACCGGCTATCACCTGCGCCAACAGGTGGGATCTTTTTTGGCTCTCCTCCCTTTGCCCCGGGTCAAGCGGGCCCAGGCCGCCAACCGCCGGGGCGCCCTGGAACTCCTGGACCTGGTGGGGCTGGCGGGACGGGAGGCCGAAGCCTCAGAGGCCCTGGCTTATGGGGACCAGCGGCGCCTGGAAATCGCCCGGGCCCTGGCCCAGCAGCCCCGGCTGCTGCTCATGGATGAGCCCGCCGCGGGCCTCAACCCCCGGGAGACCGAGGAACTCATGGGCCTGATGGAAAAGCTGCTCTCCCTGGGGATCACCCTCCTGGTCATCGAGCACGACATGACTCTGGTCATGGGCCTGTGCCACCGCATCGTGGTCCTGGACCACGGCCAGGTTATCGCCGCGGGCCTGCCCCGGGATATCCGGCTGGACCCCCGGGTCATCGAGGCGTATTTAGGCAGGGAGGATGACTAGCGGCATCAGGGGCCGGGATGAAGCTCGAAAACTGCAAACCGAAAACCGAAAACGGGGTTGACAATGGCAATCTTCGACCAAGATGCGGAGACCATGGATCGGCAGGAGTTGGCGCAGTTGCAGTTGGAGCGGCTCCAGGCCACTCTCACCCGGGTCTATAAGAACGTCAGGTTCTACAAGAAGAAGTTCGACGACTTAGGCTTCCTGCCCGAAGACTGCCAATCCCTGGAGGACCTGGCCCGCCTGCCTTTTACCAGCCGCCACGATCTGGCCCGGGCCTATCCCTACGAAATGTTTGCAGTGCCGCTGCGGGAGGTGGTGCGCATCCACTCCTCCACCGGCAGCCCCGGCAACCCCATCGTTATGGGCTACACCGCCCGGGACCTCAGGAACTGGGCCAAACTGGCCGCCCGTATCCTCACCGCCGCGGGGGTGGACCGGGACGACGTGGTCCAGGTGACCTTGAGCTACAGCCTGTTGACCAGCGCCTTCGGCGTGCATTACGGGGTAGAGCTCCTGGGGGCCTCGGTGATTCCTTCCGGCCCCGGCTTTACGGCCCGCCAGGTCCAGGTGATGCGGGACTACCGCACCACCGTCCTGATTTCGACGCCCTCTTATGCCCTGGTGCTGGCCGACCAGATGGAGGCCGCGGGAGTGGACCCCAAGAACCTGCACCTGAAGCTGGCGCTCCTGGCCGGGGAGCCCTGGACCGAAGCCATGCGGGCCGAAATCGAGGCCCGTCTCTATACCGCGGCGCTGGACCACTACGCCCTGTCCGAAGCCATGGGCCCCGGCGTGGCGGGAGAATGCGCGGGGCGGCATCTGCCGGGCATGCACATCAGCGAGGACCACTTTCTGCCCGAGGTGATTAACCCGGCCACCGGCGAGCTCCTGCCGCCCGGCGAGCTGGGGGAGCTGGTCATCACCACCCTCACCCGGGAGGCCACGCCGCTGGTACGTTTCCGCACCGGGGACCTGGTGCGCCTGTTCTATGAGCCCTGCCCCTGCGGCCGCACCCTGGCCCGCATGAGCCGCATCGAAGGCCGGGCCGACGAAGTAGTCATCGTCAAGGGCACCAACATCTTCCCGAACCGGGTGGGGCAGGTGTTGGCCGCCATCCAAGGGGAGGAGCCGGCCTATCAGTTGGTGGTGGGCCGGGAAGGGCACCTGGACTACCTGGAGGTGAGGATCGAGGTCCGGGAGGAACTGTTCTTCGACAAGATGACCAAACAGCGGGAGATGCTCCAGGAGATCGCCCACAAGCTGGCCCAGGGCATCGGCGTCCAGCCCCGGGTCAAATTGGTGGAGCCGGGCTCGCTGGATCGGAAGGCGGAGACCTCGCCGTTGGTGATTGATTTACGGTAGGCAGTTTGTTAGCATGTGATAAAAGTTCACAGGCCGGAGGCCTGAGCCACTACAAGGATGTTTCGTAGATTATGCGATCAATGAAGATACTCTTGCTCAGTTGTCTGGCGCTCCTGCTGTTGGCGGGCTGCGCCCGGGTGCCGGCGCCGCCGGCGGACCTGGACCATACCTGGGGCGAGCGCCAGGTCTTTGATTATCAGGGCCTCAAGATCAACTACTACGAGGCGGGGCAGGGGCCGCCGGTGATCCTGCTGCACGGGTTTGGGGGCTGCACCTATACCTATCGCTATCTGGCGCCGGAGCTGGCTAAGGATCACCGGGTCTTGGCCATTGACCTTAAAGGCTACGGTCTCTCCGATAAGCCCGCGGACGGCAAATATGCGGTGGCCGACCAGGCCGACCTGGTGGCGGCCTTCATCCGCAGCCAGGACCTGCATGACCTGGTGATTATGGGCCACTCCATGGGCGGCGCGGTGACCCTCATGACCTATTTCAAGGTCCGGGAGGACGCGCCGCCCCGGGTCAAAAAATTAGTGCTCATCGACAGCGCCGGCTACCCCCAGAAGATGCCCTGGTTCATCCGGCTCGCCAAGCTGCCGCTGGTCGGTTCGGTGGGAGGCCGGGTGATGTCGCCCCGGTTCGCCACCTTCATGGTGCTGCGCAAAAGCTATTATAACAAGGACAAGATCACCGACGAGCAGATCAACACCTATGCCTATTACGGCAGTCTGCCCGGGGCCCGGGAGGCGGTGACCGAGACCGCCAAACAGATCGTGCCCGAGGATATCGACGCCCTCACCGCCCGATATAAAACCATCAGCGTGCCGGTGCTGATTGTCTGGGGCCGGGAGGATGAAGTGGTGCCGCTGTCGGTGGGCGAGAATTTCAAGCGGGATATCCCCGACTCGGAACTGGCTATCCTGCCCCACTGCGGGCATATCCCGTTGGAGGAGTGCGCGGGGGAGACTAACCGGACTGTTGAAGCTTTCCTGAAAAAGTGAGGTAGGGTGCGTTTTACGCACCATAAAGGAGCTTATGCGACCTTCCTGGGATGAATACTTCCTGCTCATCGCCAAGCTGGTGAGCACGCGCAGCACCTGCAACTCCCGGCCCACGGGCGCGGTGCTGGTGAAGGACCGGCAGATTCTGGCCACGGGGTATAACGGCTCCATGCCGGGCGCGCCGCACTGCATTGACGACATTATGCCCGACGGCAGCCCCTATTGCCATCGCCGGGCCTTGAAGATCGCCGACGTGGACAAGTATAATTACTGCCGGGCCTCTCACGCCGAAGCCAACGCTATTGCCCAGGCGGCCCGCTATGGGGTGGCCATCAAGGGGGCCACCCTGTACGTCACCTTGCAGCCCTGCTTCGTGTGCCTCAAGTTGCTGGCCACGGCCCAGATCAAGCAGGTTTACTTCGAACTGGCGTATGAATCCAAGGATGCGGCCCGGGACAAGTTTTGGAAGCAGGCCATGGACGAAGCGGGCTTCGAGGTCTTTGAGCAATTATCCATCACGCCTGCGGCCCTGGAATTTATCCTGCCCAGCCTGACGGGGATTACTTCGCGGCGGCGGCTGGCGGCCACCGCGGCCGGGGAAGCGCCGCAGTTCGTGGGCGCGGTGGAGTCGGAGTAAGGGCGGGATGGCGGGGACTTACCCGACTCATCATTCTCATATGGAGGCGGGCACGGAGGCCCGCCCCACTGAGGATGATGGTGGGCGGTGCCCACCCTACATATGTCTGGCGTAGGGGGCGTGGGGAAAGAAAGTTATTGCAATTTATGGTAAATCCAGGCATTGAAAAATAAAGCCTCTAGAGGCTCTGGTAAAATTACTCTCCTGTCATCCTGAGCGCCGCGCAGGCTCTAGATTCTTCGGTCGCTGCGCTCCCTCAGAATGACAAGGCTAATTTCGCAAGAGGTCCTCTAAATAAAGTTATGATCCTCCCCTTAAAAGGGTGGGGGATGGGTTTGGAGGAAAGGCCTCAGGCGAGACGCTTAAGTTACGCGCCCTTCGCTAAATAAATCATTATGGCGACAAAAAGCGAGACCCCGAAAAAGAAGGTTAAGGCCCGGAAGCCCAAGGCCGCGGCGGCACCCAAGCCCGTTGATCCACCAGAGGTGACCTGGCAGCGGCGTCTGGGCCAGGAGATGGCGGCCCTGCTGCTGCTGGGCCTGGCGGGATTTTTCCTGCTGGCCCTGGGCAGCCATTCCCCGGCTGATCCCCAGGGGCTGGTGGCGGTTTGGCGGGCCGCGGCGGTAGCCAACGCCGCGGGCAGGGCCGGGGCCCTGATGGCGGCCTACTGCCTTTGGGGGCTGGGGCTGGCGGCCTTCTGGCTGCCCCTGATGTTCCTGGGCCTGGCCTGGCAGTCCCACCGGGAGGGCTTGGAAGACCTGGGCTGGCCGCAGACGCTGTCGGCCGTGGGGGTGTTGCTGGCTTCGGCGGCCCTGTTGGCTCTGGGCTGGGACGTATTGGCCTGGGGCGGCGGCTGGCTCTACGCCGGCGGCAGTCTGGGCCGGCTGATTGCCGGGGCCCTGCGCAGCCTGCTCAACCCCGCGGGCGCGGCCCTGTTCCTGCTGCTGGTCCTGCTCCTCAGCATCATGGCGGTCACCCGCCTGTCCTTCGTGGGGCTCATGGCCGCGTTAAGCGATGGTCTGCGCAGCCTGGTGTGGCCGCGGCGGGAAGAAGAGGAAGAATTCCCCGAAGCGCCTCCGTATGAACCGCGGCGCATCGTGCCGGCCCGGCCGATTATCACCAAGAACGGCCAGACGGAAGAACCGGTACTGGCCCCGCCCCCGCCGGAGGTGACCACCGCGCCGTCGGAAGCGGCCGCGCCCAAGACGAAGAAGGCCGCGGCGAACTCCGGGACCTTCACCCTGCCGAATCTGGACCTGTTGGACCCATCGCCGCCGTGGAACCACCAGGTGCAGGAAAGCGCCATGCTGGCGTCGGCGCAGAAACTGGAGAACACCCTGCGCCATTTCGGGGTGGAGGGCCGGGTCACCGCGATTATGACCGGGCCGGTGGTGAGCCGCTTCGAATACGAGCCGGCCCTGGGAGTTAAGATCAGCAAGATCACCGGGCTGGCCGACGACCTGGCCCTGGCCTTGAAGGCGCTGTCCATCCGCATCGTGGCGCCGGTGCCGGGCAAGGGGGTGCTGGGCATCGAGGTGCCCAACCCCAAGCGCCAGGTGGTGGCCCTTCGGGAGATTTTGGCGGACGGGACCTACCAGAAGTCCGCGTCCCGCCTGACCCTGGCCCTGGGCAAAGACATCATGGGCACCCCGGTGGTCACGGATCTGGCCAAGATGCCCCACCTGCTCATCGCCGGAGCCACGGGCAGCGGCAAGAGCGTGGGCCTGAACGCCATGATCCTGAGCATCCTGTTCAAGGCCACCCCGGAAGAGGTGCGCTTCCTGATGGTGGACCCCAAGCGCATCGAGCTGTCCATGTACGAAGACATTCCCCATCTGCTCCATCCGGTGGTGTTCAATCCCAAGGACGCCACCACCGCCCTGCACTGGGCCGTGGGGGAGATGGAGCGCCGCTATGCCTTCTTGTCGGATTTAAGCGTGCGCAACATTGAAGGCTACAACCAGAAGGCCAAGGCCAAGAAGCCGGACCCCCGGATTGAAGAGGGCATCCTGCCCCGGTCCCTGCCGTACCTGGTGATTGTCATCGACGAGTTGGCGGACCTGATGCTGGTGTCCTCCCGGGACACGGAAGAGTACCTGATCCGCCTGGCCCAGAAAGCCCGGGCCTCGGGGATTCACCTGATCGTGGCCACCCAGCGGCCTTCGGTGGACGTGATCACCGGGCTCATTAAGGCTAATTTTCCCACCCGCATCTCGTACCAGGTGTCGGCCCGGACGGACTCCCGGGTCATCCTAGACGCGATGGGGGCCGAACGCCTCCTGGGCATGGGGGACCTGTTGTTCATGCCGCCGGGGACCTCGCGCCTGAAACGCATCCACGGCCCCTATGTCTCGGACGAGGAAGTCACCCGGGTGGTGGAATACCTGAAGGCCCAGGCCGCGCCGGAATATGAGGCCGGGATCACCGAGATGCGGGAACAGGAAGAGGAGATTGCCGAAAACGGCGATAAAGACGAAAAATACGCCGACGCGGTGGAACTAGTGGCCGAGACCCGGAACGCCTCGATCTCGATGCTGCAGCGGCGGCTGCGGGTGGGCTACAACCGGGCGGCCCGCATGATCGAAACCATGGAAAAAGAAGGCCTCATCGGCCCTTCGGACGGCGTTAAAGCGCGAGAGGTGTACGTACCCAGAAGGTAGCGCCGCCTCTCTGGGCCTGGGAGGCGAGACGCCTGAGCCACTATGTGAGGCGCCCAAGCAGAGCTTAAGAACGAGAAAGAAAAAAGCCGCCCAAAGGCCGCTTGAAAATTAACAACTCGTTGAATTAAGCATTAACTGCGCAGGAATGCTTCTTAATCCTATCAATAGGAAAATTAATTGGAGATTCTTTTTGACCCTTTGTGCGTTTCTTGAATTTAATTTTTGTAATCGCCGCAGCGATTTTCGAAAGATTCATTTCTGATGCATAAAAAAATCGAATCAAGAGGTCAATAGTTTTTGGGGGTATAATATCCCCTTGTTCCCACCTGGAAACTGTCACATTCTTTACTCCGAGCCGTTCAGCGAAATCCTTAGCCTTCATCCCCATATGTTTTCTTAAGAAGCGAATCTCGCGCCCCGATAACTGGTTTTCCTGCTTCAGCAAAATCTGGGCAATCAATTTATGTAGCTCTTGAACACATGGGATAAAGGCAAAATTCTCCCCACAATCACATTCAAAAATCTCTACGCCCATTAACCAAACATTCTGTAAACCGGATTCCGTATAATGGTAGTTGCCCGTATGTATTTTTCCGGTTTGGTGGCAGGCAGGGCAATTCATATCACTCATGGCAAACTCACCCATGTACAGTTTTTACAAGCAAAGAATTTTCATCCAAAATAATTATGACTACGCACAAGTTGACGCCTTCTAAATCTTCTCCTATGACCTTAAATTTGTTATCGGTATTGGGATCTGGGTCATGAACCACTTTTCCCCAATTTAAGACATGCAGAATATCTTGGAAGTCAACATTTCTCTCGGGCATACGCTCTTCCCTGCAATGTCTGCTGAGAGCCACGCCCCTTGATCCGGCTTTTGCAATCCTTCTAATCTGTGATTCAATCTCGTGAACATCTATTATCATCATTCTTTCCTGAAAATCAAGGAGAGAAATTATCATTATGTTAAATTATGGGCCATTTTAGTCCGAAGATTTTAATGGGTATGAACCATTTTTAATAAAGAAATAAATCAGATAGGGAGGACATTTCTTCCAGGGTCCGGACGTGATCTAAAACCCTTACCTCCACTGCTGAGATCACTCCCGTGAGTTCAATGCTTCGTTTCTCCCAGAGGTTCAAACTCGGCGGGGGACTCGGGGTTCTCGGGGAGCAGGGCGATGCCCAGTTGGTTGCGGCCCCGTTGCTTGGCATGATAGAGTGCGGCGTCCGCGGCCCGTACCAGTTCTTCCCCGGTGGCGCCGTGATCCGGAAAGGTGGCCAATCCGAAGGAGGCGGAAATGGGCCCCAGGGGTTGGCCGGCGTAAACCACCTGCAGGCGGTTGATGCCCTGGCGCAGCTCCTCGGCCCGCTGGCGGGCGATCTCCACCGACGCCTCAGGCAGGATCAGGGTAAATTCGTCGCCGCCGTAGCGGCAAGCCACGTCCTCCCGGCGGATGTGGGCCTTCAAGAATTGGCCCATGGCGCCGATCAGCTTATCCCCCGCCTCATGGCCCAAAGAGTCGTTGATGGGCTTGAGGAAATCCAGGTCCACCATGATGACTCCCAGGGGCTTGTGGCGGCGTTTGACCCGCAGCAGTTCCCGGTCCAGGGTCTCTTCCATGTAGCGGCGATTGAATAAACCCGTCAGCGGGTCGCGGATGGCCTGGATGCGCAGGCTGTCCCTCAATTTCAAGTTGGCCAGGGCCAGGGAAATCTGCCGGGCCAGGGTCAGGGCCAGGCGCTGCTTGGATTCGGTCAACTGCTGGCGCAGGGATTCCGGCGAATCCACCCGGCAGGCCCGGCCTTGGAGGAGAATGAGGCCCATGATCTCCCCTTGGGCTACCAGGGGGATGCAGACATGATCGCCCGGGGGCGCCTCCGCCAGGTGGGGGCAAATTAATCCCGGCTGTTGGGAACTGACGGCATGGACCTCGCCGCGCCGCAAAGCCCAGCAATCTTCGGGAGAAAACACCGGCTCGTTTAACTCCAGCTCGCCCCAGGTCGCCACCGCCTCCATCAGTTTTTTGGGCACGTTGAGGATGAATAAGGCGCCGGATTCATCGGGAAATAAGAGGGAGGCAAAGTGGGCGATGCCGGTGTAGGCCTCGGCGCAGGTCAGGCAGGCCTGCAGGAGGTCGCCCATTTCATTGAGCAGGGTGATATCCCGGTTGCGCTGTTCAAACTCGCGGATAATCTCTTTCAGATTTTGATTGGCCTCCTGGAGGGCCACCTCCACCTGCTTGCGCTCGGCGATTTCATTGTGCAGTTGGGCGTTGACGTTGGCCAAGTCACTCAGGGTCTGTTTGATCTCACTGCGGTCCCGGGCGACACAGACACTGCCGATGACCCGATGGTCCTGATCGTACAATAAATTGATGGACAGGGAGAACAGGCCGACGCTGCCATTCTTTTTATTCATCTGGATTTCATAGCGTTGGACGGTCCCATCCCGACGCAGTTGCGCCAGCATGGTCTTCAGGGCGTTTTTATCGGCATACAATTCGAAGGCGGATTTCCCCGTGAGTTCTTCGGAAGAATAGCCGAAGACATTGGCAGAAGCTTTGTTCCATTTGATGATCCTGCCGTGGGCGTCAACAATACCGATGGCGTCGGCGGAGTTGTCCAGGACATTTTCCAGATATTCTTTGGCCTGCTTGAGTTCTTTATCAGCCTGATGATGGTCGGTGACGTCGATGCCGGTGCCGATGATGTGGGTCACCGGGCCCGCGGCCTCCCGTAACACCGTATTGGACCAGGCGATGAGGCATTGCCGGCCGTCTCGGGTTATCCAGTGATTTTCATTGATGCCGTTGAGACACCCGTCAACCATTTGCCGAAAGAGGCTTTGGTTCTCTTCCACCTCTTCCGGGGGTATGAACAGCTCCCAGAGGACCTTGCCTTGCACCTCTTCGAAGGAGTATCCCGTAATCTTTTCGCAAGCCCGGTTAAAACGGACGACCCGCCCTTCCCGGTCCAGGACCACCACCAGGGCGCCCACGGTATCCAGAAGGGTGGAGATGAAATCCCTTTCTTGCTTGAGTTCTTCTTCGGCCCGGGCCCGGGCGGTGATGTCCCGAAACACCACCACCACGCCGGCGACCTGCCCGTCCTTCAGGATAGGGGCGCTCACATACTCCACGGGGAAAGGGAGGCCCTGCTTGGACCAGAACAGGTCGTGATCGACGCGGTGGACCTGCCCGGTTTTAAGGGAACCATAGATGGGACAGGCTTCTTTGGGGTGAGGGGTGCCGTCGGCCCGGGTATGGTGTAACAATGCGTGGATGTCTTGCCCGATCAGTTCCCTGGCGGCATAACCACTGATGGTGGAGGCGGCCGGATTGACAAAGGTAACCTCACCCGCAACATCCAGACCGTAAATACCTTCGCCTGCCGAATGCAAGATCAATTCGTCCTGCAACAGCAGATCTTTGTAATCCTGTTCGGCTTCTAGACGTTCCTCGATCTCCCGGTAAAGCCGCCGGTTGATGGCGGTCAATTGCGTCAAGGTCCGTCGAAAATAAAGACAAACTGCCAAAATTAACAGGATTATCAGAAAACGCCGCCACAGTTCATTGCTCTGGGGATTGATCAATTGTTGCAAGATGGTGGTGTTTCTAAAATAGACATAGGCGTCGAGACAGGATTCCAGGAGCCAGACCGCGATAATAATCAAAACTAAGACAAAAATGAGATGATGTTTATTTTCGGCCATATCTTTATTCGGGTTTTTCGGCTTTGGGCTAATCTCGGAGGTTTTCATCGGAGGCATATTCCTTCAGGGGTCTATCCTGGACCAACTTCGCTGAACCAAGTCGACTAAAATGAACGACGGGGCCGATCATCCAATATCTATAAATGTGTCCCTTTGTGAAATTATGATGTCAGACTTCGGAGGGGAGGTCAAGAGAGACCTAACAAACTTGTCGCCCTTTTTTAAATTTAATAGATAGATCTTCTTATAAAAATTGAGCATTTCTCGACAAAAGAGTCGAAAAGAGCACCGGCGGGCGGATACGGGCTCGTTTCCGAGGGCCGGTCTCTGGACTGGCCGCAGCCTGGCGCGATTGTAAACCAGACAGATAATTATGGTTGACAATCGGCCAGCCGTAGGCGATGCTTTCGGGGATGAATTATGCTGATTGGGAAGAGATGTTTCGTCTGGAAGGGGCGGAATTGTGGCCCCGGCTGGGGGAGGCCAGCCGCCTCCGGGAGCGGCGGTTCGGGCGGCGGGTAAGCTTCTGCGTCATCATCAACGCCAAGGCCGGCCTGTGCTCCGAGGATTGTGCCTTTTGCTCGCAGTCGGCCCGGGCCAAGAGCCAGGCGCCTCATTATCCCCTGCTGCCGAAAGAGGAATTGGTGGCCGCAGCCGGGCAGGCCGCGGCGGCCGGGGCCTCGCGCTTTTCCCTGGTGACTGCGGGGCGGGGGATTTTGCAGCCCCGGGAACAGAGCGCGGTGCTGGCCGCGGTGGCCGCCATCAAGGAGGCCGTGCCCATCCGCATCTGCGCCTCTTTGGGGATCGTGGAGCGAGGTTTTCTGGCGGAGTTGAAGGCCGCGGGGCTCCATCGCTTCCATCACAACCTGGAAACCGCGGGCTCCTTTTTTCCCCGGATTTGCACCACCCACAGTTTCAGCGACCGGGTGGCCACCATCGAGGCGGCCCAGGCCGCGGGCCTGTCCGTGTGCGCCGGGGGTATCTTCGGGTTGGGGGAAGGTCCGGCCGAGCGCTGGGAGATGGCCCAAGTGCTCAAAACCCTGGGCGTGGACGCCATTCCCCTCAATTTTCTCCATCCTTTGGCCGGCACCCCCCTGGCCCAGCAGCCGCGGCTGGCGCCTTTGGAGGCCTTGAAGATCGTGTTGGCCTTTCGCTTCCTGTTCCCGGAGCGCTCGCTGATCATCTGCGGCGGCCGCCAGGTGACCCTGCGTTCCCTGGCGCCGCTGCTCTTCGCGGCCGGGGCCGACAGCCTGATGACCGGGGACTACCTCACCACCCGGGGACGCATGCCCGAGGATGACCGGCGGATGCTGGAGGACCTGGGTCTGGAACTGGTGCAGGAGACCGGCGGGGCCGAGGCTGTGAGCGCCAGGGGGGAAAATCGGCCATGAAATTGCCCTGGCCTAAGCTGCCGCCCCTCCGGGGGCTCTTCATCACCGGCACCGACACCGATGTGGGCAAGACCTGGGTAGCCGCGGGGCTTACCGCGGCGCTCAAGCAGCGGGGCCTCAAGGCCGTGTATTTCAAGCCCATTCAGAGCGGCTGCCCGCTGGAGGCGGGGCGGCTCATCCCCACGGATGCCCGCCTGGCCCGGGATCTGGCCGGGTTGACTGAGCCCCTGGAGATCCTCACCCCCGTGGCCCTGGCCCTGCCCCTGGCCCCCGGAGTGGCCGCGGCCCAGGCCGGGGTGGAGGTGGACCTGGACCGGATTGCCGAAACCCTCCAGAACCTGGCGACCCGGTATGATTTTTTCGTGGTGGAAGGCGCCGGCGGGCTCTACGTCCCCTTGATCGGCCTGGATTTCCTGGTCCTGGACCTGATCCGTTGGCTGACCCTGCCCCTGGCGGTGGTGGCCAAATCCGGCCTGGGGACCATCAACCACACGGTCCTGACGGTCAAGGCGGCGCAGCAGGCCGGCCTCGAGGTGGCGGGGGTGATCCTCAACCGCTATCCCGCCGCCCCGAACCTGGCGGCCCGGACCAATCCCGAGGTCATCGCGGCCCTGACCGGAGTGCCCCTTCTGGGGCGCCTGCCGGAAGTGGGCGACCTGAACCGGCCCGCGGACCGGGAGGTGTTTTTGGCGGCAATCGGGGCCATCGCCGAACAGTTCCTGGGAGCGCGGTGCAGGAGTTGCTGATCGGGATGGAAGAGCTCAACACAGAACTTGCCGAACTGGAGGCCCAGGCCCAGCGGCGGCGCCTGCAGGTGGTGGAGGAGGTCTTGCCCGGGGGCCGGGTGCGGGTGGCCGGACAAAACCTGCTCAATCTGTCGTCCAACGATTACCTGGGGCTGGCCCAAGACCCCCGGCTTATCGCGGCGGCCCAGGCGGCGGCGGCCCGCTGGGGCGCCGGGGCCGGGGCCTCCCGCCTGGTGGTGGGCCACCTGGCCCTGCATGAGGAAGGGGAGGCCCATTTAGCTAAGTTTAAGGGCGCCGAGGCTGCGGTGATTTTCCCCACCGGCTACATGGCCAACGTGGGGACCCTGGCCGGGCTCCTGGGGCCGGGGGACGTGATTTTCTGCGACCGGCTCAACCACGCCAGCATTTATGATGGCATCAAACTGTCCGGCGCGACCTTAAAGCGCTTTCCCCACCGGGACCTGAACCGCCTGGAGGACCTGCTGCGCGAGACCGGCTCAGCCCGGCGCCGCCTGATCGTCACCGACTCGGTGTTTTCCGTGGACGGCGATCTGGCGCCTCTTCAAGACCTGGTGAACCTGAAGGCCCGCTACGGGACCTGGCTGATGATCGACGAGGCCCACGCCACCGGGGTCTTCGGAGAGCACGGCGAAGGGCTGGCCGAAGCGGTGGGCGTCAGCCGCGAAGTGGATATTCACATGGGCACGTTTTCCAAGGCGCTGGGTTCCCAGGGAGGCTACGTGGCCGGGGACCGGCGCCTGGTGGACTACCTGCACAACCGGGCCCGGTCGTTCATTTACTCCACCGCCCTGGCCCCGCCGGTGTTGGGGGCCATTGATGCGGCCCTGAAGATCGTAGCCCAGGAGCCCGAGCGGCGGCGCTATCTTCTGGAGGAAGCGGAGATTTTCCGCCGTGACCTGCTGGCTGCGGGCCTGGATATCCTGGGGAGCGAGACCCAGATTATCCCGGTGTTGGCGGGCGACAACGCCCGCACCCTGGCGTTTGCGGCGGAACTCCGGGCCCAGGGCCTCATGGCGGTGGCCCTGCGGCCGCCCACGGTGCCGCCGGGCCGGGCCCGGGTGCGGTTTTCTCTGAGCGCCGCCCATAGCCGGGAGGACCTGAGCCGGGCCCGGCAGACCGTCGTGGCTACGGCCCGGAAACTGGGGCTGGGGGAATGAACAACCTGGTGCTGTTCCATGGCTGGGGGGCCACAGGCAGAGTCTGGGCGCGGCAGGCGGAGTATTTTCAGGACCGGCTGACGGTCCGGGCGCCCACCATCCCGGCCTGGGAGTCTGATTGGTTCACGGAATATTTACGGGGATTGCCCCTCCAGGAATGCCTCCTGGTGGGCTGGTCCCTGGGGGGCATGCTGCTCCTGGCGGCTTTAAGCGAGCTTGCGCCCTTGCGGCCGGCCGGGCTGGTGCTGGCAGGGGTGGCCCCGGTCTTTACCCGGCGGCCGGATCATCCCTGGGGGCAGCCTCCCGCAGTGGTGCGGGCCATGCGCCGGGGCTTGAAGGCGAATCAGCGGCAGGTGCTGGCGGATTTTGCCGACCAATGCCTGGTCGTGGAGGAAACCGCCTTTGTGGCCCAGGCCCGGGAGGCGTTCGCCTTTCCGGCCCCGGCGGCGGCCCTGGCGGCCGGTCTCGATTATTTGCTGCAGGCGGACCTAAGGCCCCTGCTTCCCGGCCTGCCGCCGGGGGCGGTCATTATCCAGGGGCAGGCGGACCGGATTATGGACCCGGCCCAGGGCCGATACCTGGCGGAGCAGCTTCCCGGGGCCAGGCTGCACCTGTTGCCGGGGGCCGGGCATCTCCCCTTTTTGACCCAGGCCGCGGCTTTTAACCGGATTTTGCAGGCCTGTTTGGCCGGAGAGGAATAACCAGCATGGCCCATGAATCAGTCACTTCCGCGATGGAAAAAGTTGGAAAAGGATTTCCGGGACGTATAAATCTGCCATCGTGGTTGGAGAATGCAGGGGGGCTGGGCGGGGAAGCCCCGGCCGGAGCGGCAGAGAGTTGCGAGCCTCAAGCGCCTATGGACCTCAAGCACGGCATCAGGCGGAATTTTGCCCGGCGGGCCCGGTCTTATGACCGGCATGCCAGTATGCAGCGTCTCATGGCCCAGGGCCTGGTGGCGATGCTGGAGGGGATACCGGCCCGGGCCCGGCGCATCCTGGAGATCGGCTGCGGCACCGGCTATCTCACCCAGCTGTTGCGTCAGATCAATCGCGACGCCCGGCTGATCGCACTCGACCTGGATGCCGCCCTGCTGGAGACGGCCCGGGAGCGCCTGGGGCCGGAGGCGGGGGTCGCGTTTCTGGCGGCGGACGGCGAGAATCCGATCCGGGGTGAATACGACCTGATCATCGGCAACGCCACCTTCCAGTGGTTCGCCCGCCCCGGGGAGACCCTGGCCGCCTATTGGCGGAACCTGGCCCCCGGGGGCGTCCTGGCCTTCTCCACCCTGGGACCCGGGACTTTTCAGGAACTGGCCGGGGCCCTGAGCCTGGCCGCCGAAAGCCTGAATCTCGCCGAGACGCCCCGGATTGCCGCCCAGGACTTCGGCGACCGGGAATCCTGGTCCCGTCACCTGCACCGGGCCGGCTTCACCCGGATGCATCTCTGCCGGGAAATGGTCGCCACCACCTTCCCCACGGTGCGGGATTTTCTCAAGGCCCTCCAGGCCACGGGGGCTACCAACCCCAATCCCCGCCCCTTTTCGCCCCGCCTGCTGACCGCCCTCCTCCACGCCTACCAGGCGGCCTATGGGGAGCACGGCGTTATCCCCGTAAGCTACGAAGTTATCTGGGCAGTGGCGCAGAAATAGTGGTCAGTGCCCGGTGGCCGGTGGTCAGTATGAGCAGCAGAAGACCACCGCTGACAACTACAACTGATTTACTGCGGCTGGACCCAGATGGCCTGGGGGCCTTTATCGCCGGGTTCCTGGGCGAAGGTCACGGCCGCGCCCGAGGTCAGGTGGCCGAACTTGCCGCCTTTCACCGCGTGGGCGTGGAAATAGACTTCCAGGCCGTCTTCGGTTTCGATGAAACCGTAGTCGTCGGCCGGGAAGAGGCGCGCCACTTTGCCGTGTTGGGCGACTTCGACGTGGGTCTTGACCTTCTGCTGGACCTCTTCGGAATGCTGGCGCAGGCGGCGGTCCAGGGCGTCAAAGGCCTCCACCAGCAGGGGGACGACCATCTCGCCCTGGCGGATCAGGGTGATGGTGTCTCCGGGGATGTTGACCACCAGGTGGACTTCGAAGGCCCCGAGCCGGTGGTGGGCGGTGCCGATGATCTCCACCCGGGCGTGGAGGATGGGGTTATGGTAGTGCTGTTGCAGACGGGCCAGTTCTGCTTCAATTTTTTCCCGCCACTCGGGCAGGATCTCCAGATTTTGGCCTTCGATATGTATATCCTGGGGGAGCATAGGGTACCTCCTGGGAAATAACCGCCCGGACGGCGCGTCGGGGATGGCCGTCGCGCCCTTTCTCCAACCGGGGGTACATATTTATTAAGAGCGCTAACCGCGCTTGTCAATCGGCGGGGTATCTGCGGCCAATCGGAGGTGGGGGAACGGAACGGGGTTATGGCAGGCTTGTTTCGAACTAAGGAAACAGATATAGCATTTGCAAAAGTTCTTCCGATTGCCTAGTTGATGTAGGGGCACGGCGTGCCGTGCCCTCGAAGGTTTGGGCATGGCTCGCCATGCCCCTACGGGAAAATATTTTTGGCAAATGAGCCTCTTGCAAAAGTCTCATTAGGTTAAAAAATTAAGCTCCATCGGCAAAGCGCGTGCTAAGGTGGATTTGCGAGAAAACACCAGGCATGCGGAGGCGCCGATGAAGCTCAAAGAAGCAGTA
>JALNYP010000043.1 GCA_023229795.1 Syntrophobacterales bacterium
GTTCCACAAGACCTTGGATACACCATTTTTCACAAAATAACTAGCCCTTATGCATTTTTTCCATTAATTTCAAAATAATTTGTCCCCTCTCAGAAGGGGAACTGAACGGTTACATTTAAGCGAATTAAACAAACTATATGACCAAGTTGAAGCTCTGGCGACCGGAAGCGATCGAGCTTACGACCTTGAGTTGCTGACGAACCTTTGGCAATTACTGAACGCATCTTCGTTCAGAGGAAATATAGACCCAATAGAGTATAAACTCACCGATAGGACAGCAACTCTAAAAGCTAAGCTTGATCGACTTGCCAAAGACGACAGCCGCCCAAACAATGCCTTATTGGCGCGCACCAATAAGGTCCTTATGAGACTACACGAAGCAGTACAACGCCCAGAGCATTTAGGCATAGTGCTTTCTGAAGTACGGAAAATTTTAGAACTCGGTAGCAGGCTTGTTAACTACCCCATAGATACACTGACCACAATAATTAAGGAACTTGGTGAAGTAATTACAAAATCTGATAAATTTGATGAACTCTTTGAGTTCGCAGTGAGTTTGGCGGAGCATAGAACCGGCGAGGGAACGGCGGGCAACATGCTTTTGAAGCGCGGACATCAGAATTTAGCCGCGGGGCTGTGGTATGAAGCCATTCGCTTATTCGGCAGAGCGCAGAAGAAGCTCGCAAAACATGAGTATCAGGGCGAATTAATTGAAGCTCTGGCCCGCTGTAGCTTAGCATATGAAAGAGCGGGGCTGCTCTGGGCGGCGCGAGCCAATATTCTCGCTGCAGCCAATCAGACGCTGCATGAATTTTGGCAACACGGCGAAATTTTACCTCAAGCACTATTTTGTCTGCAGAGACTCGTATGGATAGAACTACAGTTAGGCCGGGTCACCTGCGCACTTGCCTGGATCGAACTGAGCGATGTGATCGCATATCAACTAATGCTTGCAAATGGAAAGAAAAAGCGCTTTACAGACCAACGGGAGAGGCAGGACCAAATTTTGGGTTTGCTATTCTTGAAGGCAGATTGCTTCGATTTGAAATGGTTGGAAAACTTTCCTGCTATACTTGAATCTAAAGCCCTTAATTATGCTAGGGCTGCTCTCCTATACGCCCTTGGACATGAAGATCAGCTTCGGAGAGAACATTTTATTCCTGAGCAAGAGAATAGCCATGCAGTTCAGGATTTCTTCGCCGGTTGGCTGAATCAGCCAGCGAAAGACGACCTTCCAGATAAACCTGAATTCCTTAGAAATAGAAATGTCATGCTCAGGTCCTTTGTACTGGGCTGTGAAATTAAAATAGTGGTTGAAAACACTTTAAACTCTACCTATCTATCTGAGGCAATCTTGGCGGCTCTGGAGAGTTTGCTTTCGACGAGTCTAGATGCTCATCTCTTGCCATATCGGGAAGAACTCGAAATCCGGGTCAAGCCATCCGAGTTCGTCGGAGCGGTACCACGATATAACATTGATAAAGTAGACGGGGTCACGCGAATCGAGATTTTGCATCCCCCCATGATATTTTCTTGTTCCATACCTGAACAACAAGCTTTCTTTAACTGGCTGCTTGAGGTTGTCCTGGTAATAGTTTCGGAGATTGCACTATCTGAAGACTTTAAAACGTACTTTGATAAGTTATCAAAAGATGAAGATGCTTTCGATAGGGCGTTAAATTTTGCGTTACCCTCGGTTTTCATTGAAAACATGCTTGGTAATAGACCGAAGTTCAATATCCACGATTGGTTTTCAGACGTAGAAAGCAGTAAATTCCTTCTGGAAAGAGACCTCCCTTGGACTCATGCGCTTCCTATAGCATGTGGAATAGATAAAAAGCCCCCAATTACTTTTGAGCCTGGTATAGGAGATCCACCGGAGGCGTTATTCGGGGTCGATAACCTGAAGCATCGGGACCGCAGAGTCTTGTCGGTCATTAATATTCCTCTCTGGAACGAGGCAAAATGGAAGGCAACAGCGTATGTCTGTCACCCAGCTCCGCAAGCACCCCCAATGCTCATTCTCGGATTTCAGGAACCAGAAGCTGCAAAGTTGATCTTCAAATCTTGGCGCGATCGATTTGGGCCAGTCGATGCATCGGAAGAGTTAAGCATCTCTATTGTTAAAGGAATCGACAAGGCAGCACCAGCGAGCTATAAGGTTGTGATTGGATCTACCCCTAAGTCATCAATAGGAGCAGTTGGTTCAACTTTTATCACAGTAACAAGATTCAATCGTATGGACCCACCTGATTCAAGGAATTTGGATTTATTCCTCAGGGAATATGAGCAGAAGAAAAGATACATATTGGCACCAGGTCACTTTGAACACCCATACACTAAGCCAGAAATTTTTATAGATCTCGGCATTGGAAAGCACGAGATACACGTTAAACAAGCTTGGGAAATCTGCCAGAATGACCTTGAAATATGTGCTCTTAGCGAAGATGACGATCCCATTATCCCAGAAGGCATTGAGGACCCACCGGTGCTGAGAGCACTTGAAAGCATATCGAAAAGGCGGAAACGTCAGTCATTTTAGGTTAGCAATAATTTGGAGTACCAGGAGTGGCGATCGAGTCATAAATGCGAGGTACTGCTATATATGGGTGATTTAACTCAAAATAATCGATATTCGATATGGTTATGTTATTTGTGCCCCAAAACCTGGCGGCATTTTAGGTTTTTCAACCCGTCAAGTATAATTTGGGAATAAGGAAATAGATTGCCCCCCTTCTTTAGCCGCAGACTTCAGTCTGCGCCGGCATAGGCTGAAAAGCCTGGGCCACCGACGATCTCGATAGTCACAGGGCCTCTTTCCAGCTTTATTAATTCCCTGATTCAGCCTCAAGCCCCCAGACCGCGATGCCGGCTTGGGCCGCGGCGGCCAGCATTTCGGGGCGGTCGAAGATCAGGGTCTTGCCGGCTTCGATGGCCAGGACCGCTGCTTTGACTTCGGCCATGGTGGCGATGGTGTCGAGGCCCACCGCGGGGACGTCGAAGCGCAGGTCCTGGTTGGGCTTGCTGACTTTGACCACTACCACGCCGGGTCCGGCCAGGGCGCCGGCCCGGCGGATGGCGGCGTCCGTGCCCTCGATGGCTTCGAGGGCCACCACCACCTGGCGGCGCACCACGGCGCATTGGCCGACGTCCAGGCGCCCCAACTCTTTGGCGATCCGGGCGCCGAAGTCGATGTCCCGGAGCTCTTCCGGGGTGGGGGCGCGGCGGCTGAGGGGGCCGGGGCCGGCCAGAAGCTCATCCATGAAGAGGGTGGAGGGGGCGATGGTGATGCCTTCCTGCTCGAGGTCGGCGGCCACGGCGCGCAGGAGGCGGTCGTCCCGGCCGGCGCCGGCCCGGCGGATGACGCCCAAGGCCCGCCAGTCGGGGCGGAAATCCCGGAAGAGACGGCCCCGGCTGATGCCGCCGGCCATGACCGCCCGGCTGACCCCGGCGGCCTTGAAGATGCGGATCATCTTGCCCAACTGGCCGACGTAAATCCAGTGGAGTTCGGCCACCAGGCCGGCCAGGGCGGGTTCGGTTTCATGCCGGTGGGCCACCGCGATGACCTGGACGCCGTGCTGCCGGGCGGCCTGGGCAAAGAGGAGCGGGAACTTGCCCTTACCCGCGATTAAGCCGATGTTCTTTGACATCCGCCGGGAGCAGGCCCCGCTCGGAAGTTTCGAGGAACTTGAGCAGGTGCTGAACTTCGGGAGTCTGGGGGACTTCTGCTTTGACCCTGTCGATGGCCTCTTTCTGGTTCAGATCCGAGAGAAACACGAGTTCATAGGCCTTTTTCAGGGGTTGGAGGGAACTGTCGGTAAAACCGTGGCGCTTGAGGCCCACCAGATTGAGGCCGACCAGTTTGGCGCGGTTGCCCACAGCCATGGCGTAAGGAGGGACATCCCGATGCACCGCGGAACAGCCGCCCACAAAAGCGTGCGCGCCGATATGACAGTACTGATGCACCGCGGAGAGGCCGCCCAGGATGGCGTAGTCCTCTACGGTGATATGGCCGGCCAGGGTGGCGGCGTTGGACATGACCACGCCGTTGCCCACCTGGCAGTCGTGGGCCACGTGGGTATAGGCCATGAACAGGTTGCCGTGGCCGACGCGGGTGACGCCGCCGCCGCCGGCGGTGCCGCGGTGCAGGGTGGCGAATTCCCGGATGATGTTGCCGTCGCCGATGATCAGGCGGGTTTCCTCCCCGTGGAATTTCAGGTCCTGGGGAATTTCGCCGACGACCGCAAACTGGAAGATCTCGCACTTGTGGCCGATGGTGGTCAGGTCCTTAATCACCACGTGGGAGTGGATGCGGGTGTCGTGGCCGATGACCACCCGGCCCTCAATGATGCTGTAGGGGCCGATGGTGACGCCGTCACCCAGCTCGACGCTCTTATCCACCAGGGCGGTGGGGTGGATGCGGGCCATCCTTATTCCTCTCCTTGACCCATGGCGGCCATGAGTTCGGCTTCGGCCACCAGGGTCTGGTTGACAAAGGCCTGGGCCTTCATTTTCCAGAATTTCTTACCACCGCGCATGGACTCAACTTCGATTTGCAATTGATCGCCCGGGACCACCGGCTGGCGGAAGCGCACCTTGTCAAGGCCCAAGAGGTAGACCAAAGGGTTGTCCAGCTTTTCCGGCAGGGACAGGAGGGCCAGGATGCCGCCCACCTGGGCCATGGCTTCGACGATGAGGACGCCGGGCATGATGGGACGGCCGGGGAAATGCCCCTGGAAAAAGGGTTCATTAATGGAGACATTCTTGATTCCCACCACCCGCTTGCCCTTTTCCAGGCTCAGGATGCGGTCCACCAGGAGAAAGGGGTAACGGTGGGGGAGGACACGGTGAATTTCTTCCAGACACAGGGTCTGCGGTGCGGTCATGTTTCCGGCTCCTGCGGCAGTCTGGCGGCGAGTTCGCTGACCTGCTTCTCCAACTGTTTCAGCCGTTGATAGATGTCGGGGAGTTTGGGGAGGTGGCCCATGGAGAGCAGCCATTCCCGGTGAGGCCGGGCGGGGGAACCCGAAACCGTCTGGCCGGCGGCAACGGAGTGGTTGACGCCGGACTGGGCCCCCACCTGGACCCCGTCTCCCAGTTCGATATGGCCGACCAGCCCCACCTGTCCCGCCAGGGTCACGCCCTTGCCCAGTTTGGTGGACCCGGAGACTCCCACCTGGGCCACCAGAAAGGAATGTTCCCCGACTTCGACGTTATGGGCCAGGTGCACCAGGTTGTCGATCTTGACGCCCCGGCCTACCCGGGTAGCCCCCAGGGCCCCGCGGTCGATGGCGCAATTGGCGCCGATTTCCACGTCATCACCGATGATGACGATCCCCAGTTGGGGGATCTTGACGTGGCCTGCGGCCCCCGGGACAAAGCCGAAGCCATCGGAGCCGATCACCGTGCCGCTGTGGATGATACAGCGGGCGCCCACCGTGCAGCGCTCCAGGATGGTGACCTGGGGATAGAGCAGGGTGTCGGCCCCGATCTTGACCTCGTCGCCAAGGACGCAACCGGGCATGACGGTCACCCGGTCACCCAACTGCGCCCGAGCGCCGATGAAGACCAGGGGCGCGATGGAAACCTCCCGGCCCAGGGACACATCCCGGCCCAGGCAGGCCTGATCGCTAATGCCGGGCCAGCGCTGAAGCGGCGGGGCAAAGAGTGTTGCCACCCTGGCGTAAGCCAGATAAGGGTGGTCCACGATGATCAGGGGCCGGGGGAGGCCGGCAAATTCCCGGGAGACGATAAAGGCCGCAGCGCGGCTCCGATCCGCCAGCCGGGCGAACCGCTTCTGGGTGATAAAGGTGATCTCCGCTGGCGTGGCTTGATCGATGGGGGCGATGCCCTCGATGATCAGTTCGGCCGGTCCTTGGAGCTCACCTTGAAGGAGGGCCGCCAGTTCGCCCAGGGTGTGCGGCATGAAGCTTTTACCGGCCGAAGGCGTTGCGCACCTTTTCGGTGATATCCAGTTTGGGATCCATGTAGAGGAGCCCGGCATTGCGCTTATCCAGGACCATATCCAGCTTTTGCTCCGTGGCCACGCTTTTCACGGCACTTTCCAGCTTATGGAATAGCGGGGCCAACTGTTGTTCCTGGAATTGCTGCAACTGTTTCTGGGCGTCACCACTCTGACGTTCGAATTCCTGCATCTTCTTTTCCAGTTCTTCGGCTTTGCGCTTGCGCGCGTCTTCTTTCATGACCGAAGCCTGTTTCTGGAATTCTTCCACCTGTTTTTGCAGGTCCTGGCGTTTGGTGGCAAACGGCCGGCCCAGTTCCTCGGATTTACGCTTGATGCTGTCCTGGACCCGTTTGCCCTCGGCGGATTTGGAGACCACATCCATGCCGTCCACGATGCCGACCTTGAAATCGGCGTGCGCCGCATACAGCGGCGTCAACACCAAAGCCGCGGCTAACAAAACACCCATGCCTAGTTTCGACATGCAATCCTCCTGAAATTATCGAGATCATCTTGATTTCGCGGCGGCGGAGCCGGCCGGAAAAGTGTTTCCCTAGGTCGCCAGGTTCAGAATGTCCCACCCATGGTAAATTCCCAGGCACTGGATCGTTCCCAAGGATGCTTGGAAAGATTATAACCCCATTCCACCCGGAGGGGCCCCATGGGGGAGAACCAGCGGATGCCGATGCCGGCGCTGGTGCGTAAGAAGGGTCCCACATAGTTGGGACCGTAAACGTTACCGGCATCGAAAAAGACCGTGCCCGAGAGGCCCAGTTTCTTATATAAGGGGAACCGGAGTTCATGATTCAGCTGCAGGAATCGCGGGCCGCCGATGCGATCATTGGTGACGGGGTCCCGGGGGCTGATTTCAGCATATTTAAAGCCGCGGATGGTGTCAATGCCGCCCAAGTAGAACAGCTCGTAGGCGGGCATCTGACCCCAATGCAACTTATTCATCCCGCCGGCCCGGGCATGGGACACGCCGATGAGATCCCGCCAGATTTTAAAATACCAGCCGGTCTCGGCCACGTAGCGCACAAAGGCGGTATCGCCGCCCAGGCCGGCTACTTCCACCGAAGCGCTGTTATCCGACCCCTCGGTGGGGGCAAACAGGGAATCCCGGGAATCGCGCCGGACCACGAAAGAGGTGGCGCTGGTGTTATGGATCGTGGCAGCTTGCTGCAGGGTCTCGGCGGCGTTGGGAATCAGGTTATTGAGGTTGACGTTTTCAAAGCGATAGGTCCAGAAGAGACGGGTGTATTTCCATTTAAGGGGATGACTGAGGCGGACCGTGCCGCCTTTGCTCACCCGGGTGTATTCGCTGTATTCCCGCTCCCAGTTATAGAGGTCGACACCAAGACTGAGGGGCCGGTCGAAGAGGTAGGGCTCCACGAAGGAGGCCCGGATGCGGTGGGAGATGCTGCCGACGATCCCCTGAATCTTGACCTGCTGGCCCCGGCCGAATAAGTTGTTCTGGCTGACCTCCACCATCCCCACCAAGCGGTCCTGGGTGCTGTAGCCGGCGCCGAGGCCAAAGGTGCCGGTGGGGCGCTCCTTGACGGTGATTTTCAGGTTCATGCGGTCGGGGGCGCTCCCCGGGGTGGTGCTGAAGTTCACATCTTCAAAATATTCGAGGCGCCTCAGGTTTTTCAGGCTTTCCTTGAGGTTGGTGGCGGAAAAGAGGTCCTGCTCATAAACCCGGAGTTCCCGGCGGATCACCTTGTCCCGGGTCTTGACGTTGCCGCCGATATCGATGCGTTCGAAATAGACTTTTTGCCCCTTGTGAATATCGAAGGTGACATCCACGAGCATTTTTTCATTGTCTTCCTTGACCAGGGGGACAATATCGGCATTAGCATAGCCGTGGTCAGCGTAGAAATCCGCCAGGCTGGTGATATCTTTTTGCAGGGTCTCCCGGCTATAGACCGGCTCTTTAGTTATTTCCAATAGTTTAAGTAACTTGTCCTTGTCTTCCAGGAGATCCCCGGTGATATCGATTTTGCCCACCTTGAATTCGGGGCCTTCCTGGATGGGAATGGTGATATAAATCCATTTGCCCTTGATGTCGACCTTGGGTTCTCCGACCTTGGCCCTGATATAGCCGTGGTTATAGTAAAACGCGGCGATTTTTTCCAGGTCCCGCTCCAGGTTATCCCGGCTCAGTTTGCCCGCCCCGGTGATCAAGGAGACGAGGTAAAAGCCGCGCTCCTTGGTTTCCATGACCTTGCGGAGTTCTTTGGCGCTGAAGGCCTTGTTGCCCTCGAATTCGATGTCCTTGACGGCCATTTTGCCGCCTTCGTTGACATGCAGCATCAGGTCAACTTCGTGTTCGCCCACCGGCACCAGCTCATAGGTGATGGTGGCTTCGTAGAACCCCTTATCCCGGTAGGCGGCCTGGACCTTGTTGATATCTTCCTTAATAGCGCCTTCCGAGGCCACGGAGAAGCGCTTGAGGTTCATGACTTCGAGGATTTTGTCCTTTTTCAGCTTCCGGTTGCCTTCCACCAGGATTTCCCGGATGGCGGGTTTTTCCTTCACCAGGACCGTCAGGACCCGACCCTCGGGAGTGTCGCTGAGATCCATGCGGACGTCGGTGAAATAACCCATCTTATAGATGGATTTCAAATCTTCCCGCAGATGGGCCGGTGACAGGGTTTCCCCTTCCCGGGTCTGCATCACTCCCAGAATGGCGTCTTTTTCGATGCGGCGGTTGCCTTTGATGACGATGTGGGCTATCCGTTCCTTGCCCAGGATTTTCAGGCTGATTTCCTGGGCCAACTGGCCGCTGAGGCCAGTCAAGGCTCTCATGCCGGTTCCCTGAAGTTTAAGAAGAGTGGGCGGATGCTTGCCGGAGAGGTCCAGGACCTTAGCTTCCAGGGAGAGGGCGTCGCCAACCTTAATTAAGGTGCCCCAAATGACAAGATCGACGCCCAGGGTGCGGCCGATCTGCTGGGCTATGGCGTCATTCATGGGTTCCGTCACCTTGGCGAGCTCCTTTTTCAGGTCTTCAGGGGAGGCCAAGGTGAAGCCGTCGGATTTCAGGCGGTCCTGGATCTCCTGGCTGATCTTTGCTCCCAGGTATTCCAAGGACTCTTTACTGGTGACGGTGAACGGAAGGACCGCGATTTTCTTGAGAACCAGTTCCTGCTCCTGGGCCAGGGCCGAGCCGGCCGCCAACGCTACCAGGAGAACTGAAATTATCAAGCGTTGTAGCACCTTATTCTCCCCGTAAAATTATCGCTTTGCCGTCTATCAGGGTGATCTGCCGGTCCAGGACCCGGGCCATCTCCAGGTTATGGGTGACGATGACCGACGTCAGGCCCTTCTCGGCATTCAATTCAAGGATGAGTTCCTGGACCCGGATGCCGCTCTTGGGGTCCAAGTTCCCGGTGGGCTCGTCGGCCAGGAGCACTTCCGGTTCCAGGACCAGGGCCCGGGCCACGGCCACCCGCTGTTGTTCGCCGCCGGATAAGGTGGTGACGCGATGGGTCAAACGCTCTTTCAGCCCTACCCGGACCAGGATCGCCTCGGCTTGTTCCCGGGCGGCCGCTTGAGGGACACGGGCGATAAGAGCCGGCATCATCACGTTTTCCAGGGCATTGAATTCGGCCAGCAGGTGGTGAAATTGAAACACAAAGCCCACCTTGCGGTTGCGAAAGGCCGCCAGAGACCGATCATCCAGGGAGAAGACGTCCTGATCCTCCCAGCGCACTTGGCCGGCGCTGGGGCGTTCCAGGGTTCCCAGGATGTGGAGCAGCGTGGATTTGCCCACGCCGGAGGCCCCCACCACGGCCAGAGTCTCCCCCCTGAAGATATCCAGGTCAACCCCGGTGAGCACATCCACCTGGATACCGTTGTGCCTGAAGGTTTTGACCAGGCCCCGCAACTCGATCATCGCCGGGGTCTGAGTAATTGCAGGTTCTCTCATTGCATTCCTAAATGGTAAGCCACCTTATCACTTTCCCCAAAGAGCGTCAATCGCGCGCGGATTTTCAGGTTTCGATTTCCCGGGGGCAGCGGCCCGGCAACCGGAAATAAGAGATTTTTCGGCTTAGAGCAAAATGACCAATTCTCGAACGCGAATAGATCAACAGCCTGCTAAGTGGTTCGACCTCTCCCTTGCCAATCCGTTAAGGTCCCAGCCGAGTGAAATTCCAGATCCTATTCGTACCTGATGGCCTCCACCGGGTCCAGGCGGGCCGCCTGCCAGGAGGGGTAGAGGGTGGCCAGGAAGCTGATGAGCATGGTGGCGCAAATGATGGACAGCACGTCCAGCGGCTGAACCGTTACCGGGAGGGTGGAGATGTAATAGACATCCCGGGGCAACTTGATGAACTGGTACTCTTTCAGGATGCCGCAGAGCACCAGGCCCAGTCCCAGGCCGACCACCGTGCCCAAGCCGCCGATGACCAGGCCGTTGAGGATGAAAATCTTCATGATGCTCTGGCGGGTGGCCCCCATGGACTTGAGGATGGCGATGTCCCGGGTCTTCTTCATGACCATCATGAAGAGGGTGGAGGCGATGCCGAAGGCCGCCACCAGGATGATCAGGGTGAGGATGATGAACATGGCGATCTTTTCGAGCTTCAGGGCGGCGAACAGGCTGCGGTTCATCTGCATCCAGTTGCGGGTGTAGAAAGGCGGCCCCAGTTTATCCTGGATGAGGCCGGCAAGATGCTCCGCGGCGTAGATATCCTGGATTTCCACTTCCAGGCCGGTGACCTGGTGGTTCAGCCCCAGGAATTCCTGGAGGGCCGGGATGCTGGTATAGACCAGGGAAGAGTCGAATTCATACATACCCGAGTGGAAGATGGCTTTGACCAGGAAAGGCTTCATCCGGGGCAGCCTGCCCATGGGCGTCAGGGTGCCCAAGGGCGAGATGATGTTCAGGTAGTCCCCCACCTTGAGGTTGAGGTTGCGGGCGAGCTCATTGCCGATGGCGATACACGGCGGCTCGCCGGGGCCCCCCTGGGCCAGGTCGGCGAACTTACCCTGGACCACGTCCAGGGCCTTGGGGCCGCCCCGGCGAATGGTGTCCAGGTCCAGGCCCCGGATCACGCCGCCGGAGATGCTGCCCGGGGCGGAATACATCACCTGGGTATAGATGAAGGGCTCCGCGGACACCACCCCGGGGACCTCTTTAACCTGCGCGGCCACTTTCTTTTCGTCCGTGAGGCTGGTCCCGTGTTTGAGCACCAGGACGTGGGCATTGACGGACAAGATCTTCTTTTTCAGATCCAGATCGAAGCCGGTCATCACCCCGATCACGACGATGAGGGCCATGACGCCCACGGCTACGCCGGCTACGGAGATGAAGGTGGACAGAGGCAGAAAACCTTTCTGGCGTTTGACCCCCCGGAGCAGCCGCAGGGCCACAAAAGACTCGAAATAACCCAAAGCTTACCTCTCAGGCCTGAGGAGGGGAAATAAGATGACGTCCCGGATGGAGGGGGCGTCGGTGAGGAGCATGACCAGGCGGTCGATGCCGATGCCTTCGCCCGCGGTGGGCGGCAGGCCCTGCTCTAGGGCGGTGACAAAGTCCTCGTCCAGGGCGTGGGGCATTTCTTCATCGCCCGCGGCGTGGGCGGCCAACTGGTTTTCAAAGCGCCGGCGCTGGTCGAGAGGATCGTTGAGCTCGGAGAAGGCGTTGGCCATCTCCCGGCCGGCGATGAAGAGTTCGAAGCGGTCCACCACTTCGGGGTCGGCGGCGCTTTGCCGGGAGAGGGGCGAGGTCTCCCGGGGGTAGCCCAGGATGAAGGTGGGCTGCTGCAGCCGGGTTTCCACCTTGAGGTCGAAGAGCTTGGTCAGGGCCCGGCCGTAGCCTTCGCCGGGGCGCAGGCTGACCCCTTCCTCCCGGGCCAGGGCCACCAGGGCCTCCCGGTCCCGCACTACCTCAGGCGGGATGCCGCCGATGGCGGTGAGGGATTCTCTTAAGTCCAGACGGCGCCAGGGCGAGGTCAGGTCGATCTCGACGCCCTGGTAGATCAGGCGCCGGCTGCCCAGGACTTCCTGGGCCAGGGAGCCGATGAGGTCCTCGGTCAGGACCATCAAATCTTCAGGTGGCGTAGGCCTGGTAAAACTCCAGCATGGTGAATTCGGGGTTGTGCTGGATGGAGAGGCCTTCGTTGCGGAAATTGCGGTTGATCTCGAAGACCCGGTCGAAGCCTCCGACTACCAGGCGCTTCAGGTAGAGTTCCGGGGCGATCCTCAGGTAGAGGGTCATATCCAGGGCCTGGTGGTGGGTGACGAAGGGCCGGGCCGTGGCGCCGCCGGGAATGGGCTGCATCATGGGGGTTTCCACTTCGAGGAAGCCCCGCTTATCGAAAAACTGGCGCATCAGGCTGATGATTCTGGCCCGCTTGATGAAGACCTCCCGCACCTGGGGGTTGACCATCAGGTCCAGGTAACGCTGGCGGTACCGGGTTTCGACATCGGTGAGGCCGTGGAACTTTTCCGGCAAGGGGAGCAGCGCCTTGGTGAGCAGGACGAACTCGGTCACGGCCAGGGTGAGTTCCCCGGTCCTGGTGCGAAAGAGCGTGCCGGTAAAGCCGACGATATCTCCCAGGTCCAGGCGTTTGAACAGGGCAAAGGCCTCGGGGCCCAACACCTGTTTCTGCACGTAGGCCTGGAGGCGGCTGGTGCCGTCCTGGAAGTGGCAAAAGGTAGCCTTGCCGAACTCCCGCAGGAGCATGAGGCGGCCGGCCAGGCGGAAGGTTTGAGTCAACCCTTCCAGATCGGGGGCGGCCAGGGCCCCGAATTCCTCGAGGACCCGGGCGAGGGTGTGGGTGGGAACAAAGCCGTTGGCGAAGGGCTCGACGCCTTGTTCCCTGAGTTCGGTCAGCTTCTGCAAGCGCTGGTTGCGGATGTGGTCGGATTGTGCCATGGGGTGTCAGCCTGATTAATGATACTGCTGGATTGGTCCTTAAACTTACATTTTTTAGATTATTCGCCAGCTATAGTCAAGCCTTAATGATGTGGGCCAGAAAAGCCAGGAAATGTCGCCTTGTGGGGATTTGATGCTCAAGGCTAATATCCTTAACATTAATGAAATTAAATTAAAACATCATATAACTATTATGTAAATCGTAAACCTTGACATCCAGATTGACGGTGATTATTAATAACTTTACAATAAAAAGAGTACTCCAACGACTGCATGCCTGTTTTTTCCTCTCCTGTGAGTGGCGTGCCGCAGGCCGCGCTAACCAAAACCTTTCTGCCGAAGGAGAGTTATTATGAAGAAAGTGGTTTTGGTGTGGATGACCACGGCCATACTGATCCTGGCCGCATCTGCGGCAGGGGCCGTCCCAGTCATCTACATAGACGACCTTGGAGAAGGGGCCCCAGTGGTGACCTCCAGCGGGTTTCCTTCGATCCCGCTGGTTTCCAATCCTATCGTGGCCACGCTGGATGAATTTGCCAACATAACCGGCGTTTTGACCTCCAACTTTATTGCCGCCGGGGCGTATGGCTTTAAAATGCTGGAAAGCGAAGGCGGCCCTGTCAGTGATTTTTTAACCCTGGTGGTATCCCCTGTCATTAGGATACCCTTCCTTGGTCGCTCCCAGGCTATCAATCTCACCTTCTTATCTGACGGCGCGGCAGGCTATGACTTAGCCCTCCAGGCTTTTGAGTTAGCCTTTGCGGACGCGCCGTGGGCAGTAGAAAATGGAACTCTGCAAAATATTTTTTCATTCGATGGGTTGCAGGTATATGCGGCCTCCGAAGTCGTGATTCCCGTCCCCGGCAGTGCGCTCCTCTTCGGCAGCGGCCTGCTGGGGTTAGCGCTATTTTGGAGAGCAAGGCGCCAGAGTTAAGTACTGCCTGACCCTTACTTCCAAGGCTATCCGAATTTTGGACACGCTGCTTTGGGTCTCCGTACTTATACGCGCAGGAACGGCACGGATTTTCCGGCTCTTATGTCTGGACGGAGGTATCTGCCCGTTGCCGATTCCGGACATACTCCCACCTCACGCCGGATTCACCGGCAAGATTCCCCTTAACCTTCTGAGAGAAATTCGGCCATTGCGGCTGGCCAGCATAATTCGGGAATTTTCCGCGTAATCAAGAGCCCAAAAGACCACGGCCAGGCTGCACCTGGGCCGCCTTTTTTTTCCTTCCGGCCTAGAGCCCGTCCGCATTTTCAGCCAAACGTTTGACCAAAGCGCGGGTAAGAGAATTTGGCAGATATTTCGAAGAGGTACAGAAAAGTTGTAGATCGACGCGGCTTTTGATAATATGCATCTTTAAGATGTTTTCAGTTGAAGCATTTACCCTTGAGGTAAAGACCACTGCGGGCACCGACGTCCTGGACCTCACCGAGGCCGTGGCGGGACGGGTGCACCAAACCGAGATCATGGAGGGGCTGCTGACCTTGTTCATCTCCGGGTCCACTGCGGCCTTAACCACCATCGAGTTCGAATCCGGCGTGGTCAACGACCTGCGCGAGGCCATCGAACGGCTTTTTCCCCAGGAAATTCCCTACGCACACGACCGCCGCTGGGGCGACGGCAACGGCTACGCCCACGTACGCGCCGCGTTTCTCAAGCCTTCTCTGAGCATTCCCATCGCCGAGGGCAGCCTGCAATTAGGCACCTGGCAGCAGATAGTCCTACTGGATTTTGACAACCGGCCCCGGGTCCGCCTCATTCAGGGGCAGGTCTTAGGATACCGGCAGGCCAACGGATAGATCCCAGCCCTTAAAAATCCCTTCCTATGGCAAGCACCCAACTCACCTTTGAGGACAACTCCCTGGCTCAGACTTTATACGGCGAGCATGGCAAACATTTGGCCATCGTCAGCCGCAGCCTGGGAGTGAAGCACCACGTGCGGGGCAACCAGGTGACCCTGGAAGGACGGGAGGCGGACGTGCGCCTGGCCGAGCGGGCCCTCCAGGAACTTTATGGCCTGGTGCAAGCGGGCTACCCGGTTCTGGCCCAGGATGTGCAGTACACCATCAGGATTCTCCAGGACAAGGAGAGCGCCTCGGTCAAGGATATCTTCCTGGACACGGTGTATATTTCCGCTATGAAACGGCGCATCTCCCCCAAAAGCCTCAACCAGAAACGTTACATCGAGGCCATCCGCAGCCATGATATCGTATTCGGCGTCGGCCCGGCGGGAACCGGCAAGACTTATCTGGCCATGGCCATGGCGGTGGCGGCCCTGATGCATAACGACTGCATCCGCATCGTGCTGGCCCGGCCGGCGGTGGAGGCCGGGGAAAAGCTGGGCTTTTTGCCGGGGGACCTGGCGGAGAAGGTCAATCCTTACTTGCGGCCGCTGTATGACGCCTTGCATGATATGATGGATTTCGAAAAGGCCACCCGGATGGTGCAGCGAGGCACCATCGAAGTGGCGCCCCTGGCGTTCATGCGGGGCCGGACCTTGAACGACTCCTTTGTCATCCTGGACGAGGCGCAGAACACCACGTCCGAGCAGATGATGATGTTTCTGACCCGTCTGGGCTTCGGTTCCAAGGCGGTGATCACCGGGGATGTGACCCAGATCGACCTGCCCCCAGGGGCGCCGTCAGGTCTGGTGGAGGCCCGGGACCTGCTCAAGGGGGTGGAGGGCATCGCCTTTGTCCACTTCACCGAGCGGGACGTGGTGCGCCATCCTCTGGTGCAGGACATTATTCGGGCCTATGAGAGCCGGCGGACCCGTCGGGCCGGCTATGAGGAAAAACCTCCGGCAGCTTGAGAAAGCTGACGAGGGGAGCGCGGGCCCAGCGCCCGCACCATCGGAGTACCTAATGACTGAGAAAGAAGAGCGCAGCGCCATCTCCCGGATTTTCGGCATGGGACGCAGCCTGCGCGCCAGGTTGCCCAAGTCCTTGATCAAGAAAGGGGTGCTGTCCCCCTCGCAGGACCGGTGGGCCAGGGTGGGGTTGCTCCTGGGGTTGAGCCTGGTTTTGGCCCTCCTCCTGTCACCGCGCATGTCGGAACCGCTGGGCAAATATCACGTCGGCGACGTGGCCCGGGAAAACGCCAAGGCCACCGGCGAATTTCTGGTGGAAGACGTGGAGACCACGGCCAAGAAGCAGCAAGAGCTGATGACCCGGATGCCGCCGGTCTTTGACTTGCAGGAGCAGTTAGCGGATCAGGTGCAGCAGCGGCTGCAGAAGGCCATGGACTACATGCGGCGAATTTCCCAGGAAGCCGTGCCGCCGCTCCCGGGGGACCCGCGATCGGGCAGCAAGAAAGCTCAAGCCAAACCCGCGGTGCCGTATAGAGTCCTCCTGGAGCATAAGTCCGAATTCGACCAGATCCTGGGGGTGACCATCCCCAGGCCCACCTTCCACCTCCTGGCCAAAGCCGATTTTTCCCCCTACCTGGAAGCCATGATCAGCCAGGTGCTGACCCAGTTTTTCAACCAGGGGATCATCAGCACCCGTACCACCCTGCAGCCCGAGCCTCGGGAGATCACCGTGCGGCGCCTGCCATCCCTCAAGGAACGGGTAGAGCGCCCGCCTTATCCGTTTATCGAGCTGGATGAGGGACGGAAATCCGCGGCGGGATATTGCCGGGATATTGCCGTGGAGGTGTCGCCCGCCGACCGGTGGCTGGTCTGCGATATGACCCAGGCCTTGCTGATTCCCAATGTCGGCCCCAACTGGGCCGAAACCCATGAACGCCAGCAAGCCCGCCTGAAGGAATTAAAGCCGGTCTATTTCAAGGTCAAACGGGGCGAGATGCTGGTCAGGGAAGGCGAGCGCATCACGCCGCTGCACCTGGTGAAATTGCAGGCCCAGAGCAAGATTTACCCCCGCAGCCGGGGCTTCCTCATCTTTATGGGGATTTTTCTGTGTCTCACCGTCCTCCTGGGGATCTCCTACCAACTGGCGCGGATCGCCCTGCGGCAGTTTTCCACCCGCCTGCGGGATCTGGCCTTTGTGGCGGCCTTGCTGGTGGCCAGCACCCTCTTGAACAAGAGCCTCCTGGTATTGGGAGACAATCTCACCAGGAACCTTTCCCTGGTGGGCCTAAACCTGGTGTACATCCTGCCCCAAGGCCTGGCCCCCATCTTTGCCGCCATGTTCCTGGGACTGGAGACTGGGGTGGGGGTGGCCTTCCTCAGCGCCACCTTCACCGCCCTGGTGCTGGTGGATAAACCCTTCCCCCTGTTCATCTACCTGGTCATCGCCGGCTTGATGGGCGTCTGGGGCGTGAAAAATTGCCGCCGCCGCAGCGCCTTGATCCAGACCGGCCTGTTTATCGGCCTGGCCAACATGGTCCTGGTAACGGCCTTTAAATTGCTGGAGTATCCCTTCACCGTCAACGACCTGTTGGTGGGGGAGATCATCGCGCTGAGCGGCGGGGTGCTCACCGGCATTCTGGCCCTGGGGCTGACCCCCATCATGGAGTCGTTGTTCCGCTACTCTTCCAATATCCGGCTGCTGGAACTCTTGAATCTGGATCAGCCCATGCTCAAGGAGCTGATGCTCATTGCGCCGGGGACCTATCATCACTCCATGGTGGTGGGCCAGATGGTGGAAGCCGCGGCCGAGACCATCGGGGCCAACCCCATGCTGGCCAAGGCTGCGGCTTACTACCACGATATCGGCAAGAGCAAGAAGCCCGCTTATTTCGTGGAAAACCAGATGAACGGCGAAAACAAGCACGAGAAGCTGGCCCCCTCCATGAGCAGTCTGATCCTCATCTCCCATGTCAAGGACGGGGTGGATCTGGCCCGGAAAAACCAACTGGGTGAAGGCATCGCCGAGATCATCCGCCAGCACCACGGCACCAATCTGATCAGCTATTTCTACCACAAGGCCAAGACCCAGGCGGCCAATCCCAACCAGGTGAATATCGAGGATTACCGCTATCCGGGCCCGCGGCCCCAGACCAAGGAAGCCGGGCTGGTGTTGTTGGCAGACCAGGTGGAAGCCGCCTCCCGGACCTTGACGGACCCCACCCCGGCGCGCATCCAGGGGATGGTCCAGAAGATCGTCAACAACGTTTTTGCCGACGGCCAGTTGGATGAATGCGAACTCACCTTGAAGGATCTCCATCACATCGCCCGGAGCTTCAACAAGATCCTGAGCGGCATCTTTCATCAGCGCATCCAATACCCCCAGGCGGTGGACAAGAAGAAAGCCCATGAAGATCTGGATAAACAACCGCCAAAGAAAAACGGTCATAAATCAGGAGAAACTCCGGAAAAAAGCCGCGAAGATCTTAAGCGCCTCGGGATGGCCTAAGGCCGAGCTCAGCCTCACTCTGATCAATGACCGGGCCATGGCGCGCCTGAACCGGGACACCTTCGGGCGCCGCGGCCCCACCAACGTCATCAGCTTTCCCCTGGACGCGGCGCCAGCCGCCGAGGAACCGAGCCCCATTGCGGCCAGCGGCGCGGCGGGCCCGCCGCCGTCTCTGGGAGAAGTGGTGATATCGCTCGAGACCACCCGCCGCCAGGCCGAGGAATTTGCCTGGCCCTGGCAAGAACTCCTCGATTTTTTTCTGATTCACGGTATATTACACCTGTTGGGCTACGACCACGAAGACCCTGCGGCCGAAACGCGCATGACGGCCCGGACCTGGGAACTGATGAGCCTGCTGTACCCCGGGCGGTCGTGGGACCTGGAATAAGCTGCCTCTGGGCAGGAAAATCCCGTCTGGCCCGCCATTCACCAGGGGGGAATCAATAGATTGAACATGAAGTTCCCCTTGGCCAGGGGGGAATTTCACCGTGATTTTTATTATGGGAAGGAGAAAACCGCGTGCCCCGACTGGAAGTAAACGTAGATCACGTGGCCACCCTGCGCCAGGCCCGCCTCATCGATGAACCGGACCCGGTAACGGCCGCGGCCCTGGCGGAATTGGCCGGCGCCGACGGCATCATCGTGCACCTCAGGGAGGACCGGCGCCATATCCAGGACCGGGACCTCGAACTCCTGCGCCAGACCGTCAAGACCCGCCTCAACCTGGAAATGGGCGCGACCACGGAGTTGCTGACCATTGCCCGGGAGGTCAAGCCCGACCTGGTTACCCTGGTGCCGGAGAATCGCCAGGAGCTGACCACCGAAGGGGGCCTGGAAGTGGCGGGAAATCTCCCGTTCCTGAAAAATTATGTGCAAGACCTGAAGGAAGTGGGGCTGCGGGTCAGCCTGTTTGTGGACCCGCTGAACCTGCAGATCGACGCGGCCAAGGACGCGGGAGCCGAGTGGGTGGAGTTGCACACCGGCACCTACGCCGACGCCCTGACCCGGGCCGAAGCCACCCGGCTCTTTCAGGAATTGCTCAACGCGGCCCGGCACGCCCGCAGCCTGGGACTCAAGGTGAAGTGCGGCCACGGCCTCAACTACCGGAACATCAAGCCCTTCCGGGGCCGGGAGGAATTCGCCGAGTTCTCCATCGGGCATGCCATCATGGCCCGGGCCATCCTGGTGGGCATCGAGCGGGCGGTTCGAGAGATGGTGGCATTGATCAGGTGGTGATATAGCCGTCAGCTATCAGCGGTCAGCTATCAGCCAAAGCTGCAGATTGCGGAAGTGCAGCAAGGACCGAGGAAAAATGGATAAGCCTAATCGCCTCGACGAAAAACCAGAAAGAGAGCAGATGAAATCCCTCTCTTTCGGCATGGTCAGCGCTCTCAGCCGGCAGCTGGCGGATCAAGGGTTTGGTCAGCAGCCCATTGACATCGTGGAAGCCCTGGTTTTTGCCATGTTTATCGTCGCGGATACGTATTCTTTGACTAAAGCCGAAAAGGACAAGGCCATTGAAGTAATAAATGGTTTTTATGATGATATGCAAAACCATTTTATTCAGAAGATCATCATCAGGGATCATCAAATTACCGATGCGGCCGAGATTCAGGCGGTCTCCGATAAATTTTATGATCTGAGCAGGGCCAGATTTGCGCAGTACGGGGAAAAATTCAAACAGGATATTTCCGACCCCATGGCCCTGTCCTGCCCGACCACAGTGAGCTACCTGTTGGATAACCTGTTTATCCAACCCTTGAATAACGAAGAGAAATTGCAATTGCTGGGCGCAGTGTCGGATCAAGTCCTCTCTTTCTGGACCGGCTGCGTGCAGAATTTCAAATAGATTTTAGGTTGTCGCAGGTATAGCCGCTTTCTGAGTACGGGTTTGGAAACGAGGGAAAGAACTTTAATCAGGGAAAATTCTTCAAACTATGAAATATATCGACTTGCACGTTCATTCGACCGCCTCGGACGGTTCGTTTGCGCCGGCGGAGGTGGTGCGGCAGGCTAAAGCAGGGGGCCTCACGGCCATGGCCCTCACCGATCACGATACGGTGGACGGGTTGGCCGAGGCCGTGGCCGCGGGGGACCGGGAGGGGGTGGAAGTTATCCCCGGGGTGGAGATCAGCGCCCAGTGTCCCGGCGGCACCATGCACATCCTGGGGCTGTTCGTGGACTACCACGACGGCCGGCTGGACGAACGCCTGGCGGTGCTGAAACAGGCCCGGATCGACCGCAACCCCCAAATCATCAAAAAGCTGAATGACCTGAACATTCCCATCACCATGGCCCGGGTGGAGGAAATCTCCGGCGGCGGCCAGGTGGGACGGCCCCACATCGCCCGGGCCCTCATGGAAGCCGGCTATGTCACCAGCATCCAGCAGGCCTTCGATATCTTCCTGCGCAAGGGCGGCAAGGCTTACGTGTCCAAGTACCGGTTTCCTCCGGCAGAGGCCCTGACCATGATCCGGGAGTCGAAAGGCATCCCGGTGCTGGCCCACCCCTTTACCCTGGGGCTGGGCTCGGCATTCGCGTTGAAGAACCTGCTGATCGAGCTGAAGGGCCAGGGGTTGGCGGGGATCGAGGTTTTTTATTCGGAGCACACCCCGGAGCAGGAAGCCCTCTACCTGAAGCTGGCGCGGGAGTTGGACCTTCTGATCACCGGAGGCTCGGACTACCACGGCCTCAACAAGCCGGAAATCACCCTGGGGTCCATGGCTTCCCAGAAGAAACTTACCTATAAGCTGGTGGAAGCCCTGAAGGCCTGGCGCCGGCGGGAATTTAAGCTCTCAGACTAACCGCGCCGCCTGGCGGGTTCTTTGTCAGGTATTAAAGATTGACAATCACCTGAACTTGAGGTAAAAAAAATTAACGCCGGGGACGAACTCCGGGAAGCGCAAATCCCAGCAATATTGAGAAAGCCACGAAGGCAGCGGGTGTCAGAAGGCCCCGGTTATTCGCGGCTTTTTTTGTGCCATCAGGGGTGGAGTCTATTGCAGGCAGCGCCAAGCGCGGGCCTCTTCCCTGGGGGGCGTTTTCAAGGAGATTTCTCATGCACATGGCGGACGCATTAATTTCGCCGGCGGTGGGCGGCACGATGTGGGCGGCCACCGCGGGCCTCACGTATTACAGCGCCAAGAAACTCCGGGATAACCTGGATGATCGCCGGGTCCCGTTGATGGGGGTTTTGGGAGCCTTTATCTTTGCGGCCCAGATGATCAATTTCACCATTCCCGGCACCGGTTCCAGCGGCCATCTGGGCGGGGGCATGATCCTGGCCATCTTGCTGGGGCCATACGCCGCGTTCCTGACCATGGCCTCCATCCTTACGGTGCAGGCCCTGTTTTTTGCCGATGGCGGTCTTTTGGCTCTGGGGTGTAATATCTTCAATCTCGGCTTTTTTCCCTGTTTTATTGCGTATCCTTTCTTCTATCGGAAAATCGTGGGAGGGAACCTGACCCGAGGGCGGATCGTGCTGGGAGCCATGCTGGCTGCCATTGTCGCGCTCCAACTGGGCGCTTTCGGCGTGGTGCTCGAAACCTGGGGCTCAGGCATTTCGGAGCTGACTTTTAAGACCTTCGTCCTGATGATGCAGCCTATCCATCTGGCCATCGGCGTGGTCGAGGGCCTGGTCACCGCCGCGGTGGTCACTTTTATCGCCCAGGCGCGGCCCGAAATCCTGGCCGCGGCTCCAGCCGGGCTGGACCAAGGCCCGGGTTTCAAGAAAGTCCTGGCCGCGCTGATTCTGGTGGCGGTGGTCACCGGCGGGGCGCTGTCCTGGTTTGCCTCCACCCACCCGGACGGCCTGGAGTGGTCCATAGCCCAGGTCACCGGCAAGGAGGAACTCAGCGCGCCGGAGCAGGGCCTGCATGGGGTGATGGCCTGGATTCAAGAGAAGACCGCAATCATGCCGGACTACAACTTTGCCAAGGAGGACAAGGCCGAGCCGGCCAAGGGCGAGGCCTGGCCCGAGGTCAACGCCGGGACCTCCATGGCGGGGATGGTCGGCATCTTGTTGACCCTGACCCTGGCCGGATTGATCGGGCTGGGGCTGAAACGCTATTACCATAAGGGATAGCGCCCGTTTCCAGCGGACGGAAAACTTTGCCGGGGGGATAGGCCGGATGGCGGCCTCCCCCCTTTTATTGACGGCCTGATATGGCGAAAATCGACACCTCTTTCCTGGATATCGGCTACCTGGACACCCTGGCCTACCAGGATAGCCCCATCCAGCGGCTGGACCCCCGGGTCAAACTGCTGACCACCCTGGTGTTTATCGTGCTGGTGGTCTCGTTCGACAAGTACGCCATCACCGGGCTCATCCCATTTGTTATCTATCCCGTGGTCATGGTGGCCCTCGGCAACCTGCCGGCGGGCTTCATCCTCAAAAAGATGCTATGGGCGGCGCCGTTTGCGTTTTTCATCGGCATCTTCAATCCCTTGCTGGACCGTCACATCCTGCTGTACCTGGGGCCGGTGGGGATCTCCGGCGGCTGGGTCTCCTTTGCCTCCATCATGCTGCGCTTTTTTCTGACTGTCAGCGCGGCGTTTATTTTGATCGCCTGCACCGGCTTTAATACGGTTTGCATGGCGCTGGAGAAAATGGGGGTGCCGAAAAGCCTGGCCACCCAACTCCTCTTTCTGTACCGGTATATTTTCGTTCTGGGGGAGGAAGCCGCCCGCCTGACCCGGGCCCGGTCGCTGCGGTCTTTCAACGGCAAAGGCAAGGGGATCAAGGTGTTCGGGCACATGATCGGCCAGTTGCTGCTCAGGACCCTGGACCGGGCCCAACGCCTGCACACGGCCATGCTGTGCCGGGGGTTTGACGGAGAGATACGGCTGGTACGCACCCTTAGCCTCGGCGTGGGCGACCTGGCTTTTTTCCTGGGCTGGACCGGCCTGTTCATCCTGCTGCGCTGGTATAACCTGACGCAGATGCTGGGGAATCTGGTTACGGAGTTGATAAGATGAGCCATCACCTGGTGGAAGCCGAAGACCTGAAATACTCTTATCCCGACGGCCACACAGCCTTAAACGGGGTGTCCTTCAGGATTACCCACGGTGAATCCGTGGCGATCGTCGGGGCCAACGGCGCCGGGAAATCGACGCTGCTGCTGCATCTGAACGGCTGCCTGGTCCCGGAGGGGGGCACGGTGCGCATCGGCGATTTTCCTCTGACCAAGCAGACCTTGCCGCAGGTGCGGCGCACCGTGGGCATGGTCTTTCAAGACCCCGACGATCAGCTCTTCATGCCCCAGGTCTATGACGACGTGGCCTTCGGCCCCCTGAACCTGGGTCTGCCCGCGGCGGAAGTGGACCGCCGGGTAATGAACGCTCTGGAGACGGTGGGCGCGGCCCATTTAAAGGACCGCCCGCCGTACAAGTTGTCGGCCGGAGAGAAGCGGTCCGTGGCCATCGCCTCGGTGCTGTCCATGTCGCCGAGCATCCTGGTGATGGACGAGCCCACCTCCAACCTGGACCCCAAGACCCGGCGGCAACTCATCGAATTGCTGAAGACCTTCAGCCATACCATTATCATCGCCACCCACGACCTGGACATGGTCCTGGACCTGTGCTCCCGCACCCTGGTCCTTAAACAAGGCCGGATCGTGTCGGACGGTCCCACGTGGGACATCATGCAGGACCAGGCCTTGCTGGAAGCCAGCAGCCTGGAAAAACCTTTAAGGCTGCAAGGGTGTCCGGTGTGCCATCCGGACCCGGCGCCCCGGCTCGGCGGGCACGGGGGCGGTGGACCGCATGACCATTGAGAAAAAGATTGACAATCGCCTTGAGGAAGGGAAAATTAAAGGCAAGTCGATATTATGCCGATTTTAGAAAAAAAAAGGAGGTGATCCGGAGATGTGCTGCCATGACAAAGACAAGCATGAACACGAGCATAGCCATGAGGGGGGTACCCACACCCACGACGGGCACGAGCACAGCCATGAGGCGGGGGTGCACAGCCACGAGCACACCCACGAGGATGGGCACCATCAGCACGACCACAAGTGCTGCCACTAACGGAAAGCCGCGAATCAGCTAAAAATAAGCCACGAAGGCCGTGTCCGGGATGAATCCTGGCGAGAGCGTTCGTGGCTTTCCTGTTGCTAAAAGGTAATTTGGGGCAATAAAAAAGGCGGGGCGCCAGTCCGCCCCACCCTTAATTTTTTAGCATCGAAACCGGATTAATTTTTCCTAAACCTTCTTAACCCCACCAGGCCCAGCAATCCGGAACCGAAGAGCACAACTGCCGGGGGTACCGGAACCAGTTGTCCCAGGCCATTTTGAAAGACCACGTCGCCACCGGCGTCTTTCAGGTAGAATTTGGAGAAATCTTGAAAGGGCGCATAGTCAAAGGCCAGAAAGGCCCAGTCAAAGGTGAAGCTCTCGCCTTCCAGCAGCGTAATGCCGGTCTCCAGGTAGGAGCAGTTGGTGCCTACGTTCCCATAGGCATTCAAGAATATTGCCGGAGTCGGGTCATCATTGGAAAGTTGGTAGGACATCCATTCGCCATCGGCAGGCAGGTATGGGGTACCGCTGTCGGAATTCACCGGACCTTGGGTGACCGTGCCGTTGCTGGCCGGCCCCAGGGTGTAGCCATCATAGTTCCCGAGTTCAAAGCTCTGGTTGCCCGCCTGAGAGCACTGGCTGAGATTGTCCACCAGGAGCCCGGAGTCATTATCAGTATCCCCGTGGTTGCTGACCAGAAAACCGGCGGTGCCGCTAAACCCCCCGGCACCGGCAGTGTAGGTGTAACTCTGCCAGCCGGTTTCCCCATAGTCAGGGACGATGATCCAGGCCGAGGCCGGGGCAACCATCAGGCCCAGGACCAGGGCCGCCACTCCCGCAAGTAATATTTTCCTCTTCATAATTATCTCCTAGATTAGGGTGAATAATAAAGCAGGGACAATTCAAGTACTCACCGGCTATCTCCTCAGAAACCCGCGGCTTTTTGTCCCCACCTGGAATTGGGTTCAGCTTTATTCCAGGAGTGACGCCAATTCTAAAACAATTTAAAAGAAAGTCAAATAAAAATTAAACCAAATTGAATTAAGGCAAAACTAATAGATTATCATTGAATATAATGAAAAATATTTGGGGTGCGGCGAGGACTTCCTGCCGGCCTCAAGGAGGTCCTTAAATGCCCAGCGGGTGCGGAACCGTGTCGGGGGCAGCGCGGCCGTCGCCCGTGGCCTCCCGCCAGGCCAGGAGGTAGAGGATTTCGGGCCCGGGATTGGTAACCGCGTGGGGGATACCCGGCGGGATGTGGACCAGGGTACGGTCTCCGGTGAGGAGCCGTTCCCGGAGGCGGCCGGGAGGGGCTTCCCAGATCAGGAGGGCGTCGCCGTGGAAGGGGTAGAGCGTTTCGGCGTGGCCCGGGTGGAGGTGATGGCCCCGGGTCTGCCCGGGGCGGATGGAAACCAGATGGAGGGTGGCCAACAGGTCCCCGGGCGCCTCAAGGGGGCCCGGCCAGGGGAAAAAGACCTGGCCCCGGGCATCGGCCTTAATTACGCCGCTAAGATCAATGAAGCGAACTTCGGTCATCTTCTCTCCCCCTTGGCGTCAGCGGGCCGGAAAACCCTGCGGCGCCTGGCCATTTGAGTGAAGTACCTGGAGCCGGCTCAGGCAGGGTTAGGTTTGCCAGCCTGGCAAGCATAATAATAATAACAGCCCGGAAAGCCAAGGGCAGCGGCGTTTTTTTACCCGGCACAGGTCCCGCCTTGCATTTTTGCGCTGATTTGGTAGAGTGGGGGCGCCGGTTCTGCTACGAGACGGGCTGGCTGCTGCTTATCGGGAAATCATGGCGACGATCAACGATTTGGTGCTGGTGCACCTGGACAATAAGCCCGCGTTCTACGCCCGCATCAACGATATCAACCCGGATGTCAAGCGGGGCTGGTATCAGGTGGAATTGCTGGTGCTGTCCCAGCCCTCCCAGACCCTGGTCTGGATCCTGGAGGAGTCCCACCTCCAGGGCCAGGAGTTCACCATGGGCGGCCGGCCGGTCAAGCTGGCGCTCATTCCCCCCAAAACCCCACCCCAGCCCGGTTCTCCCCCGCCGGAGGGCAAGGCCAAAGTCATTCCCCTGGTCCGGAAGACCTAGCCGCCGGTCCCGGCGGGATTTAGCCGGGCGGCTGCTCCTGGTACATCCAATGCGTTTGCCACCAGGGAATCTTGCGCCAGATAAAAAGCAATTTCAGGTAGTAGAGATAGCGATGGCGGTGGATGGCCCGTCTGACGTCCAGGGCTACCCGGGGGTTCACGACGGGTGGTTTGGGGGGTGCGGGGCGGGCCAGGATCTGGAAGGCATCCCGGCGCCAGATACGGAGCCGGTCCTCTTGCCAGCCGGCCCTGGCCAGCAGCCAGCTCAAGGTTGGGGGCGCGAAGTAGAAGTTGTGGGCCGGGGAAAACAGGCGCCGGAAGCTGACTTTGGGGGCCAGGATATTGGGGGTTTCGAGGAACAGCCGGGCGTCGGGGGCGGCATAGCTCCGGAGCTGGCGCAGGCAGGCCAGGGGATCGGGAAAATGCTCGATGACGTGGGAGGCCAGGATCAGGTCGAACTGCTGGCCCTCGAAGCTCACGTCTTCCAAATGGAGGGGGACGACCTCGAGGCCGTAGTGTTGCCGGGCATAAGCGGCCTGGTCGGGGTCGGGCTCCACTGCCCAGACCTCGGCCCCCAGGCTTTTTAATTTGCCGCCGGTCAGGCCCAGGCCGCAGCCGATCTCGAGGACCCTGAAACCGGGTTGAAAGAACGGCTGGATGAACGGCCATTGCAGGTTCCAGCGTTTGAGCAGCTTGCGGTGCTGGCGGGAAGAATCGGCGTCGCCCGTGTGCCACTTCCGGGAACTGACGGCCGCGCCGATGCGATCCCGGTCCTCGATCACCGGGTTGTGGTAGACCAGGCCGCAGCGCCGGCAGCCCACCGTAAGGATGGAGAGGCCCTGCTGCCGGCGTTGATCCACCGGAAAAGTATCGTCCTGGTCACAAATAGGGCAGAGGATATTTTGCATACGGCCGCCAAAAGGTATACCGTTAATACTCACCGATTAAGACTCACAAGTCAACCTGGCGCGGCAGCACCAGGAACCTTATTTTATATTGTAATTAACTAGCCGATTTTAATAAAATAACCTTATACTCGTCGCCAGAAGTTTTTTCCGCCCCCCCCCTCACCCTAGCCCTACCCCCACGTTGGGGGGAGAAGGGATATGAGGAAAGAACTTTTGGCAAATGCTATAAGAGCTCGTCTGCCCCGATTTGGGGGCCGGAGTTTTTTTAATGAGAATTCTCCTGGTTCAACCTACTACCAAATATCCCAACCGCAAGCCGCTGCGCAGCAAAACCCGCTGGCTCCTGGGGATCACCCTGCCGTACCTGGCGGGCCTCACTCCCAAAGGCATCCAGGTGGACGTGGCGGACGACCGCCTGGCCCCCATTCCCTACCACCGGGATTATGACCTGGTGGGCATTACCTGCACCTGCGCCACGGCGGAGCGGGCCTACGAGATTGCCGCCGAGTTCCGGCAGCGGGGCCGCCAGGTGGTGATGGGCGGATTTAACGTGGCCCTGCATCCCGAAGAAGCGCTGGAGCATTGCGACGCGGTGGTGGTGGGCGAAGCTGAGTCGGTGTGGGCCGAGGTCATAGAGGACGCCCGGGTCAAGCGCCTGAAGCCCCGCTACCAGGCGTCGGAATTTCACGATCTTGCGGGTCTGCCCCGGCCTCGCCTGGAACTGATGGATTATCGGAATTACCGGGTCAAGATCGTGCCCACCCAGACGTCCCGGGGCTGCCCTTATCACTGCGCGTTCTGCGAAGTGCCCATTGTTTACGGGCATACCTACCGGCGGCGGCCCCTGGGGGATGTCATCGAAGAGATCAAGGCCAACGTGCGCATTACCGGCTTGAAGAATATTTATTTTATCGACGACAATCTCACCGGCCACCGGGACTACGCCAAGGAGCTGTTCCAGGCCCTGATGCCCCTGGGCCTGAAGTGGAGCTGCCTGTGGACCATCAATACCGCCCGGGATGAAGACCTGCTGGACCTGGCCAAGAAGTCCGGCTGCAACCACGTGAACATCGGCATCGAGAACGTCTGCCCGGAGTCCATCTTTTCCATCGACAAGGTGCAGAACCCGGTGGCCGAATACGAATGGCTCCTGGGGCGGCTGCGGCAAAAAGGGATCTTTTACTCCTTGAACTTCATGTTCGGTCTGGACGGAGACCACAAGGAGCTGTTCGCCGAAACTTTAGCTTTTTTGCAAAGGGTCAAGGCGCCCATGGCCTTTTTCAACGTGGCCACACCCCGGCGGGGCACCCCCATGTGGGACCAGCTCAACCAGGAAGGCCGGGTGCATAACCCGGATGCGGAGAAATATTTAGGGATGGTCTGCAACTTTTTCCCTAAGCACATGACTCCCGACGAGTGCGAGGCCGGGGTTTGGGATTGTTTTCAAAAATTCTATTCGTTCCCTTCCATCTTCCGCCGCCTGCTTATGCCTCCGACGGGTTATATCTTTCAAGGGTTGCCCAGCAACCTTTTTTTTCATTGGTCGGCCTCGCGCAAGATCGATCCGGTGGATTTTTATTGAGGCTAATGATGTAGGGAAGGGAAGGCCGCGGTCAGTCCATCGATGACAAACTGGACGGCCAGCGCGGCCATGATCAGCCCCATGAGCCGGGTGAGGAGGCGGAGGCGGGCCTCTTTGAGATAAATCACCAGGAGATGGGCGAAGCGGAAGCCGAGATACGCCAATATTAACGTGGTGACCAGAGACAACAGGACGAGGCCGTTGTCTATAAGAGTTTTGGCCCGGCTGGTGAGGACCAGCACGGTGGAGATGGCCCCGGGACCGCTGAGCAGGGGAACCGCCAGGGGGACCATGGCCACATCCCCGTAGTCGGCGGCGTCCAGGCTGGAAGAGGTGTCGATGCGGTTGAAGTGCCCCCGTCCCTCCAACATATCGATGGCGATGCGAAAGAGGATGAGGCCGCCGGCGATTTGAAAAGCCGGCATACTGATGCCGAAAAACTCCAGGATAAGACGGCCCACCGCGATGAACAGGGTCAGGATGAGGAAAGCGTAGAGACAGGCCCGCCAGGCCAGGCGCCGGGCCGCGGCGGGAGTGAATCCCGCCGACAGGGCCAGATAGGGGAAGATATTGCCCGGCGGGTCGACAATGATGAACAGGGAAACCAGGGCGGTAACGAAAAAAGCCCAGGAAGGTTCCAGGAGATATCCCATAAGATGAGATCACCTCGGGGGAGAAGGGTTTGATATGGCCAACTACCAGGTAAATAAAACCTACCAGGAAATTAATGATAAAATTAAGAAAGGTCAAGCGGTAGTGGTTACCGCCGAAGAGATTATTGACCTGGTGCGCCGCAAAGGCGAAGTGGAGGCGGCCCGGACCGTAGACGTGGTGACCACCGGGACCTTTTCTCCCATGTGCTCTTCCGGGGCGTTCATTAATTTCGGCCATTCCAAGCCCCCCATCAAGGCGTCCCGGGTGTGGCTCAATAATGTGCCGGCCTATGCGGGCATAGCCGCGGTGGATGTCTATCTCGGGGCCACTGAGCCCTGTGTGGAAGATCCTCTGAACAAGGTTTATCCGGGGGAATTCAAGTACGGCGGCGGCCACGTCATTCAGGATCTGGTGGCGGGCAAGGCCGTCCACCTGGTGGCGGAGGGCTACGGCACCGACTGTTATCCCAACAAGCGCCTGGAAAAGGAAATCACCCTGGCGCAGATGGTCAACGCGGTCCTGTGCAACCCCCGGAATTGCTACCAGAATTACAACGTGGCGGTCAATCTGTCGAACCGGACCATCTATACTTATATGGGGCCGTTGCGGCCGCACGCCGGCAATGCCAATTTCTGCACCGCGGGAGAACTGAGCCCGCTGTTCAATGATCCCTACTACCGGACTATCGGTATCGGCACCCGCATCTTCCTGGGGGGCGGGGTGGGCTACGTGGTTTTCCCGGGCACGCAGCACAACCCGAAGAAGCCCCGCAGTGAGAACGGCATTCCCCTGGGGCCGGCGGGGACCCTGATGGTGCTGGGGGATATGAAGCACATGGACCCCCGCTACCTGGTGGGCGTGAGCTTTCTGGGCTATGGGTGCTCTCTGGCGGTGGGGTTGGGGATTCCCATCCCGCTGTTGAATGAGGAAATGGCCCATTTTTGCGGGGTCAGCAATGACCAGCTGCTGGCCCCCATCGTGGATTACGGCGCGGATTATCCCGGCGCCACCGGACAGATTCTGGGACAGGTGAGTTATGCCCAGTTGAGAAGCGGCAGCCTCACCCTGGACGGCAAGGAGGTGCCCACGGTACCCTTGTCCAGCATGGTGCGGGCCCGGGAGATCGCCCAACACCTGAAAAAATGGATCGAATCCGGCCGCTTCCTCCTGGGGGAGCCGGTGGAGCCGCTGCCCTCGGATCATGAAAGCCACTGCGTCAGCACCGCCAGCCACGATAGCTGAACCCCTAGCCTCTACCAAACGTAAGGGCGACCCACCGGGTCGCCCCTACCAGGGGCTCGCCTGCCCAGCCGTATTTCGGGAGTTAACGTTATCAACCCTTTAGATGCATACCTCCGGCGTCACCGGCGGGCGGCGTTGCTGTTCTCCGGGGGGCTGGATTCCAGCCTGGTGCTGGCCGCGGCCGCCCGGGCACTGGGACCGGGGTTGATCGCCATTACTTTTACCGGCCCCCACACGGTGCCGGGAGAGCTGGCCGCGGCCTGGGCCCTGGCCCGGCGCTGGCGGGTCCGCCACGTGGTGCGGCGTTTTGATCCTCTATCGATACCGGAATTCCGCCACAATCGCCGCGAGCGGTGCTATGTTTGCAAACGGGCCATTATCCAGGAGGCCCGGCGGATCATGGCGGCCCGGGGAGCGATGGTTCTGTGGGACGGCACCAACCGGGACGACCTGAATGAGGAGCGTCCGGGGTTTCGGGCGATCCGGGAACTGGGGGTGGAAAGCCCGCTGTTGGCGGCAGGATTGGGCAAGGCGGCCATCCGGGTGATGAGCCGGGACCTGGGGCTGGATCAGGCGCGGCCTTCTCAGAGCTGCCTGGCTACTCGTTTTTCCTATGACACCGAATTAACCGAAGAAAGTATGTCCCGGGTCGGGCAGGGGGAGGCCTGGCTTAGGCAGCGGGGTTTTGGCCGGGTACGGCTGCGGGTGGAGGGGGACCGGGTCCGCCTGGAATTGAGTCCGGAGGAGTGGCCAGCCTTCCTGGCCCCGGAGGTGCGGGGGCGGTTCGCCGCGTATCTCGCGGCCCTGGGTTTCGAGCCGCTCTCGCTGGAGGGGACCGGGTGAAGCAGGTCGCGTTGTTTCCAGGCCGGACCTCAGGCAGGGATGACAAAATCCCCCCTTGCCCCCCTTTTTCAAGGGGGGGGAAATTCAATTCATAAGGCCGGATTCAGGCTATATCACCCATGACCAAGACCGTACGGGCCCTGGGGCTCTTTTCCGGGGGGCTGGACAGCATGTTGGCCGCCGCGGTGCTGCGCGCCCAGGGGATCGAAGTTACCCTGATCTGTTTCGTGACGCCGTTTTTCGGGGCCGAACGGGCCCGGGAGTCCGCGGCCCATCTGAACCTGCCTCTGAGGGTGGTGGATTTCACCGAGAAGTTTCTGCCCCTGATTTATGATCCGCCTCACGGCTGGGGCCGGGGTCACAACCCCTGCATCGACTGCCACACGCTCATGATCCGGGAGGCCGGGGCCATGATGGCCGCGGAGGGCTTTGACCTGGTTTTTACCGGCGAAGTCCTGGGGCAGCGGCCCATGAGCCAGAACCGGGGCTCCTTGAACCTCATCGCCCGGGATTCCGGGATCGCCGAGCGGCTGCTGCGGCCCCTGAGCGCTAAATCTCTTAAAGCCACGCAGCCGGAGGTGCTGGGCCGGGTGGACCGGGAGCGGCTGTTGAATCTCAGCGGCCGCGGCCGCAAACGCCAGATAGCCCTGGCTGAGGAATACGGCATTAAGCGGTATCCCGCGCCGGCGGGGGGGTGTCTGTTAACCGATCCGGGCTACGCCCGGCGGCTCAAAGAGCTGCTGGCTCGCGTCGGGGAGGCCACCCGGCAGGAACTGGAGTTGCTGAAGTGGGGCCGGCAGTTTCGCCTGCCCGGCGGGGCCAAGGCCGTGGTGGGGCGCACCCAGCGGGAAAATGAGGCCCTGCTGAGCCTGAAAACTCCGGCGGACTTCCTGGTGAAGGTGGAGGAGTACCCCGGGCCGTTGGTGCTGGTGGGCGGGGCTGCATCGGATGCGGACCGGGAGGCGGCGGCGGGGCTGGCTGCGGCTTACAGTGATGCGCCCGAGGGGACGCCGGTGACGGCCACGGCCGGCAATGGCGGGCCGGAACGGGTGTTTCACATGATCACGCCGGGGAAAGAGCGGTATAAACCCTGGCTGGTGTGACGGCGGGAAATATGAGGGGGAGGGCCGGAAAGAATACTTTTCCACCCTCCCGCGCTTGCTTTAATGGCTACCAGACATAACGGGTTGATAGAAGGCCACGCCGCCATCCCGCCAGCTCAAGGCGAAGCGCTGTCCTTCCACGTTAATAAACTTGTTGACCATCAGGAAAACCCGCTCTACCAACCGCCCATGGAGGGGATGGGGCAGAACGGCGGTGATCAGGTCGCTCCCTCCGATGAAAAATTCCTCAGGCGTTTCCAGGCTTTGTCCAGATTCCAATATCATCGGTTATCCTTATTTACGAACCCTTAAGCGTTTGCCATAAATTCATTCCACTTGCTGATTTTTAAATCCCCCTAAATCCCCCTTTGTCAAAGGGGGACTTTTAGAACAATTCCTTGTAGTTCCCCCCTTTGACAAAGGGGGGTTAGTGGGGATTTTGGTTCTTTGAGCATGTGCCCTAACGGAAAAAA
>JALNYP010000044.1 GCA_023229795.1 Syntrophobacterales bacterium
ACTTCCGCGTAAACCAAATTATTCCAAAAGGCATAGGCGCCGATACCGCCCACTTGCAGAGCCAAGGCATTGTCAATCTTGGTCACTGCGGCGGGAGTGGGAGCAATAGCCGAGGAGACATAGGGGAAGCTGATGGCCGGGGTGCTGTTCCAGACGTCCTGCACGGTGGGGTTATTATTGAGCGTAAGACCATAAATCAGATTTAAACCCTTATCCCCAAGGGTCGTGGTCTTGGCATAGCGGACATCCGTGTGGTCCAAAGCAAATTTATTGGCAACGCCATCATAGGTCCCCTGGGTAAAAGTCCCGAAGTTGCCATAAATTTTTCCGGCATAATACAGGCTCAAGGTTTGAGGAACATTGACATTATCATTGCCCCTGGAATCAAACGGCGCGGTGCCGGGAGGCAGCGTTTTTTGCGTGTGGGCAAAAGAAAACTGTCCCCCGGCGGAGATAGGCGGGGGAAATTCATAGGACTTGCTGCTCTTGCTCTGAGTGTAGCCGGTCAACTTGAACGTTCGCCCGAAGGGCGTTAATTCCGGATAGACCGTGTGGCAGGTATTGCAGGACATACCGGTCTGCCGGGCATAACTCGGCACTGCCCTGGCCTCGTCCAATGGCAGCATCAGGAAGATACTCCCGATCGCTAATGTCAGAACCGCATATTTGCAGGCTAATCTGGACATAAGTTACCTCCCGAAAAACTTGTTTATGAGCCCGGGTTTTTCCTTGCCAAGCCTTTTACTTCTTAAAGGTTCTCATGTAATTGATGATAGACTTGATTTCCCCTGGATTCAGGTCAAACGCGGGCATTGCGCCCACTCCGTTATTAACGGCATCGGCGATTTTCGTATCATTAGTTTTTTGCCAGTATGAGGGATTGGTGAAATCGGTGGCGGGGGGGCTTAGAGTAGGGCCGGCCGGTCCCTTGCCGTCTCCTCTGACGCCGTGGCACAACGAGCACTTATCGTTGTAAAGGCTTCTCCCGTCTGCTGCCGTGCCTTTCCCTGACATGAGCGCCGTTCCCCCAAAAATCCCGATTAAAGCCCAGATAAGAATTCGTTTCATCGTTATATCTCCTTTTTGGCGATTGATATATTACGCCCCCATTCTCAGGGGTTTTTCCCGGTCAAGGCTTCAAAGCCGGCGACGATGTCCAGAAGTTCTTCGGTAATGGTGCTCTGCCGCAATTGGTTGTAGCGCAGTCGCAGTTCTTTCAGGCGCTCTTCAATATTATTTTCCGCGGCCTGCATGGCGGCCAGGCGGGCCGCATTTTCACTGGCCAGGGACTCGGCAAAGGCCCGGTATAGGGACACAAAGAGGTGCTGCCCCAGCAGTGTATAAACCAAGCGGGGGCGGGCCATGGTAAAGGTGGGCAGGACCCGGGAAGGCCAGGGCTTCTGTCCCAGGGACTCCAGCCATTCCATATCGATGGGCAAAAGCGGCACGGCCTTGGGCCGGTAAATCGCGCCGGAGACCGGTTGATGATGAAACAGCATGATCCGTTCGATTCCCCCGGGGCATTGCCACGTCTCGATTTTCAGCAATAATTCCTGGACCCGGGAGGTGATGCCGCTGACCGAGCCGGGAACGGCAAAGTAAGACTCCACCTGTTCTCCCGTCTCTTCCAGGCGGGATACGGCCCGAGCTCCCACGGCGACTATGGAGCGATCATTTTTTGCCACTTGCAGTTCATTGCACCGGTCCAGGGTATAGGACACCAGCAGCTCGTTGAACTGGCCACACATGCCCAACTCCGAGCCGAAAATAATCGCCCCCAGGCGCCGGCTTGGAGCCGTCCGCGGCTGAGGGCTTTCCTCCCGACGGCTGCGCATCACGATCTGCATGCCCATCTCAACGGTGCGGCTGTACTGGCGCAGGGACACCACGGCCTTTTCGTATTGGCGGATGCTGACCGCGGCAAGGGTTTTCATGGTTTTCACCACTTCTTGCAGGTCTTGCGAAACCGCGATTTTGCGTCTTAAAGACTCAATGGTTTCCATCAGCGCCTCAAGTAGGGCGCGTTTTACGCGCCGGTTACGCTGTCGGCATATTCAGAAGAAATTAATGGTGCGTGGAACGCACCCTACAGCTCAATGGTTTCCATCGCTCTGCTCCAGGGAGGACTGGACGACCTCTTTGGTTTTCCTCAAAATGAGCTCACGCTCCTCGCTCCTGAGATGTTCTCCGGCTTCGATGCGCCCGCAAAGGTCTGGAAGATACTCGCAGAGCATGTGCCGCACCGCCTTTTCCGCCGCCGCCACCCGGTCCAGGGGGATGTCGTCAAACAGCCCCTGAGTGACCGCCAGCAGCACGGCAATCTGGTGGGCCACCGGCATGGGATCGAACTGGGCCTGCTTGAGCACCTCCCGGACGCGGTAGCCGTGCTCCAGGGTTTTGCGGGTGCGTTCGTCCAGCCGGGTGCCGAAGCGGGAGAAGGCTTCCAGCTCTTGGAATTGCGAGTAAGACAGGCGCAGATCCCCGGCCACGGCCCGGTAAGCGGGCAACTGCGCCTTGCCGCCCACCCGGGAGACCGATTTGCCCACATCCACCGCCGGGAAAACGCCTTTCTGGAATAAGCCGGGGGTGAGGTAGATCTGCCCGTCGGTGATGGAGATGAGGTTGGTGGGAATATAAGCGGCGATGTTTTGGGCTTCGGTCTCCACCACGGGCAGGGCGGTGAGCGAGCCCCCGCCGTGCTCCGGCCGCAGGTGCGTGGAGCGCTCCAACAGCCGGGAATGAATATAAAAAATATCCCCGGGGTAGGCCTCCCGGCCGGGAGGACGCCTGAGCAGCAGGGACAACTCCCGGTAGGAGCGGGCGTGATTGGTGAGGTTATCATAAATGATCAAGACGTCCCGCCCTTGCTCCATAAAGTATTCGGCCATGGAGGTGGCGGCATAGGGCGCCACGAAATGGAGCCCCGGCAGGTCCTCCCCCAGAGCCACCACCACGATGCAGTAGTCCATGACCCCCTGCTCCCGCAGGTCGGCAATCAACTGGGCCACGGCCGTATCCCGCTGGCCGATGGCGCAGTAAACGCCGATGACCCCCTTATCCCTTTGATTGATCAGAGTGTCCAGGACGATGGCGGTCTTGCCCGTCTGCCGGTCCCCCAGGATCAGCTCCCTTTGGCCCCGCCCGATGGGCACCAGGGCGTCCACTACCTTTAACCCCGTTTGCAGAGGCACGGTTACCGGGCCCCGATCCATGATGGGCGGCGCTTCCCGTTCCACCGGGTGGCGTTCCAGGGTGCGGATGGGTCCCAGGTTGTCCAGGGGACGGCCCAGGGCGTCTACTACGCGTCCCAGGAGCGCCTCCCCCACTGGCACATCCAGCACCCGGCCCGTGCGCCGGACCTCGGCGCCGGCCTTTAAGTCGCCTATTTCTCCCAGGAGGACGACGCCCACTTCGGTGGGGTCCACATTGAAGGCCACACCCTGCAAGCCCCCGGGGAAGCGGATCAGTTCCTCCGCTCGCACCCCCGGCAAGCCTTCCACCAGGGCAATGCCGTTACCCAGCGAGCGGACGCGGCCCACCTCCCGGGGCTTAAGTCCAGGTCGGTAGGCGCTCAACACCTGTTCCAGGGCCGAGACCGTCTCGTCCAAAAGGGTGTGCAGTTCCCGCCGTTCCTGGTTCATGCCGCCTCACTTTTCTCCAGTTCCTGGAAGGCCTGGGAGAGATCCTCCTCCAGGGAGTCCAGGAAGCTCCCCAGGCTCCAGGCGAGCTTACGGGAGCTGGTGAGCAGCTCGATGCCCGCCAGCAATTCCCCAGAGATGGCAAACCGCAAAGTAAGGTCCTGGCCGAATTGCTCTTGAACCTGTGACGCGATCTTTTGCCGGGTTTCCTCGGGCAGCTCAAAGGCGGTAGTAATGAGCAATTCGCCCCCCGTTTCTTGGACGGATTCCCGGATGGCCGTCTGTTCCTCCGGGGGCAAAAGCCGGAGGCGATCCAGAAAGACCTCGTGCAGGCGTTGCTCCAACTCCAAGTTCCCCATTTCTTGCAATACCCGGCGGGAGATGGTCAAAACCTCCTGGGCCAGGCGCTGCTTGAGGTTATGGAGAAAGGTCTCCTTTTCCCGCGTAAGTGAAGCCGCCCATTTTTGGCGAATCTGCTCCACTTCCTGCCGGGCCTGGGAAAAAAGCTCCTGCTTATGGGCTTCGGCCTGGCGTCCGGCCTCGGTTAGCATCTCCTGGCGCTGGTCTTCAATTTCCCGGATCTTCTGGCGCAGAGAGGCCTCCTCTTGCTCCGCCTCCTGTCTTTTTTGCTGGGCTTCCGTCAACTGGGCGGCGATTCTCCCCTCCCGGGCCGCCATGGCGGCAACAATCGGGCCGTAGAGAAAGCGTTTCAGCAGGGCCACCAGGATCAGGAAGTTGACGATTTGGGCGGCCGCGGTAAACCAGTTGATCAACACGGTCTTATCCTCCAGCCTTGCCGACGACGTAATTCCAAAAGGGATTGGCAAAGATGAGAATCATGGCCACCACCAGGCAATAAATGGCTAAGGATTCGATCATGGCCAGGCCGACAAAGAGGGTGCGAGCAATGGTGGCGGCTTCGTCGGGCTGCTGGGCCATGGCGGTGAGGGCCTGGGTGATGGCCCGCCCTTGGGCCAGAGCCGGGCCGATGGAGCCCAGGGTGATGGTCAGGCCGGCGACGATGATGGAAACTATGCCGATAATTTCCAGCGCGCTCATGTCTTAAGTATCCTCCTTTGATTTATCGGGTCTCCCGGTTCTCTTCAGCCGGCCGTTGTATAAGGGCTTCTCTCTTTTCCTCATGGGCCTGGGCCGCAGAAGCGATATAGACGGTGGCCAGAACCGCAAAGATAAAGGCCTGGACCTGACCGATGAGCAGTTCCAGCACTTGCATGACCAACGGGAAAAACAGGGGCACCACCGCCAGAAGAATGGCCCCGAGCAAGGCGCCGCTCATCACGTTGCCGAAGAGACGCACTGCCAGGGCCAGGGTGCGGGTCAGTTCGGAGAGGATGTGAAAAGGCAGCATCAAGACCGTGGGTTTTAAATAGTGGCTCAGGTAGCTGAGCAATCCCCATTGGGCAATGCCATAGAACGGCACCGCCGCCAGGACGCAGAGAGCCAGGGCGGTGGTGGTGGACAGGGAGTAAGTGGGAGGGTGATAGCCGGGGAGAATGGTCAGGAGATTGGAGACCGAAATGAAGACGAACAGGGTGCCGATGAACGGCAGGTAAGGCCCGGGATCTTGCTGGCTGATTTGTCGGATCTGCTCCCTCATGCCACCCACCAGGACCTCCAGCAGGTTTTGCCACTTGGAAATCCTGGCCCCGGTAGACAGCCTGCGGGTCACCAGCCAGGAGCCGAGGACCAGCAGCACCATCACCAACCAGGTGTAGAGGATGGTGGCGTTCAGCAGCACCGGCCCCCGCTGCCAGATGACCCACTGATCCAAACCGAGTTCCATGGCGACTCCACCTATTGGTCTTTTTCTATCTTATTCCGCTCCTGACCGACCCAGTACCAGGCGTTCAGCGAGCCCAGGATGATCCCGCCCAATAGCAGCATCAGGGTGAAGGAGTAACGGCTGGGCCAGGTGCGGTCGATCCAGGCCCCCAGGAGCGCTCCGGCCAGGGCGGGCAGCGCCACCGACCAGCCGATGAGGCCGAACATACCCAACCCGAACCACACCCCTTGCCCTTTACGGCCCATAGCCTTCAGCTTCCGGGCCTCTTTGCGGCTCACTTGCCGGGAGAATTCTTCCTCCGCAGGGGGCCTTTCCCCAGGAGAGTCTTGTTCAGGCATATTCCTCCAGTTTGAGGAAGCGGCGGATGAAATTGGCTTCCAGGTTGGCCAGGGCCGAACGGGCCCGCTTTTCCTGGGAGGTCAGGACCTTGAAAGTCTTTTCCACGGTTGCCTTGAGGGTGCCCAGCTCCGGCCCTCGCACCGCCTGGCGGGTGGAGACCAGGACCTCCGGGCCGCACTTCACCAGGACACCCTCATCCACCGCCAGAAACTCCTCCAGGCCGTCCCCGGCCTTCACAAAAGAAAGCAGACCCGGCACCAGGGCGGCCACGAAGTCGATGTGCCGGGGCAACAGGCAAAAGGAGCCGTTTTCCGCTTCGGCCGTCACCTTGATCACTTCTTCGTCCACCAGGATATCTGTGGGCAGCAGTACCTTCAGTCGCATGACTTGTAGCCTTCGGGGAAAGGGTGGCGGGCGGGGACGCCCGCCCTACCGGATAACAGCACTTTCAGTCTCATGGCTTTTTGGCTTCCTCGATCTTGCCGATCATGTACAAAGAGCTTTCGGGATAGTCGGCAAACTCATCGTTCATGATGCGCTCGCAGCCTGCCAGGGCCTCGGCCAGGGGAACCATCTTCCCCGCCTGGCTGGTGAACTGCTCGGTGCTGAAAAAGGGCTGGGTCAGGAAGCGCTCCAGCCGCCGGGCCCGGAACACGGTGCGCCGGTCCTCCTGGGAAAGCTCCTCCAGCCCCAGCATGGCGATAATGTCTTTCAATTCTTCGTATCCGGCCAGGGTGCGGCGGACCTCCTGGGCGATGTGGTAGTGCCGCTCCCCGGCGATGGGCGGCACCAGCATCTTGGAGCCCGATTGCAGCGGGTCCATGGCAGGATAAAGACCTTCGCTGGCCCGCTTCCGGGACAGGACAATAAAGGAAGAGAGGTGAGCGAAGGTATGGGTGGCGGCGGGATCGGTGAAATCATCCGCCGGCACGTACACCGCCTGCACCGAAGTGATGGCCCCGGAGGCGGTGCTACAGATGCGTTCCTCCAACTCGGCGATCTCCGTGGCCAGGGTGGGCTGGTAGCCCAGGCGGGAGGGCACCAGGCCCATGAGCCCGGAAACTTCGGAGCCCGCCTGAATAAATCGAAAGATATTGTCGATCAACAACAGCACGTCCTGCCTGGCGTCGTCCCGGAAGTATTCCGCCATGGTCAAAGCCGCGTGCCCCACCCGGAAGCGGGCCCCGGGGGGTTCGTTCATCTGGCCAAAGACCATAACGGTGCTCTCCAGGACCCCGGCTTCGGCCATGGCCCGGTAGAGTTCCTCCCCCTCCCGGCACCTTTCGCCGATGCCGCAGAAGATGCTGATGCCCTGGTGCCGCCCCACCGTGTTGTGGATTAGCTCGGTGATCAGCACGGTTTTTCCGACCCCGGCGCCGCCGAACAACCCGCCCTTGCCGCCCCGCTCCAGGGGGGCCAGCACGTCGATGGCCTTGATGCCGGTTTCAAAGATTTCCGAGACCACGGTGCGCTGGGTCAAAGGTACGGACGGCTGGTGGATGGAGCGCCATTCGCCCCCCAATATTTCCTCCTTCTCATCGATCACCGCGCCGAAGACGTTGAACATCCGGCCCAGGAGCCTTTTCCCCACCGGCACTTTCAGGTGGTGGCCCAGGTCCAGCACCGGCGAGCCCCGAGCCAGCCCATGGGTGGGCGTCAGGGCGATGCCCCGCACGATCTCGGAGCTCAAGTGGGTCACCACTTCGATGACGATGCTGCTCTCGGGGCCTGCCGCGAGCTGGTGGTTGATGGAGGGAAGCCGGTGGGGAAAGCGTACATCTACCACACTGCCGCGGATGGACAACACCGTGCCCACATCAGTCCGGTCCCGGTCCAGGGGTTCGCTCATCGATCAACCCACCTAAAAAGAAAGAGCCAAGTGAGGCTTCCGTTTTTGCTTCTGCCACGGAAGGTTTTAGCTCAGGCTCTGGGAAATGCCGAATTGGTTGAAAATTCAGTACTTGTTTAATAATAATCACTTATGGTTATTTTTCACGCCCCCTGGTTTTTCTTTCTGGCTAACACCTCCTCTTGGGGTTTCGAAAGCAAAAACCGCGTATTGATAAAGCTCCCGCATTTGCTTAACGGAGATTTTTTCCGGGGGAAAGGCCGGCATGATTGGCGGAGAGCCGTCGTGTTTGTGTGGATGGCCCACAAAGCTTGCAAAATCATCAAAATCCTTCAGATGCCTCGAGCCCCGGACAGGCAGGCTGGCATCGAAGGTATTTCCCCCATTGGGATGGCAGGCCGCGCAAAAAGAAGTGTAGATTTTTGCCCCAGCCTGATATTTCTGGGAGGGAGGATGAGACAATCTCGGCGCCAGGACCAGTTCGCCCCCGAAGTATCCCAATCCCATCACCGCAAAGAAGCTCAGGAGGCAGATTGCCAAAAATGGTTTAGATTCGGCATTTCCCCGCCAGCCGAGGATGACGCCTAGCGCCAGGAGAATAACGAGAAGGACGGCTAGGGCAATTTTCACCTTAATGGGAAAGACCCAGGCCCCGGAATAGTAGTGCTGCCAGTCCATAATCCCGAGAAGCGCGGTGGGCACGGCAAACACCAGGGCGAGGACCAGGCAGTAAAAAGCGGCTCGCGCCAGTGAGGCCCGGTCTGAAAATACGGCCGTCAACCTCAGGATGAGTGCCCCCACCACCAGCCCGATGGGCATGTGGGTCAGGGGTGAATGCGGCGGGTGCATATAGCCGATTTTAATTAAAAAATCATAGAAAAAATCGAACATGCCGGCTCCTTGGCTAGGACGGAATTCCGGTTTGATGATTTCTGAACAGCCTGGGACAATATTGCCGCTTGTTTCTCTCCCTCCTCTACGATTAGGTTTTCACCTCCGCGTGCCACTTCCATAGGAAATAGATGGCCGGGTAGACCAGAAGCACCAGCAGGATGGCGGTGACCACCCCCACCACCATGGGGGCGGCGATGCGTTTGGCCACTTCGGCCCCCACCCCGGTGCTCCACATGATGGGGAGCAGGCCAAACATATTGGCCAGGGCGGTCATGAGCAAGGGGCGCAGGCGCAACACGGCACCGTCCCTTACTGAGTTCCGCAAGTCATCTTTGGTCATGGTCTTGCCGGTCTTTGTGGCCCCCTCATAAGAGAGGTTGAGGAACAAGAGCATGATGGCCCCGGTTTCCGCGGCCAGTCCTCCCAAGGCGATAAATCCCACCAATACGGCTACGCTCAAGTTGTATTTCAATAAATACAGGCCCCAGACGGCGCCCACAAAGGCGAAGGGCAGGGTGAACAGGATAATCCCGGTTTCTTTGGCCGAGCCGGTATTCAGGTAGACCAGCAAAACGATCAGCACCAGAGTGACCGGAATGACCACCTGGAGCTTTTTCCGGGCTTCCTCCATGTATTCGAACTGGCCGCTCCAGATGATGGAATAGCCCATGGGCAGCTTCAGTTTGGCCTGGATGGCTTCTTTGGCCTTCTTAACATAAGAGCCCACGTCCACGTCCCGGATGTCCACAAACATCCAGGCGCTGAGGCGGGCGTCTTCGCTTTTGATTTCCGGAGGTCCCTGATAGACGCGAATCTTGGCCACCTGTTCCATGGGTATCTGGGCGCCCGTGGGCGTAGGGATCAGGATGCGGCGCAGGGCGGGTAAGTCCAGCCGGTAGTCCTGGAAATAACGCAAGTTCACCGGGTAGCGCTCCAGGCCTTCCACCGTCTGGGTGATGTTCCGCCCCCCCAGGGCGGTGGCAATGACTTCCTGGATGTCTCCCACGGTGAGGCCGTAACGGGCCGCCTCTTTCCGGTCGATGAGGAAGTCCACGTAATAGCCCCCGGTGACCCGCTCGCCGAAGACACTGACCGTGCCGGGCACATCCTTCAGAATGGGCTCGGCCTCTTCCGACAGGCGGTTCAGGACCTTGAGGTCAGGCCCGATGAATTTGAGTCCCACCGGGGTCTTGATGCCGGTGGAGAGCATATCGATACGGGTGCGAATGGGAAAAACAAAGGCGTTGACCACCCCCGGGAACTTGATGGCCGCGTCCATTTCCCGGATAAGGCGCTGAGTGTCATAGCCCGGGCGCCAGTCCTTGCGGTCTTTGAGGCGCATGATGGTTTCGATCATGCTCAGGGGCGCGGGGTCGGTGGCGGTTTCAGCCCTCCCCACCTTGCCGAAGACATACTCCACCTCCGGGAAGGTGCGCAGGATGCGGTCGGTCTGCTGCAATACCGTTTTTGCTTCAGTAATGGAGATGCCCGGCATGGTGGTGGGCATGTAGAGCAGGTCGCCTTCGTCCAGGGGCGGCATGAACTCGCTTCCCAGTTGCAGGGCAGGAAAGACCGTAGCCGCCAAAATCAGCGTGGCCAGGAGGATGGCAGTGATGGGAAAGCGCAGGATCAGGCCCAAAACCGGCCGATATAGATTCATCAGGCCGCGGTTCAGGGGATTTTTGGCCTCAGAGGGTATTTTCCCCCTGATAAGATAAACCATCAAAATCGGCGTCAGGGTGATCGCCAGGAGGGACGCGCCCAACATGGCGAAGGTCTTAGTGTAGGCCAGGGGTTTGAAGAGCTTTCCGCTTTCCCCGGTAAGAGCGAAGATAGGCAGGAACGACACGACAATCACCAGGAGGGAAAAGAATAACGACGGCCCTACTTCCTTGGCCGCGGCCAGGACCAGGGATTCCCGGTCCTCTTCGGGAGCGGCCTTTTCCAGGCGCTTGTGGGCGTTCTCCACCATCACCACCGCGGCGTCCGTCATGTCTCCCATGGCCAGGGCGATGCCCGACAGGCTCAGAATATTGGCAGTGATGTTGAATTGATACTGCAAAATAAAGGAGACCAACACCCCCAGGGGCAGCGACACCAGGGCCACCAGGGCGCTCCGCATGTGCAGCAGAAAGACGGCGCAGACCAGGGCGATGATGATCACTTCTTCAATCAGCGCTTCTTTGAGAGTGTCAATGGTTTTTTGAATGAGGGTGGACCGATCGTAACCGATGGAAATGCGCACTCCTGGCGGCAAGCTCGGTTTCAATTCCTCCAGCCTGGCCTTCACCCGCTCGATGACCGCCCGGGCGTTTTCCCCGAAGCGCATAACCACAATGGCGCCCACCACTTCGCCGGTGCCGTTGGCCTCGGCCACTCCACGCCGGATTTCAGGCCCCAGCCGCACCTGGCCGATGTCCTTTACCAGGATGGGAGTCCCCTCGCCATCGGTGCCCACCACGATGTTTTCCACGTCGGCCGGGGTCTTGATATACCCCCGGCCCACCACGATGTATTCGGTTTCGGCCCTCTCGATGACCCGCCCGCCCTCATCCTGGTTGGACATCTTGATGGCATTGCGCACCTGGGAGAGGGGAATGCCATAGGCCGCCAAGGTGTTGGGGTCTACCATCACCTGGTACTGCTTGACAAACCCGCCGACGCTGGCCACCTCAGCCACCCCTTCCAGGGCCTGCAATTGATAACGCAGGTACCAGTCCTGGAGACTGCGCAACTGGCTCAGGTCGTGCTTGCCGGTGGGGTCGTCCAATACGTATTCAAACACCCAGCCGACACCGGTGGCGTCCGGGCCCAGGGCCGGGTTCACCCCTTCGGGCAACTTCCCCCGGATGAAACTGAGGTATTCCAGCACCCGGGAGCGGGCCCAGTAGATATCGGTGCCATCCTCGAAGATGATGTAGACCATGGAAAAGCCGAAGGAGGAGAAACCCCGCACCACCTTGGCCTTGGGTACGGCCAGCATGGTGGTGGTCAAGGGATAGGTAACTTGGGATTCCACCACCTCGGGAGCCTGGCCCGGCCAATCGGTGAGGATGATGACCTGGACGTCGGAAATGTCGGGAATGGCGTCGATGGGCAGGTTGTAGGTGGCATACAGGCCCCAACCCGAGATCAGGAGCCATAAGACGATTATTAAGAAGCGGTTTTTGGTGCAATACTCAATGAATCGTTCGATCATGGCCGTAACCTATGGCTCCGTTCGAGATGTACGCAGAAGATCTGGTTTTTCTCAATCAACTCTGGATCAATGCTTTGTGTGCGGCGGTTTTGGCGCCGGTGTCCCCTCCTTTCCCGGCTCTTGGGCTCCCAGGAATTTGGCCGCGGCCTCCCGGAAGCGGGATTCCGAATCCAGCAGGAAGTGGGCGGAAGTAACCACCTCCTCGCCCCCTTTCAGGCCGGAGAGCACCTGCATAAGACCGCCGTCCCCCTGGGCCCCCAGCTTGACTTCCCGGGGTTCGAAGCGGCCTTCTCCCAGAGCCACGAAGACATGTTGTCTTTCTCCCGTATCCATCACCGCTTCCAGGGGCACCACCACTACCCGAGGATGCAACGGAGATTTAATCTCCACCTGGGCGTACATATCCGGTTTAAGCTGGTATTTCGGGTTAGGAAATTTCAAACGGACTCGGGCGGTGCGGGTCTTGCCCTTGAGGTACGGGTAAAGATATTCGATAGTGCCTCGGAAAGTCTCTCCCGGGAGATAACTCAAAGTCATAGTTGCTTGCTGGCCCACCGCCACCCAGGGCAACTCGTATTCATAAATATCCCCCTCCACCCAGACGGTAGAGAGATCCGCCACTTTGAGCAGGGTCATGCCGGCCATAACAAACTGGCCCTCGGTCACCATGCGCTCGGTAACAATGCCGCGCACCGGCGAGGTCAAGGTGAGTTCCTTTCTCACCTGGCCGGTTCTTTCCAGTTCGGCGATCTGGGCAGGCGTGATATCGAAATACTCCAGGCGCACGCGAGCAGCCTCCGCCAAGCGACGCGCTCCCTCCGCCATTTCCGGAAACGGGCTCTTGCCGACGGTCTTGAGATTTTTTAATGCCAGCAAATACTCCTGTTGGGCCGGCACCAATTCCCGGCTGTAGATGCTGATGAGCCTCTGGCCTTTGCGCACCGGCTCCCCGGTGATCCTGACATAGAGGCGGGTCACCCAGCCGTCCACCTTGGTGTTGACCACTTTCAGTTGGTTTTCGTCATACATCACCTTGCCCACGGCCCGGATCACCCGGGACAGGGGGCGAACTTCCACCTTGGCGGTTCGGACCCCGATGGACTGGAGGGTGTTAGGGTCCACCTTGATGGTACCGGGCGCCCCGGCCGCTTCTTCCCCCTCGTAGATTGGCTTGAAGTCCATGCCCATAGGGTCTTTGCCGGGCTTATCCGAGATAATTTTGGGGTCCATGGGGGAGACCCAATACTTGACCTTGCGGCCTTCTTTCGCCTCGGGTGCGGGGGGGGCGGGGCCGGGAGCCGCGGCATGCTGCATCAACCGGTACCCCATGAAGTATAAAATCCCTCCCAGCACCAACAAGAGTAACAAGCCTAATCCCAACCCCGGTAAGAAGCGGCGGGAGCTCATTTTCCACCTCCTGCACGGCGGGGCAGCTCTTGTCCCACCAGCCATTCTAGTTCAGCCCAGTTTTCTTCAAAATCTTTAAGATATTCCTGCAATGTCAGTTCGGCATTATAGGCGCTAATTTGGTTTTGGTAGAGTTGCTGGAATCCCAGGCTTCCCACCTGGTAGGAGGCCAGGGAGGCTTCCGCCGCCTGTCTCGCCTGGGGGATGATTCCCTGATCGTAAAGGTTTATCTGTTGAGCCAAGCGTTGAAGCTTGACGTAGCGGTCCTTAATAGCAGCAGCCAACTGATTCCACATGTTTTGCACGGCTTCTTTGGCGGCGGTTTGGCGTTCCTGCTCCTCCCGGATTTTGGGTTTGATCTTGGAGCCTTGCCAGATGGGCAGATTAAACATCACCGAGCCGGCGAACATATCGGATTGTTTCAAATTTACCGGAGGGCCCAGGGTTTCACGGAAAGCGTATCCCAGGGAGATGGTAGCATCGGGAAAATACTCCTTCTTGGCCAGGTTCACGGTCTTCTCCTGCTTGGCCACCAGGGCTTTCAGGGCCTGAAGCTGGGGGCGAGCCTCTGCCTGGGCGAGAAGGTCATCCAGTTTGAGTGTAAAAGGCCGAGGCTTGAGGGGTTGGGGACGCCCGATCAAGGTTTGGGGCGGCTTGGAACGCAGGGCGTTCAGGTCAGCCTGTGAAGATTCTTGCCGCTGCTTGTATTGAAACAGGCGATCGAGATAGTTACCCAACTCCACCTGGGCCTGGAGCACATCAGCCTGCATCACCTGGCCCACCTTATAGCGGGTTTCGGCCACCTGAACTACTTGCTCCCAAAACTGCTTGTTCTTTTGGACAATGTCGAAGCTGGCATAAGCCAGGCCCAGAGTCCAATAACTCATCACCACTTTGGCCCTGATCTCGTTAACTTTGTCTCGATATGCGAGGTCTTCCGATTTGGCCTGTTCCGACGCCACTTCGGAGCGCAGACGCCGCTTGCCCAGAAAGGGGAATTTCTGCGACAGCTCCAGCATTTTCTGGGTCATGGGGTCCTGGTTCATGGCCCAGGTATCGGTGGGCAGATTAGTTATGCCAAAGGAAACCGTGGGGTCATCCAGTGCTCCTGCGGGTTTAATGGTTTCCTTAGCGGCCCCCGCCAGCGACGCCATCTGTTTGATCTCCGGGTTAGCCTTCAGGGCCTCGACAAGCAGGGCCTGCAAACCGGCCGGCAGGTCCGCGTTGCTCTGAGCCCAAAGCGAATGCACCGGAAGTAAGACCCCACCCAAGCCGAGTAACACAAGCAGTGCCACTCCGGAAGCACGCCGCTTAAGCTCCATCCCCCATTCCCCCTGGCGAATTAATAGGTTTGACGATAATAATAGAATTTCAGTGCCTTTGCAATCTATGACTTCTGACTTTGTCCACCTCCCGTTTACTCTCAGAAAGTTTCATGTCTTCATGCTGAACCTGGAAACGAACGATTAGGTACATGATTATTTACTTAAGTTCGGAAAACATTACCACGCGGCCAATTACTTAACATCCACTACCCTTCCATCTTCTCCGAAGATAATAGTGGAATGCTTGTAATGCCAGTAATGACACTTTCCTGCATATCTCCCATACCTCCCATACCTCCCGGCTTCATACCCTCTTGTGGTATTGTAAGGCTCTCCCAAGCTTGCTCGCACGTCTTCTCTAGTCATGCCGGCCACAATTTCGCCATTTAAGATTGCCGCTTTTATCTTGGGGTCAAGGTTCTGATGCGTATTCACATAATCTTGCCTCAATTCCATGAGGGATGGTCCACAGGAACTTAGTAGCACCAATAAAATAACCGAAATAATTTTGAGACTCATTTTAGTCTCCCCGATAAATATCCTTAACTCCCATAAGAGCTTATAACTATCGCCTGGCACCCTTCGGATCCGCGATTTTACTCATGTCCGCCAACTGCTTTCAATGGCCTGTTCCGCCCTGGGCGCGGTCCGGTGGTCAATGCGGGTGACAACCTGCAATACAGAACAACACCGTGATCACCGAAACCAGCAATGCCACCAACAATTTCCACTTCATCTTCCGTGCCCTCCGTTTCATAAAATTGAACTCAGAGACTTGGAATCTCCATGATCCATGATAACAAGTTGAATATCTTCCTTTCCCCCTAAGAACTTACGGCCATGCGCCGGGCCCCCAGCCGCATCAGCCACTTGGTCACTTCCACCACCGGGAGGAGCAGAAAAGCCAGGAACGACGCGAAGAGCCATTCTTTCCAGCCCAGGGGCGCCGCGTGGAACAGTTGCGCCAGAGGAGGCACCTGCACCACCGCCACCACCATCCCCAGAGAGATGAGCGTGGCGAGGAGCAGAAAACGGTTGGCAAGCACCCCCACCCTGAAGATTGAATGATATTCCGAGCGGCAGTTGAAGGCGTTTACCAGCTCCGCCAGGACTAGGGTCACGAAGACCATGGTCTGGGCCCGGGTTAGCGATAGCTCCGGGTCCCCGATCACCGCCAGGTAGCCGTGGTAATAATGGTGGAAAAGCGGAATCAGGCCCACGGTGAGATAGGCGGTGATCACCACCATCAGGGCAATCACCGATCTGGTGAACACCCCTTCTTCCGGCGGGCGCGGGGGCCGGTGCATGATGTCCGGGGCCTTGGGGTCCACCCCCAGGGCCAGGGCCGGGAGGCCGTCCGTGGTGAGGTTCACCCAGAGGATTTGCAGGGCGACCAATGGGAGGGGCATGCCCAGGAAGAATGTGCCGGTCAAAACAGTAATTTCGCCGAGATTGGCGCTCAGAAGAAAAATCAGGTATTTTTTAATGTTGTCGAAGATGGCCCGGCCCTCCTCCACCGCGGCCACCAGGGTGGCAAAATTGTCGTCGGCCAGGATCATGTCCGCGGTCTCCTTGGTGACCTCGGTGCCGGTGATCCCCATGGCCACACCGATATCGGCTCTTTTCAATGCGGGGGCGTCATTGACCCCATCCCCGGTCATGGCCACCACGTCTCCTTGGGCTTTGAGCAGATTCACCAGGCGCAGCTTGTGCTCTGGGGCCACCCGGGCAAACACCGGAGCTTGAGGTAAAATCCTCGATAATTCTTCATCGCTCAAGCGGTTCAGGTCCACTCCGCTTAACACCACGGGATTTGCCTGGTCTGCGGGGGTCAAGCCGATCTCCCGGGCCACGGCCCGGGCCGTATCCGGATGATCGCCGGTGACCATGATCACCCGGATGCCCGCCTGATGGCACTTGCTCACGGCCTCTTTGGCCTCGGAACGGGGCGGGTCCATCATGCCCACCAGCCCCACCCAAATTAAATCCGCCTCCATCTCTTCGGAAGGGGCCTCCGGAATCGACTCCATTTTTCGGTAAGCCAGACCCAGGACCCTCAATGCCTCCCCGGCCATGTGCGCGGCTTCGTTCATGATTACCTGGCGATTTCCTTCAGTCAGAGGTCTTTCCCCAAAGGTTGAGAGAAAATTCCGGCAGCGGGGCAGGAGACCCTCCGGCGCGCCCTTCGTACAGGCCACAACAGTTGATGGACAATGAAAAGTGGTCATGCGCTTCCGCTCCGAGTCGAAGGGAATTTCCGCCACCCGGGGGCACTCTCGGGCCAACACCGCTTCATGAAGGCCGGCTTTACGGCCCAGCACCACCAGCGCCCCCTCGGTGGGGTCGCCCTGGATGGTCCAGGCCCCCTCCACCGTTTCCGTCAAGACGGCGTCATTGCACAGCATGGCGATGCGGGCGGCTTCCATCAGGACCGGGTCATCCCCCGGGGTAATAACGCTCCCTTCTATGAAAAAATCGCCTTCGGGCTCATATCCCAGGCCGCTGACCTCGAACTCCCGGTTATCCAGGAAAAGCCGGCGCACGGTCATTTCGTTTCTCGTGAGGGTGCCGGTCTTGTCGGTGCAGATCACCGTGGTGCAGCCCATGGTTTCCACGGCGGGCAGGCGCTTGACGATGGCATTGCGGCGAGCCATGCGGGTGGTGCCGATGGCCAGGGCCCCGGTCACCACCGCCGGGAGGGCCTCGGGCACCGCCGCCACCGCTAAGCTGATCCCCCAGATGAGCATTTGCAGCCAGTTGTTGCCCTTCAGAATCCCAAACACCATGGCCCCTGCGCTCACCGACAGGCAGAGGATGCTCAGGACCAAGCCGATGGAGGCCATGCGCTCTTCCAGGGGGGTCTTCTCCTGAACCACCTCCCCCAGCATGCGGGCGATGCCGCCGAACTCGGTGTCCATGCCGGTGGCCGTCACTACCGCCCGGCCCCGTCCGTAGGTGACCACGGTGCCCCCGAAGACCATGCCCTTCTGGTCGGCGACGGGGAGGTTAGGGCGGGAATCCGGCGCCGCGGTCTTATTGACTGAGGTGGATTCGCCGGTGAGCAGGGATTCATCGTTCTTGAGGTTGACGGCCTCCAGCACGCGGCCATCGGCGGCACAGCGGTCCCCGGTGTGCAGGACCAGGACGTCTCCGGGGACCACTTCCCGGGCGGGGATGACCTGTTCTCTGCCGTCCCGGAGCACCGCGGCCTCGGGCGCCGCCAGTTTCTGGAGGGCCGCCGCGGCCTGCTCGGCCCGGTATTCCTGGACGAATCCCAGGATGGTGCAGGCCAGGATGATCACCAGGATGACATAGGCGTCCAGGTGTTCACCCAGGAAGAAGGAGATGCCGGTGGCCGCAATCAGGATAATGATCAGGAGATTTTGAAACTGCCGGAAGAAGATGGTCCACGGAGAGATTTTTTTCGGCGGAGTCAGCTCATTGGGACCGTATTGCTCCAGACGTTCCATGGCCTGGGAGGCGCTCAGCCCGGCGGCGGCGGTTTCTAAGATCGACAAAACTTGCTCGGCAGGCAGAGAATAATATGGCCGTTCTGCCGCTTCTCTGGGAGCTTCTTCAAGAACAGGCATGGTCCCCCCTTTCGGAATCGCAAGAGGATTCGGCCCCGGGAATTAACCGCTCATTTTCTTTCGCTCTCCACCCAAATTCCAGGTTGCGGTCAGGCAAGGTCAACCTCCTGGTTTTTCGGCCAACATCAACCACCTCCCTGAGAGTCCACCCACAGTGGCCAAAACTGTGGATCACTTTGTATCCTCTGTTCCCTGATCGTTTGCCTCTGCTTTTCCAAAAGACCCTGAAGGCGCGAATACGCCGCGTCATCCCCAACGTACATGGTTTTCGTAGCTGGATCTGAAAATGCGTAACACTTAGTCCCTGGCCGCTCATGAATCATGAGGGTATCTGATGGACAGGTTTGCAGATGGGCCATTTTTTGGGGCGTATCCGCAACAAACACCTTGAAGCCGGCCTCCTTGAGCATTTCAGGCATGGTCTTGGCTGGAGCCGTGACGGTGGGCGCTCCTGCACAGCCCACCAGGCTGATTCCGATAACCCCGACCATAATGATAAATAGTAGCGACGCGGTTCTTTTTTCCATGGGTAATTTCCTCCTGGAAAGTTTATTTATCGTGTTCGGCCGTTCTCATGGAGGCCGGCGACCATTCGGAGTGCCCCCCTTCCGGCGCCTTGTGTCTCCGGGCTTTCCCAAGTTAATGCTTGTGCTCCTGCTCCTGTTTTGACTTCGGTTTCTGCTTCGGTTTCTGCACCTGGCCCTTCATCTCCTTGAGCCGCTGCTGCATCTCTTTAAGCTGCTGGGTCTGTTGCTGCTCTATCTGGGGGCTCTGGGGACCCTGCATCTGCTGCATCATGCCGCCCATCTGGTTCATCATCTGCATCATCTGTTGCTGCTGCTCCGGGGTCATCTGCTGAGAGCCCATCATCTGCTGCATGTCCCCCATCATCTGGTGCATCATGCCCATGTTATGCATCATCCCCTGGCCCATCATGTGCTGGCCGGACCCCATCATGCCGCCGCCTCCGCGCATCCCGCCGGGGTGCTCCTGGGCCGCCACCGATCCGTGCACGAAAATCAAAACCCCCGCCAAAATCGCAATCATCAACCTTTGTTTCATGGTCCAGTCAACCTCCTTTCCTGGCATTATTAAGGGTAGGGAAGAAAGTCCCAGCCCTGATTCAACCATAAAATAGTACCCCCCGAAATCCAGGGTGGTTCTTAGGATTATTGATATCCCTTGGGAACGGCCAGAGGCGGCAGCTTCGACGTAAACGGCGCGTCTTGACAGCGAAACCCCTGGCCTCGCCCGCCTCTTTGCAGGCACGGCTCCGGAGCGGCGCAGCCCGCTAAAAGGGCGGTTAGCAGTGCCAGGCCAATGAGCCAATAAAGCCTTAAAAGATTCATCGAATACGCTGACATATTCGGGCCTTATCTGGGGCCGGAACTGATCACCTTCCCGCTTTTATCGAATATGACAACATCATGCGAGTGAGTTCCCCCCTTACCCCCCGCTTTTGAATAAACATAATAGAAATCTCCTTCAGTGCCTTTGACGATTTGATTGGGACGTCCCCAACTTGCTCTCACTTCGTCTTCCGTCATACCTTCAAGAACTTCTCCTTTTAGGATAGCTTCTTTCATTGTCGGATTTAATTCCGGATGAGCGCTGATATAAGCCTCTCTTGAGACAGAACAGCCAATCGATAGCGACAGTATTAAAATAATTATGAACAATATCTTATTGGTTGACATAAGGTCCCCTGGCTAACCTGATAGGATCTAACTATCAGTGGCAGCGTTGGGAGGAATAAAATCCACCATGATGGTGATCTTTTCATTGGCGTTTGCGACTACAGTCAAGCCAACACTAATCTCATCGGCAAGGCGGCATTGCGCTGTTTTATTATTTATAGAAAATCTTCTGCGGTGTTGCTGCATGAGCGCCAGCCGCTCTCGCACCTGCAAATCGAAATAAAACGGGCTCTCCATAAACATTGCCACAAGTTCTCTGGTGTCCATGGGATCCTCTATTTTCAGACAGCCCTGCTTCTCGGTTTCCCGTATTGCAAAGGCATCAGCCTGCGCCAACACGACCCGCCTGGAAAGCTTGCGTCAATTGGGAAACGGGAGGCGGCAGCCTGCAATGTAAAACAACATCATAATAATCATGGTCAGGATTTCCACCAGCAAAGGCCTCTTCATCTTTTATGCCCTCCTTTAGGTGCCTTCATTGACCGGATGAATAAATCAAGTTTCGAGCGGTCAATATCTTGGCCAAAACTGCCTCCCGGTTCGGTAGAATTGGTGATCGTTCCTCCTCTATTTAAAATTATTAATTGACAAAAAGGGTATTTATTGACAATCTTGTCCCCCCCCCCCCGCGAAATTAAAGGTTTTTTCGCAGTCGCCTCAATTTTGGTTTCCAAGCGGTTATTCGCGGAGAATTTATCTTGAGTATCCAGACAAACCGGTTCCAAAGAAGGGAGGGAAGTTGGCATCAAGGGTGTATTTGCATTTGCGGCTTTATGGAGCCGGCAGCAACCCAGGTCTAATTCCCATCCCTTATCCGAAAACTCAATGGCGCCAGTCAATTTGCAAATAACGCTTTTGCCTTCCCGCCACGATTCTATAAAACCTTCATGGCGCAAGATTTTCAGGTGATGGGAAAGGAGGCTCTGCTCCACCCCCAATTCCCTGGCCAGCTCGCCTGCGGTCTTCGGGCCGTCCATCAGCATTTCAATGACCTTCCAACGAACTTTGTCGGTAACAGCCTTTATGCGACGCAGACAAAGTTGAAATAGAGGATCATGATGGGCTTTCATAGGGGTCCTCATTTTTTATAAAATTTCATTTGAACACATATTGAAATGACTTAGTTGAAGATATATTAGTAATCTAATAGGATTTGTCAAGGTGCGTCGTAATCGGGCCGTGAAATTAGAACTGGGCGAATGGGGTTAGCAGGCACAAGGCCGGCTCTCTTGATTTATTGCTGGCAGAAAGACTGAGGAACGATGGCTCGGAATGATCCCCAAAAAGTATTTCTAGAACCTCCCAGGCCCCATATCACTTATTGGAGTTACCCTTTTTGGGGCTTCTTCCTGGGTACGGTAGCCGGAATCATAGTTGGCCACCCGCTGTCCATGGTAGTCCGCAATTTCGATGAATTCATGATGAACCAGGCCCCACTTGAATTGGGACACGCCATTATACAGGGCTTCTCTCTGCATATGTGGCCCATGATCCTGCTTTATGCCCTCTCCGGGGCGATTTTCGGAGTGGTTCTGGGCACTGCCTATCAACGTCTTAATCAGAATCGCCGCCGACTGGTCATACTTCATCAGGAATTCGAAATCCAGGTGGCCACCCTGCGGCACCATTATAAAAATCTGACCATCGGCATCGGGGGATTTACCCATCGGGTCATTAGCAAGCTGGATGAAGTGACCGGGAGGATGGCTAATTGCCAAGAAACCGCCTGCCCTTATTCCAACCAGATTTACCAGTCGCTCATCGGCTTAAGAGCGGATGCCGCGATTTTAGGAGACACGTCCCAGCGCCTCACCGACACCCTGGGACGCGAAGTGCGCTTCTTGAAGGCCCTTACTATGAATTGTTTCACCTTAGAGCCCCAAGACCTGTATCCGATTATAATATCCTCAATTAAGGAGCTCAAGGAGCTGCGATTCACCGAAAAAACAATCAAAGTGGAAATTAATGGTCACTCCCCGGAAAAGTGCCGAGACTCCTTGATCTTTCTATTCGATCCCTATGCCATGGAAGTTCTCGTGCAAAATATCCTGAGCAATGCCATGAAGATTGGCGACTTCATCCAGGTCAGGGTGGCGGATAATGGAGACCAGATAATTATAGAGGTGGAGGATAATGGACCGGGGCTGGAGGTGAACAAACTCAAAGGCCAACTCCTGACCCCATCCGACCGGCCAGAGGCGGAAAGCACCCAGTTGGGATTGAGAGTGTCTTTGCAGCTATTGGACAAATGCGGCGGACGCCTGGCAGTGCAGAGTGAGCCGGGGCAAGGAGCTACTTTTTCTATTTTACTTCCGAAGCCCCCGGGTTCCCGCTAAATACCCCAATATTCGCCTTACCTCTGAGCGAAGGCATAATAAGGAGTGGGCTTGATTCAATTCCGCCCAAAAGCCTTTAACCTGCATTAAGGGAAGCTTGCACCCGGAGCCATCGTGATTACAATTTAACAAGGAAAAATTTGGAAAAGATTGATTAAATAAGGCTAATGAATGACCATGAAGAACCTTCCAGAATTCGCTGACCTCCGAGACCCAGTTTGCGGAATGGTGGTGAGCCAGGACAGCTCACACCGAACCGCTTATCAGGGTCAGGATTACGTCTTTTGCAGCGCCCACTGCTTGGCCAGGTTTAAGGAGACCCCAGAGCAATTCGCCGGTCCACCTGAGGGAGAGATGAAAGAAGCAGCCCATGGCGTCAGGAAAGAAGCGGCGCCCGGTGCGATCTTTACCTGTCCGATGCACCCCGAAGTTAGACAAACTGAGTCGGGCAACTGTCCCAAGTGCGGGATGGCCCTGGAACCGGCCGGGGCGCCGGCGCCCAGCCTGTTTCACTTCCTGCTCGAAGCGCCGGCCCGGAAATCGTACGCGAAGGAACAGAAGACTGAAAAGGACGGTTGGAATAAACAGAAGGGTTTCAAATAGACAAGGAAGGGGACGGCAGTGACATGGCCGTCCCCTGAAAGACGCAAGTTATTTTACGACAGCCTTGATACCTTTAAGGGCCTCCTCGGCATTATCGAAGGCCCCTACGTGGACCCAAACGATCTTGCCGGATTTATCCAGAACCATGGTAACCGGGTAATTAGAGAAATTTAAAGCCTTGGCAAAAATGCCGTCGGGATCGGCAAGCAGCGGGAAAGGCACTTTGTGGAAGGCCTTCCACATCTTCATCTTGACGTCATTGTCGTCCTTGCCAACTGCCAGAAATTTTAACTTGGTTTTAAGAGTCGAATCCTGATTCGCCAGGTTGTAAAGAGTGTTTAGCACAGGAGCCTGTGCCATACAGTACGGTCAGGCGGTGTTCATCTGCTCCACCAACACGTATGGAGCTTTGATGTCCTGTAAGGTGAATTCTGCCGCCTTTCCCAGCCCCAGGTATTTGGCGTCTTCGTCGGACATGGGTTGGGGGAACTTAAAGCTGCCCAACTTTTGCCCCACCGCAGGCTCTGCCTCCGCGGCGAGGGACGCCGCGCCAAAGAGAAAGATAAGCGCCAGGCATCCTATTACCATTACCACCCTTTTCCGATGCATTGGACCTCCTTGATTTTTTATTTTATGTATTATGTATCATCTTTAGTATTGCCAAGAAACAAATTGTAGAGGCCGACCCATGTGTTGCCTCTTTTTCAGGAGGACACATGGGTCCGCTCTTGCATCATTTGTTGTTCGCCAATGCGAACACGGTATTAATGGCCCGGCTTCGCCCCCATGCCTCTCTTTATTTCACGTAGACGGTCCCATTTTTTCTTAATCTGTTCAAGCTCCTGGGCGTGTTGCTGCTCCAGGCTAGGCCCGGCGGGACCGCTCATTTCCTTCATAATACGCCCCATTTGGTTTATGTGGAAGATCACCTCTTGTGTTTCAGCAGGAGTGAGTTTCCCGCTTTTCAGCGCATCGGCCATCTGCTTCATCATATCAGCACAAGTGCTGATATTTGTACACAATTGTGGGCTCACTTTCGTTTGGGCGCCCACGGCAACGGAAAAAGCCGCAAGCAAAATTAACGCTAAAATGACTACCGTTAGCCTTTTCATTTTTTCTCCTATGATTGTGTAGAAGTTGAAATTTGGTTTCACTATTAAGTCTCGTTTTACCTCTCACTTTTGATTCATGGCGACATGTCCAGCCTCCTTGACGGCAATATTCTTTGATATCAAAGCAAGTTACATGCCATCGAATTTCTTATAAATTTCTCTTCGCATCTAATCTCTGCCGATGGCATCCGTGTCACTATCAATATTGATCATTTAAGGAGAAATTCTAGCTTTTTTGAGATATAACCTGTTCCGAGTGATGTGGTATGGCATAGCTGTCTGGCTTGTTAAATTTCGATAGATTAAGATAATAGCGTAACATTAACGTATATTTATTTGCTTGATGGGTACAAAAATGAATGAGATTCCTAAGAAAAGGTTTCATGGCTCGTTTCATCCGAGAAACAATATCAGACCGATGAACTGCTACATTTCATAATCTTTTCCGAGGGTTGCTGGTTGAAAAAGCTGGAAGGGCTAAACGCAAACCACTTTCCGCAGATTCAACAAATATTGCCGGGCCGCCAGGGCCGCGGCGCAAAATAGCAAGATTAGCGCCAGGCATCTTATTACCCTTGCCTCCTTCTTCAACTCATCGGACCTCCTTTACTGCACGGATTTTGCTCACGGCAACGCGACCGCAAGAAAGCCAAGTCTCTCAGTATATCGACATTTTCCACATTAAAGTTTAGGCTTCGTTGCATCCGGCTCGGCAAATTTATTCCACGATGATCACGGCAAAACCCTTGGCGCCGTCCACCACCTTACGGCTGACGCTGCCCAGGAGCAGGGATTCGGCCAGCCCCAGCCCCCGGCGTCCCATGACGACAGTGTCGTAGCCTTCCGTCTGGGCCACATTGATAATATCCTCCGCCTCGTCGAAATACTTGGGCTTGAATTTGTCGGCCACCGCCCCTTTGGCCAGACCGGCGGCGGTGAGGTGTTGATGGGCCTTGCTGAACAGGTCTCGCCAGTTCTTTTCCTGCTCCCGCTCCCAGTCGGCCACCAGCCGCTGTCGGACTTGCTGTTCCTTTTCGTCTAAGACGTGGCCATAATCCCAAAAAGTCGGGGGCAGGCTTGGCAGAACATGAAACAAAGTGACCTGCACCACCGGGGTTTTACCGAAGGTTTTGGCCACGTATTCAACGGCGCGCCAGGCCCCGGCGGAACTATCCAGAGCGATCAATATCTTGGCCACGACTGCCTCCTTGTTCAGTGAAATTGTGTGATAGGGTAATCATCCTTTTTTGCGGAGTCAACGGCTCACAGGCCTGCCCTGACTATTAAGGCCCCTTTAGTTACGGTGTTTCCCATCAAGGAGGCGGGCAAACCGCTTTTCGCAGATTCAACAAATACTGTCTGGCCGCCAGGGCGGCCTTGGCTCCTTCGCCAGAGGCGATGACGATCCGTTTGCCGAAGGCGTCGGTCACGTCCCCGGCGGCGAAGATCCCGCGGCAGGACGTGGAGCAGTCGGTATGGATCACGATCTCCCGCCGCTGGTTGCGCTGCACCAGCGGGGCCACCAGGGAGGAGTTGGGCTCCAGGCCCACGGCGATAAACGCGCCCTTAACCGGCAGGCTTAGAGTTTCGGCGCCGGCCTTTTTCCTGATGGAGATCCCGGCCAGGGTCCGGTCGCCGGTAAATTCGAGAACTTTATATCCAATGTAAGTATGCAAATTTGCCAGGCAAGCCACCCGCTCCACCACCGCCGCATCCGCGGTCAGCTCCGAGGTGGAAATTAGATGGATATTTCGGGCCACGGTGTGCAGGTTATCCACCATTTGCAGGGCCGAGTTGCCGCCGCCGATGACCGCCGTGTCTTCACCCTCTACAAAAGATAACTCCTGAATGGCCCCGTAGAAGATCCCTTTCCGCAGGAACTTTTCTTCCCCGGGAACCCCGAGCCGCCTCCGGGTCATGCCGGTGGCGATGATGAGGGCCTTGGCGGTGTAGATAGCCAGCTCCGCGGTGGTGACCTTAAACCCGCCTTCGTGGGGCTCAATTCCTTCCACTTCGATCATCAGGTGGTCGATATAATGGGAAGCAAAAAGGTGATGCCTGAATTTGTCGATCAGCTCCGGCCCGGTGATGAAATCGAATCCCAGGTAATTTTCGATCTTGGTACTGTCCACCGCCTGCCCGCCCAGGTCTTTGGCCACCAGCAGGGCTTCCACCTTCGAGGTGCAGGCGTAGACCGCCGCGGTCAAGCCGGCGGGGCCGCCGCCTATGATGATCAAGTCATACGCGGTGCGGGCGCAGGTTCGCTCTTTCAGGAATTTATCCCGGCAGCCCTCCGAGCAGAAATAATAAGTAATACCGTCGCAGTCGGCGGTAACAGCATCTTCTTCCCGGACTTCCATCCGGCAGACGGGGTCGGTTTTCAGGCCGCTTTTCTCTTCGTTGGTCATGGCTCTTCCCTCATGCTTTCCACGACGTAAAGCATCACCGGATGGGCGATGCCCTTGAGCCTGGTCTCAAAGGTTCTGATGACGGCCACGGTCTCCTCGGAATGATGAAAGACCATTTCGGAGACCACCACCTCGCGTCCCTGGGCCTGGCCCTGGATGCGATGGGTCAAGTTCACCGCGGCCCCGATGATGCCGTATTTGGCCCGGCTCTCGGAGCCGAGATTTCCCACCACCACCTCCCCGGCATGGAGACCGATGCCAATGTTCAGGGGTGGCAACCCCGGTTCGGCCAGGTTCTCGGCTTCCACCGCCGCCTGCATCTTCAGGGCGCAGCCGATGGCTCGCCGCACCACCGGTTCTATGGGGCCTTCCAGGGGATCGAAAAAGGCCAGGATGGCATCTCCCAAAAAGTCCACGATGATGCCACCATGGGCCTGAATCACCTCGATCATCTTAGCGAAGTGGCGGTTTAACAGATGAATGGTGGCTTCGGGACTCAGGGTCTCGGCCAGGGGGGTAAAGCCCCGGATATCGGAAAACAGGATCACCACTTCCCGCTTCTCCCCGCCCATGCGGCTGGCCTCAGGGCGGCTGAGGAGATCCCGGGCGATCTCCGGGTCCACGTAGCGCCCGAAGGTGTTGCTGATGAAGTCCCGCTCCTTGAGGCCCGCCACCATGTCATTAAAGCTCAAGGTCAACTGGCCGATTTCGTCCCGGCTGGCCACCGGTAAAGGCTTGCCGTAGTTGGCCTGGGCCACTCGGCCAGCCTTGGCTGCGATCTTGCGGATAGCCACGACCACTGGCCGCACCCCCAGTCGGATGAACACCAGGATAACGATCAGGCACAGGATTCCGCCTGCCAGGTAATACAGGCGAAACCGCAAAATGGGCGCCAGGATCTCGCTGCCCCGGGCGTGCAGCATGATGGTCCAGGGCGCGGCGTGGAGCTTATAAAAGCCGATCACCATTTCGGGACTATAGCCTTCTCCCATGACGGTGCCGTAGTCCTTCTCCTTCATGGCCTTGAGCATGACCAGCTCCAAAGGGTCCTGAGCCTCCCCGACGCAATGCCGAGTTTGCATGGCAGCGCTGCTATGGGCCAGATAGAGTCCTTCTTGGTTTACCAGGCAGGCCATCTGGGCCACCATCCAGCCTTCAGTGAGGATGTCCTGCATCAGGTAGTCGTAACTCACCAAAAGTTCGAGCCGTCCCAGGTCCTGGCCGGTTTGATCCAGGAGTTCTCCCCGCAGGCCTACGGTTTTCGCATCTGACGGGTAAAAGTATTCGATGGAAATTTCTACGGATTGAGGCGGGACAGCCTTGCGGCCTTTGGTCTGGGGCGTCTGCTTCCAGGTAAGGTAGACCTCGCGGACCCCGGGCTGGGCCTTGATCTGTCCCAAGAGCCAACGCTGGACTTCCTTCCCCTGGGGGTCTTGGCCAGCCCGGGCGAACATCTCCATCCATTGCATTATCCCGTGAAGCCGCATGTCCAACTGGTGGGTAGCCCGCTCCAGCCGCAGGATGGCGATCTCCTGCCAATCCTTGAATAACAGCCCCTGGATGAAGCGGTAGCCGAATACCCCGATGACTAGTAAAAACAGGGTTACCGGCACTACTAGTAGAACGATCAGTCTTTGCTGCAAACTCTTAAAGGCAAACATTGGTCTGGAACCTGCTTTCTCAACAAGTAGATTTATTAAAGTGACAGCCGCCTGAGGCGCAAAGCGTTCCCCACCACCGACACTGAGCTGAAGCTCATGGCCGCCGCGGCGATGATGGGACTTAGTAAAATCCCGAAATGGGGGTAGAGGATGCCCGCCGCTATGGGAATACCCAGCGCGTTATAGATAAAAGCAAAAAACAGGTTTTGCTTGATGTTCCGCATGGTGGCGCGGCTCAAGCGCCGGGCCCGGACAATACCCCGGAGATCACCCTTGACCAGGGTCACCCCGGCGCTCTCCATGGCCACGTCTGTGCCGGTGCCCATGGCAACGCCCACCTGGGCCTGGGCCAGAGCCGGAGCGTCATTGATGCCGTCCCCGGCCATGGCTACGAAACGGCCTTCTTTCTGTAGTTCTTTCACCTTCTCGGCTTTCTGGTCCGGGAGGACTTCGGGGATCACTTCGTCCAGGTCAAGCTTCTTAGCCACCGCCTCCGCGGTGGTGCGGTTATCTCCCGTCAGCATTACGATGCGGAGGCCCTCTTCATGGAGCTGCTCAATAGCCGCCGGGGTGGTCTCTTTGATGGGGTCCGCCACCCCCACCAGGCCCGCGGCCCGGCCGTCCACCGCCACCAACATCACGGTCTGGCCTTCTTTCCGGAGGGCGTCCGCTTCCCCGGTCAGTTTATCGGCATCGATGCCTAATTCCTCCAGTAATCGTCGATTCCCCAAAGCCACCCGGTATCCGTCCACCTGCCCCGTGACCCCTTTGCCGGTGAGGTATTGGAAGTTTTCTGCCGCGGCCAGCTCAAGGCCTCGTTCCTGAGCCCCCTGGACGATGGCTCCGGCCAGAGGATGCTCGCTCCCCCGCTCCAGGCTGGCCGCCAAGCGGAGCAGGGTTGCTTCATCCAGGCCGTCGGCCGGCCTGACGGTGACGAGCTTGGGCTTGCCCTCGGTGAGCGTGCCGGTTTTGTCCACCACCAGGGTGTCCACCTGGCGCATGACCTCGATGGCTTCGGCGTTTTTGAACAGCACCCCCACGGTGGCGCCCTTGCCGGTGGCCACCATGATGGACATGGGGGTGGCCAGACCCAGGGCGCAGGGACAGGCGATGATGAGCACGGCCACGGCGTTGATCAGAGCGTGGGCCAGGCGCGGCTCCGGCCCCAGTAAAGCCCAGACAATGAAGGTGAGGACCGCGATTCCCACCACAGTGGGGACAAAATAGGCCGCCACCACGTCAGCCAGTTTCTGGATGGGCGCCCGGCTGCGCTGGGCTTCCGCCACCATCCGGACGATCTGGGCGAGCAGCGTTTCGCTTCCCACCCGCTCGGCCCGCATCACCAGGGACCCGGTGCCATTCATGGTGGCCCCGATGATCCGGCTGCCCGGCTCCTTCTCCACCGGGATGGGCTCCCCGGTTACCATGGATTCGTCCACCGCGCTTTTCCCTTCCAGGACCACGCCATCCACCGGCACCTTCTCGCCGGGCCGCACCCGGAGGCGATCCCCCACCTGGACCTGTTCCAGGGAGATGTCTTCCTCGGTTCCATCTTCACGAAGCTGCCGGGCAGTCTTTGGGGCGAGCCCCAACAGGGCCTTGATGGCGGCGCTGGTCTGTCCCCGGGCCTTCAGTTCCAGCACCTGGCCCAGGAGCACCAGAGTGACGATGACCGCCGCGGCCTCAAAATAGACCCCCACCCTTCCTTCTGGCCCTCGCAAGGAGGCGGGAAAGATGCCGGGAAAGGCTTGGGCGATGACGCTATACACGTAAGCCACCGCCACCCCCAGGCCGATGAGGGTGAACATGTTCAGGCTGCGATTGATCACCGACTGCACGCCCCGGACGAAGAAGGGCCAGCCTCCCCACAGTACCGCCGGCGTCGCCAACGCCAACTCTAGCCACCCCAGCGCTTCGGGGCCGGCCAGCTTTTCCAGGGGATGGCCGGGAATGAGGTGGCCCATGGCGATAATAACCACGGGGATGGTAAGGACCAGGGCCACCAAGAATCGCCGCCGCATGTCCCGAAGCTCCGGATTCTCCTCTTCTTCCATGGCGACGGTGCGGGGCTCCAGCGCCATACCGCATTTCGGGCACGTTCCCGGGGTATCCTGCACGATCTCCGGGTGCATGGGGCAGGTCCACTCGGTGCGCGTCAAAGGAGGGGGCGGAGCGGCCAGCTCTAAAGCCATGCCGCACTTGGGGCAAGGACCGGGCTCAGGCTGCTGCACTTCCGGATGCATGGGGCAGGTGTAGAAGCCCCCCGGAGGAGCCTCGCTCTTTTCTTCACGGGGAGGAGCAGGTTTAGCAGGTAACTCTAAGAGCATCCCGCACTTAGGACAGTGGGGCGCTGGCTCTCTGACTTCAGGATGCATAGGACAAGCAAGGTAAAGTTGGGGTTCTATGATGCTTTCCTGAAAAAACCGTCCTGGGTCCGCCCGGAATTTTCTCAGACAGTTTGGACTACAGAACCTGAATTCGTGACCTTTAAACAAGGTCTTATGCGGCGTTTCAACCGGAACGCTCATGCCACACACTGGATCTTGATTCCTATCTGAATTTCGAAATTTCTTCATTCAGCCACCCATAAAATTTTACATCGAAATAAAAATAAACATCCTACCGGGAAGTGCAAGAGTAGAAACTGGCCTCAAGCCTTGGGTAGATTTTTCGGACAGATCCCCAAGGACCCCCGCTATCATCTGGAACTGAGAACAGATCTCTATCTGAGGGATCAAATTTTTGATGTTTTAGCAAAATACGGCATAGGGCAAGTCTTATCCCACTGGACCTGGCTGCCACCCTTGCGAAAACAATTGGCCAAAGCTGATGGCAGATTCTTCAATGCCAGGAATGAATGTGTGATCCGGCTACTGACACCTGCAGGGATGCGATATGAGGATTCTTATGTGAAGGCTTATCCTTTTGACAGGCTGGTGGAAGGAATGTTGCAGCCGGAGATGGTTTTGGAAACCGTGGAAATTGTTGAGGGTGCCATTGAGAAAGGAGTGCTGGCAAATTTGATCATCAACAATCGGGCCGGTGGGAATGCTCCACTGATTGCCCGGGAGATTGCCACGAAATTTTTGGGGAAACCGAAATCCAAGGCTCCTCACCAAATGAAGCTGTGGGATACTTGATTACCCCCAGTACAAGATTCCAATTGATTTTCCCATTTCTGGTATAATTTTTTAAACCAAACGGCTTGGGCGGTGCCGGAGGATAGATTACTTATTATGTAATATCAGTATGTTATATTATTAGAAAGTTTGGTATGGTTAGTGCAATATAATATTTCGTAAGGCATGAACTGATTAAGGAAACCCCCAATCCCCCCTTAAAAGTTCATATACCAATTCTCCTTTTCACTGGCCGGGACTCCCCCTCTTGGCCAGTTTGTTTTTTCTCCTTAGTTTTTCCAGTGTATTGATTTGGACTTGCCTTCAACCGCCATCGACACCCCAGATTTGACCTATGCAAGTGTAGTGTCCCCGGTCTTTCATTGCAACCCCGGAAAAATCGTAGTATTGTTATTGAATTATATGCCCGATGATTTCTGTCTTCTTTTGGGGCTTGGAGTTAAACAGTGGTTTCCGTATTTATTTCATATTCCAGCAACGACCAGGTAAAAGTTGAACGGTTAGCGGAAACCTTAAGACAGGAAAAAGATATTACAGTTTGGCTGGACACCACCAATATTTATCCCGGTGATGATTTCTTGGAGGAAATGAAAGAAGGGATTCGGGTAGCAGACAAATTCATCATTTGTCTTAGCCCTTCTTTTAATGAAAAGCCCCCAGTATCCTGGGTTAAAAAAGAGCTCAAAATGGCCATTCTGCGGGAAGGAGAGACTGGTAAAGGCATCATCATTCCCGTCAGGATAAAATCAGGGGGCAAAATCCCAGAAGAAATCGGCACCAAGGCCTATGCCGATCTATCGACCCAGAACAGGTGGAAAAGGAATCTTCCACGATTAATTGAGGCAATCAGACGACCAGTTTAAATCAGTCAGGAGGGGTCATGGACGACGCCAAAAAAATGCCCGGATTGTGAAGAATTATTGAAGCTTTCCTTGGAATGCTATAAGAGCTTAAGGCGCGAGTATCCCGTGCGATCCCGCTGGACTCCAGAGTTTGAGGTGTGGCAAACAGCTCTTGAAAGCCTGACCGGAAAAGACTTGAAAGGTCATCTTGAATGGAAACCAGATCAGATAGCCTCAAGCTGGTCCATCAATGAAGATAAAGGAGTAATTCCTATGCCCAGCGAAATCCTCAATCTAACGGCCCAGATCGTCATATCCCATGCCTCCATGACTGCACTGACTCCCAAAGAATTGATAGCGGAAATTAAGACCATTCATGATGTCTTGGTTTCTTTGGAAAGTGAGGTTGTCGTTCCAGAACCCGAACCCATAGTGACCCGACAGCGCAAGCCTCGAAAAGTAAAAATGAAAGAATCCCCTGAAGCCAAAGCGGTTGAAAACGAGGAAGGATTACCTGTTGGAGATCCGGATTATATGGAGTTTATGGAAAGCAGAGAAGGGTAGCCGGCACCAGGTATCATCACAACCCATTCTGACTTGATTTACCCCACAATCAATGGACCCAAAGGAGATAATACCCATGTCCAGCGAAGTTCTGAAACTAACCACAGAGATTGTTGTTTCCCATGTTTCCTTAACCGAACTGACCCCCGAGCAATTGGTGCAAGAGATTAAAGAGGTCTACAATGTTTTGGCTTCTCTGGATGGCGGGGGAATTTTGGAGGAACCGCTTTCTGAAAAGGCTGAA
>JALNYP010000130.1 GCA_023229795.1 Syntrophobacterales bacterium
CCGACACGATGGCCGGAAAGCGGCTCCCGTCCTTGCGGATGTACGTAAGTTCGTAGATGTCCTCGATGCCGCGGGAAGCCTTGAAGACCAAGGCCTCGAAACCTGGCGTGATCGTGGTTTCAAGCTCGAGGCTCAACGCGGCGGCGCGCGCGATCACCTCCTGCGGGTCGGAAATTGCGGCCGGGGTGATTTTGTCCACTACTTCGGCGGCCGTGTAGCCCAGCATGCGCTCGGCCCCGACATTGAATATTTGAATGACGCCCTGCGCGTCGGTGGCGATACTCGAGAAGTTGGCGCTGTTGAAAATCGCGTTCTGCAAGGCCCCCGCTTTCAGCAGGGCCTCTTCCGCCTGCCTACGCTCAGACTGCGAGACCAGCGAATGTGGGTCAGAGTAATTGGGCATTTCTCAGCTTTCCTGGGAGGTCACAGCCTGCCTTCGAGGCCGCTCAAGCTAATATATTGAAAGTCAGGACACAGGGGCCCGAAGGCCCCTGTGGTTATTGTTAGTAAAATTGTCTGCGAACGGTTCCGAGATCAGGTAACGCTAAACGGGACCAGCTTCCTACCTTAAACACTCCCCTTAATTAGAGATTCTTCGGGGGGGCAAATTTGGGCAGCATAACGGCGTTGATGCCCTGGGCCACGCCGTTGGTGGCCACCATGTCAGGTTGGACGATGCTAGCGTTATTCACCATATATTTGTCGCCCGCCATGGTGAAATGCATGATCCCGGCGTTGTCGGTGGGACACATGGTCTTACATTCTTTCAGGGCCACCAGATCCTTGGCCATGTACTTGCCCGGGGTGATGTGAAAGTAGACCACGTCCCTGACGATGGCCGGATCGCCCATAATCTTGTCCATGGTTGCCTTAGGCACATTGGCGAAGGCCGCGTCAGTGGGGGCAAAAACCGTGAAGGGGCCCGACATCGATTTCAATTCCTTGACATTGGCTTTATCCACGAGACTTAAGAAAGTCTTATAGTTCCCGGCGGCCGCCAGGGTATCATACAGGTTTGTGGGCTGTTGCGCCATGGCCATCCCAGCCGGGATCAGGACCACTAACAGGGTCAATAGGGCAATGATTTTTTTCATAAGTTATCCTCCTGATAAAATGTTTGTATAAGCTTTCCATCCCGTTGAGCGTTACCTGATCTCGGAAAACGCCAGCCTGTTTCCTCAATAAAGCGCCATAAAGCCAGGCACCTTCCCTGCCCTGTGCACCTCCTTTTCGATTCCCTCACTCCTAAAGTCGCCCAAGGAGGAACAGGATGAGAACGATTATCAGGATCGTCCCGACGATACCAGTCGGGGCATAGCCCCAATTTTGGCTGTGAGGCCAGGTAGGCAGGGCGCCAATCAGAAAGAGGATTAGCACGACGAGTAAAATAGTGCCTAGCATGGTAGTTCTCCTTTGCGGTTAGCCTAAATTAGGCGGAATGCCATGAAAGGTGCGCTTTAAATAATCACCAATAAGCTTTACTCTGTCGTTACCCGGGTGCGCCGCACATCGAGTTTAGGCCCCTCGGCTGAAAAGTTTGCCTGATAGTGATGGACCTCTCCACTCTTGATGCTCATATGGGGGAACCGCACATCCGAGGTGCTGCCGCTTTCGGTATAAGCCTTGAGGTACAAGGTGTAAGTCCCGGTTTTCCGGCCGATTACCCGCAGGTTATAAAGGCCGCTCATCGGATTGCGCAGGTGGATGTCCCTGGCCTCAGGACCCGTCCGGTCTCCGGAAGGATCGGTGAGGACCAGCTCCCCCGGGGGGGAGCCTCCGGTCTCGGATTCGATGCTGATGTCCAAAGTCTGGGCGGCGGCGGCGGCTGGGAAAATGGCCAGGGCCGAGGTGATGAACAGCCCGATCGCCAGCCACGCTGATATTTTGGTTACTCGGTTCATGGCAATTACCTCCGGTAGTATGGTTTAGGCGGTCTTATTGCTCTTCTTCCTGGAGTTCCCGCCCGCGTTGTTCGGCGGCTTTCTGGCGCTGGCCGGCATCCTGCTGGCGCTTGATGGCGTCTTGCCGGCGCTGGCCGGTATTTTCCAGTTGTTTCCCCTCCCGTTCGCGCTCCTCCCATACCTCTTGCCGCCTCTGCCGTACCTCCTGCAGTTGCTGATCTTCAGTCGTCTTCGCATCGCTTTGGGCCAGGACTGTGCCCGCGAGCCCGAGATTGCCGGGGATTACCAATATACCTGCCAGGAGCATCGCCCCCAGTCCCATGATCTTTTTCATCCGCCCCTCCTACCAGTCCAAAATATCTAAGATTATGCGGCAGCCCATCTTCGTCTGCCCAAAACTGCGGCTTGGAACCTAGTTCTTGAGCTTAACCCCAAAAGCTGACCCTATTCTCGACGACAAGGCCATGAACTTGAGCCTGATAAGCGGATGCCTTTGGCGGAGTGACGGCCAGGCAACCCACCTGGCTATCCCCTGGTTATCGTTATCAACCCCTTCCCTTTCATGGCCCCAAGCCCTGAATGCCATAAAAGTTGCATTTAAAATAATCACTAATCATGGTATGTCAAGGTTTGCATCTATTTATCAAAAGATATTATCTGTATTTAATGGTATATATGCTTTTTATGATGACTTATATTAAGTTATATATTTTATTATTGACTAATATAAATATGCGTATTATAGAAATGTATGGAGGTGGGGAATGGAAGATCAAGTCCTGACCACAGAGGAAGCGGCTAAGTTTTTGAAGCTGACTCCCTTCACGGTGCGGAATTATGCCAGGCGGGGGGTTCTACCAGCCCGCAAGGCGGGCAAGGGTTGGCGGTTCTATAAGCCTGACCTGCTGGCCTGGTTAAGGGACTATGGCGCGCCACATTGAGCAGGGTGAAAAACTATAAGGAGATGGACGGAATGTACGAACTGAAAACCGTGGAGACGGTCAGTACGAAGTAGTGAAGAATGGGGAGGTACTTTTATGCGCAAGCGCATTATCGGTCCTGGCCCTGGTGAGGTCGCAGCCGCCGAGCCCGGCTGGCTGGACCTTGAACCCTTGGCACAGGTCGAAATCACGTCCGAAGACGCTGGCTACCCGATTGAAGCGGCACTGATTCCACTTATCGGCCCCGGTTGGCGGGCCGCACAGCCGGGGGAGCAAACGATTCGCCTCCGGTTTGATGAGCCGCTGAGACTCCAACACATTCGCTTAGTGTTCCATGAGGGAGAGCAGGAGCGCACCCAAGAGTTCGTTTTACGGTGGTCACCAGACGGCGGTCAGTCGTACCGGGAGATTGTGCGGCAGCAGTATAACTTCAGTCCGCCGGGCGCGGCACGTGAGCTCGAAGACTACGACGTCGATCTCGATGGGGTAACCGCGCTCGAATTGAGGATCGTGCCTGACATCAGCGATGGTAGCGCCCGGGCCTCGCTGGTGCAACTGCGTGTGGCGTAATTATCCGACTGGCTTTGGCCATCAGGGCCAGAGAGCATAGCCTAGCCGATCGCGGCGGCGTACGGGGCCGGATCAAAGGAGAGCGAAATGAACGAACAGGAAGCCAAAAAGGAAATAGCCCAAGCAAAAAAGGAACTTCTGGAGGCCAAAACCAAACTGAAAGAATTAAATGCTAAACTAAAGGACCTCTGGGACGTGATGGAAAAAATAGAGGCAGCGCAAGGCCGGTTGCAGAAAGTAGAAGAAAAACTGTTTCGTGAAGAATTTACCAAAAAATCGTCTTTCGACCGCATCAATAATGGGAAAGATTAGAAGGGCCTTAAAGTGGCGTACGGCCTGAAAGACCAACGGTTGGCCAGTAGTAATGGCTAATCTAATTCAGATTCTATTTTGTCAAATGCATCCTCAATTTTATAAAGAAGCCGGTCAGCTTGGGCGAGATTCCAGTCGGCTATATTCTCTTCAATACTCTTATGCAGGTCCTGAAGGTTCTCTCTATGCCGGAGAAGTACCTCTCTGACCGGCGTACCATCGAATTTATAAAGAAGCTTATCCAACTGTCCTGCTATTCCATAAAGTGAAGGATTCCGCTCCACCAGATCAGAATCTAAAGATTTTAAATAACGCGCCATTTTTGGGTAAGTCTCCTCCAGGTCTCTTGGATAATAAGGAACTACAGTAACAGTGAGGTGCATGTATTTGCTCATGGTTGATCTCCTTATAGGGGGCCCACAGAAGTCAGAAAATCAAATTTCATGTTGTGGTGGACAAGCCACAAGTTAATCGGGACAGACTTGCGGCTCATGCAATCTTGATGTGGCGATAGGTCAGAATTAATAAATTAGATGACCCAACATCATCTTCGAGAACGCACCGCCAACGCCACCCTGCCATTACCGTAATTCATGCTGTGCCAGCCCTGCAGGTTGTTGTAGAAGGCTAAGCCCCAGACTGACCAGTCGTTTCTCAACTCCCCGGACCATGCCCAGGCCCCTTTGACCTGAAATAGGGGGTCCATATTGTAAGGGGAGGCCCCTTTTTGATAGATGGCTTTCAATTCCGCCATGGTGGGCAGGCGCCAGCCGCCCCCGTCCACGGTGAGACTCTCCGTCCAGGCCTTGGCCTCGCGCCAGGTGTTGTCCTCGTTGGGGCCAACATACCACTCAAGGCCAGTGACGCGGTCGGTGATCACGCCATTATTGGCTTTGCTAAATCTTGGTTGCCCCTGGCCCTCCACCACCTGGGCCTCCAGGGGGCTGCTCTGGCCGAAACCCCACACCACCAACAAAATCAAAGCCATCATACTCAAACGATACCATCGTGCCATATTTAGGCCTCCCGGTGTTAGTTGGGTAAAAATGCCGAGGATAGGTTCTAAAACGATCCTCATCCCGAAGCCAATTCTTCGCTCAGGCGGAAGGATGGTGCAAATTTTAGTGCGAAGTTAATTTTTTTCAAAAGTTTTGAGCCTCTTGCAAAAATCTTTTGAGGGTTGATTCATTGAAAATTTAAGTTCCATCGGCGCTCCTGTGCTAGGGTGATCTTGTGAGAAAAACCGGAGGCATAGTGAGGTGTCGATGAAGCTTGGGGAAGCAGTATCATGGTTAATGGGGACATTGCAACGTAATTTGATTCCTGGACTGGAAGAATGCTGCGAGCGTCCGTTAACCGATAAGGAACAGCAATTAGTCAGCATCTTGGCAGTGGTCCAAATCGAGAAATTTGTCGGTCGGCGCGCCCTTCGATTCGGCCGGAAGCCCCGGGAACGCCAGGCTTTGGCCCGGGCCTTTGTGGGCAAGGCGGTGTATAACCACCCCAACACCCGTGCCACGATTGAGGCCTTGCGGGCCGCGCCGGTCTTGCGGCGCATCTGCG
>JALNYP010000045.1 GCA_023229795.1 Syntrophobacterales bacterium
CAGGAAAGAGGGTTCCGGGCTCAGTGGATCCTGGGCGGTAAGGGTGCGGGGCATTTCGTAACATCCTTAATTTATTAGGATAATACGAAAACCGCACTTGTTCACAAGCTAAGGTGTCAAGTAAAAAATCGCCTCCGGGAGAAATTTTTTCATAGTATTTACTCTATATCACATGCAATTTCCTAACCGGACATTGCTGGGATTTAGGGGGATTTAAAAATCAGCAAGAGGAATAAATTTGTGGCAAACGCGATAAATCCCCCGAAATGTCATCGGGTGAGGCCTTGAGGGAACAGGTTATGCTATTGCGTTTACGGAAGGTCTGGGGGATAGGCCGGGCACCCGGCCGGCTCGTGCCGGCACTGGCGGCCGGGGCGCTGTTGCTGTTCAGCGGCTGTTCGGTCGGGCCGGATTATATGCGGCCGCCGGCCGAAACCCCCGCGGCTTACAAGGAAAATGCCGGCTGGAAGGTGGCCCAGCCCCAAGACGAACTGCCCCGGGGAGCCTGGTGGGGGATCTATCATGACCCCCGGTTGAACGCCCTGGTGGCCCAGGTCGATATCAACAACCAGAATATCGCCCAGGCGGAAGCCAATTTCCGCCAGGCCGTGGCCCTGGTGCGCGTCGCCCGGGGGGCCTATTTTCCTACGGTCACCGGCGGACCTTCCTGGTCGCGGTTCAGGAGATCGGAGAATCTCGGGAGCAGTAATAGAAATCTGGCCGGCGCCTCGGGAACCGGAGTAAACCCCGGCAATATCAGTACCGTTCCGGGGGCTACTTTATCGGACTACCTGCTGAACTTCGCCGCCTCCTGGGAACTGGACATCTGGGGCAAGGTGCGCCGCAGCGTCGAGTCCAGTAAAGCCAGCGCCGAGGCCACCGCCGCCACCCTGGAAGTGGCGCGCCTCTCCGCTCAGGCCACCGTGGCTCAAAACTACTTTCTGATTCGGTCCCTGGATTCCCAAAAAAAGCTTCTGGATGATTCGGTGGCCGCCTACCAGTTGATCCTCAATCTGACCAAGAACCGTTACAACCGGGGCGTGGCTTCCCGGGGGGATGTCGCCCAGGCCGAGACCCAGGTCAAGAGCACCCAGGCCCAGGCCATCGACCTCGGCGTGCAGCGCTCCCAACTGGAGCACGCCATTGCCGTGCTCCTGGGGAAGCCCCCCTCTACCTTCTCCATCCCCCTAGCGCCGCTGGCCGTCAAGCCCCCGCCCATCCCCGCCGGAGTGCCTTCGGAACTCCTGGAGCGCCGCCCTGACATCGCCGCGGCCGAAAGAAACATGGCGGCGGCCAACGCCCAGATCGGCGTCGCCATCGCCGCCTATTACCCCACCATTACCCTGAGCGCCACCGGGGGCTTTGAGGCCTCCACCGCGCCCCTGTGGTTTACCTGGCCCAGCCGCTTCTGGTCTTTGGGCGCCGCCGCGGCGCAGACCATCTTCCAGGGCGGGGCCCTGGTAGCCCAAACCGACGCGGCCCGGGCAGCCTACGACTCCACCGTGGCCGCTTATCGCCAGACGGTGCTTACCGGGTTTCAGGAAGTGGAAGACAATCTGGCGGCGCTGCGCATTCTTGGAGACGAGCAGAAGGTCCAGGATGAGGCGGTGCGAGCCGCCCGGGAATCCGCGCGGGTGAGCACCAACCAGTATAAGGCCGGGACCCTCGACCATCTGGCCCTCATGGTGGTGGAGGTGGTGGCCCTGAACAACGAAAGGACCGCGATCACCATCCAGGGCAACCAGTTGAGCGCCAGCGTGCTCCTGGTCAAGGCCCTGGGCGGCGGCTGGAAAGCGTCCGACTTGCCTGCCGCCTTTAATGGCCCGCCGCAGCCGGCCGCCAGCCCTGCTGTCCCCGCGCCTCCAAGCGCGCCCCCGGCGGCAGGACGCGCCGGCGATTGAGGTTTCTCGATCAGCTCGGTTGGATCAACCTCCGGCTTTGTATTTTTCCCCCAAACGCCGCAGCTTCTCTACCTCTGCCGCGGGCAAGGGCGGCAGCGGTCCCTGGAGCCGCGCCGCCAGCACCACCCGGGCGGTGTGTTCCAACTTCTCCATTTTGCTGTAGGCGTCCCGGACGTCGCGCCCCACGGTCATGGCGCCGTGCCGGGATAGGAGGACGGCGTCATATTCCCGGATGAACTCCCGGATGGAGTCCGGCACTTCATCGGTGCCGGGGGTGGCATAGGGCGCGGTGGGAATTCCCCCCAGGGTGATCACCACTTCCGGCAGGATGGGTTCCAGCAGGTCGATCCCCGCCAGGGTGCAGGCCGTGGCGTAAGGCAGATGCGCGTGCACCACGGCGGCCACGTCCGGGCGCAACTCATAGGCCAACAGGTGCATGCGGATTTCGGAGGTGGGCTTCCCTTCCCCCAGGATCACTTGGCCCTCCAGGTCCACGGTGATCACCTGCTCCGCCTCCATGAGGCCTTTGTGGACCCCGCTGGGGGTGGTAAGCAGCCGGTCACCCAGACGCACGCTGACATTGCCGTCGGTGGCGGCAAGGTAATTTTTCCGGTGCAGCATCCGGCAGATGCAGATGATGTCCTGCTTCAATTGTTGCTCAGTTGACATGACTATCCTTAAAGGCCGCGTCGGCCCGTATTACCGCCCCTCTGGGGGCGCCGAGCCTCAGGCCGGCGATTATTTGGTGGGTTCGCGCATCACGCCCACCTTGACCATGGCCTTTTCCATCTTGGCCAGGGTCTCCTGGGCCTGGGCGCTCAAGCTCTGGGACATGGAGGCGGACAGGGCATCAAGAATCGTGATCTGGCAGACCAGGGAAGCCACGGCCTCCTCGGGCAGACTCATCTCCCGCGAGGCGGTAACCAGGGCCGGGGCGCAGATACGGGCCAGGGGCGACAGCGAATTATTGGTGATACACATGACCCTGGCGCCTTTCTCCTGGGCCACCCGCACCGTTTCCACGATTTCCCGGGTGGTTCCCGAGTTGGAGATGGCCAGCACCACGTCATCCTGGGAAAGGAGGGAGGCGGCCATCAACATCAGGTAGAAATCGGTGTACATGAAGGCCTTGATCCCCAGCAGGAGAAAACGGTTGCCGGCGTAAGCCACGGCGGGACCAGAGCCGCTGACCCCGATCACCAGGACCTGGCGGGAGTTTGTGAGGAGTTGGACCGCGGCCTCGATGGCCTCGATTTCCAAAATCTCCAGAGTATCCTGCAGCGCCGCGGTGTTGGTTTGAAAGACCTTGCTGATCAAGGCCCCATCGCCTTCGTGGCTCACCTCTTCATGAAAGCGCGTCGACGGGATCACCATCTCCCGGGCCAGGGCAATCTTAAAATCCTGGAATCCCTTGAAGCCCAGGATGCGGCAGAACCGCATGACGGTGGCCTCACTGACGTGGGCGACTGCGGCTACTTCGTTGACCGAGGCATAGATCGCCATCTCCGGTTGCCTCAGGATAACGTCGGCCACCTTCTGCAGGGCGGTTTTCAGGGAAGGATAAAGTCCCCGAAGTCTGATGAGCGTGCCCGTTTGGGGATCCCGACTGCTGGTATCCGGGGACATGATCTCCATAACCGATCTCCTAAATTTCAATAGATAATGTTTATTTTAACTACTAATGTTGGCCATGAATAGAAGGCCTTTTGGGCGCGAATTTTTATACTCCAAACCCTTGACCGGGTCTAGCGCAAGCGCTGGACCATCTCCAGGGCTTGCTGCCGGGTCCGGATCAGGCCTTCCCATTGAGCCTCCTCGACGGCGCTGAGGAGTTGGCGGAATTGGGGGCCCGGGGTCAGACCCAGGCGGATCAGATCATGGCCGTTCACGAGCTTGGGGTGCTGTTCCTGCGGCTCGAGGCGCTCTTTCAGAAACCGGTAAGCCGCATCCGCCAGGTCCGCCAGCACCGCTTCCGAGTCCGGGGGCTTGAGCTCGCCCTGGCCCGCCAGACTGTCAGCCATGGCCAGGGCAAAGAGCCCGGCCAGTTCCGGCCGCGCCGCCCGCACCAGCCGCCCCAGGGCCCGGAAACTCAGTTCCCGCTCCCGAAAGGCCGGCAGCAACAAAAACGGCCGCATGTGCGCCTGGATGAGCATGGTCACCGTCTTGGTCTCCGCCTGACTGCACCTGAGCCGCGCCGCCACCTGGCTGAAAATCTCCAGCCCCGCTTTTTCGTGATAATAAAAAATATAACGGTCGGGGTCGCTACGGCGATCCCGCACCCGGGGCTTGCCCGCGTCATGAAACAGGGCGGCCAGCTTCAGGAGCACCGCCTTGGGGTGCGTGTGGGCATAACGGTCCACCTCGGCCGCCATCTCGCCAAAATACGCCGCCGGCGCCGCCAGTACTTCCTCCAGGCCGGCCACCGTCGCCATGGAATGGCCGAAGACATCCAGGTGATGGAAGCCGTTCTGCTCCACTCCTTTCATGTCCTCCAGTTCCGGGAACACCTGGGCCAGAAGCCCCGCGGCCTCCATGGCCGCGAGCACCGGGGCGGCGGCCGGGGCCGCGAGGAGCAGGAATAACTCCTGGTGCACCCGTTCCCCCGCCACCCGGGGAAATTCCGGCGCGGTGCTCTGGATGGCCGCCGTCGTTTCCGGGGTGATCTGAAAGCCGTGGGTGGCGGCGAAGCGATAGGCCCGCAGGAGCCGCAGGGGATCGGCGCGGAAGTTTTCCGGCGCGATCAGGCGCAACACGCCCCGGCTGAGATCAGGGAGGCCGCCGCAGGGATCGATGAGCGCTAGCGGCGCCCGCCCTAAAATCGCCTTCAACTCCACGGCCAGGGCGTTGAGGGTGAAATCCCGGGCCTGAAGATCTTCCTTAAGGGTCGGCGCCCGGAACTCGGCCAGGTCCAGGATCTCCTCGCCCCGGACCACCCGGGCGGCGCGCTCGGCCTCATCCAGCAGCACATAGGTGCCGCCCAAAGCCGTCGCCAGGTCCCGGGCCAACTCCAGGGTCTGGGCCGAGACCGCCAGATCCAGGTCCGGCGTGGTGCCGCCCAGGGCCAGTTCCCGCACCGATCCCCCCACCAGATAGACCTCGAGGGCGCGGGAGGCCGCCAGTTCGGCCAGGGTCAGCAATGACCGCCGGGAGGCCAGGCCGCGGCTGCCCTGCTGCAGGTTGTCCAGGAGAGTCCCGATGGCCCTCGGCGGCGGGGTTTTCGCAGGCTGCCCGGACGGCCCGGCGTTTCCGGTGTTTAAGTATTCCATAAGGTCCCGTTGAGAGACGTGGGCGGCGATGCCCCTGTGACTGGCCGGCTCAAGAAAATACAATTGGATATTTTAATTTATTATAATATAAAAATGCTCTTTCACAAGTTCTCAGCCTTACTAAATTTTCCTTTTCAAGATAATTCTCTTCTGGCCGTTTGGCAAAGTTCAGGTAAAATTTACTCACCTTTTCATGAGGATAACAGGAGATTATGACCGCGCGCCCCGGTAAATCCGTGTTCATCTGCCAGACCTGCGGCTATCAGGCCCCCAAATGGCTGGGCCGCTGCCCTGACTGCGGCACCTGGAGCTCCATGGCCGAAGAGGCGGCCCCCACCGCGCCGGTGCCCAACGTGCAATTGCCGCCCCGGCGCCGGGCCCCGCAGCCCTTGATCGAACTGCGCACGCCCCCAGAGGTCCGCCAGGTGAGCGGCCTGACGGAATTCGACCGCACCCTGGGCGGCAGCGTGGTCCAGGGCTCGGTGGTCCTGTTGGGCGGCGACCCCGGCATCGGCAAGTCCACCCTGATGCTTCAGGTGCTGGACCGGCTCTGCCGCGGCGGCCTCCAGGGACTATATATTTCCGGGGAGGAGTCCGAAAGCCAGCTCAAGCTCAGGGCCGACCGCCTGGGGATCACTTCCCCCGGCGTGCTGGTGGCCACCGAAACCTGCCTGGAAAACATCCTCAAGATCGTCGAAGAGATCCAGCCGGCGTTTCTGGCCCTGGACTCGGTGCAGACCCTCTACACCGCCACCCTGCCCGCGGCCCCGGGCTCCCTGACCCAGGTCCGGGAGACCGCCTTCCGCCTGGTGCAGCAGGCCAAGATCACCGGCATCGCCACCTTTCTCATCGGCCACGTCACCAAGGAAGGGGCCATCGCCGGCCCCATGGTCCTCGAGCACCTGGTGGACACGGTGCTCTACCTGGAGGGCGACCGCAGCCACGCCTTCCGCCTGCTGCGCACCGTCAAGAACCGCTTCGGCCCCACCCACGAACTGGGCGTCTTCGAGATGCAGGAAGCCGGCTTGATGGAGGTGGCCAACCCTTCGGGGCTGTTCATGGCAGAGCGCTCCCTGGAAGTGCCCGGCGCGGTGGTGGTGCCCAGCCTGGAGGGCTCCCGTCCCATCCTGGTCGAGGTCCAGGCCCTGGTGTCGCCGTCGTCGCTGGCGCTGCCCCGGCGGCAGAGCATGGGCGTGGACCCGGGCCGCGTCTCCCTGCTGGTGGCCATCCTGGAAAAACGGGTGGGGCTGGGTATGGGCGGCCAGGACCTGTTCGTCAATGTGGCCGGCGGGGTGCGCCTGTCCGAACCCGCCGCGGACCTGGGGGTGGCCCTGGCCATAGCTTCCTCTTTCCTCGACCGCCCGGTGCCCGCGGACACCCTGATCTTCGGGGAAGTGGGCCTCACCGGCGAAGTCCGGGCCGTCAGCGCCCCGGAAGTCCGCCTCAAAGAAGGCGCTAAACTGGGGTTTTCCCGAGCCCTGCTGGCCCAGCGGCAAAAAGCCTCCCTGGGCGAGTTCCCCGGCCTGGAATTGATGGGCGTGGACACCCTGAGCGCGGCCATCAGGAGCATTTTTCCGTAAAGAGCAGTGGCCAATGGTCAGTGGTTGGTGGTTAGGGAAATGCCGCAGGAGTTGGAAATAGAGAAAAGCTTCGTAGGGCGCGTCGTACACGACTACATTTCTTACTAGCCAGTAAGGCATGACGCGCTACCGTTATTAGGGGTCGTCTCAAAAAACGGAAAAATAAAGCACGCCAAGTTTTTTGGCACTGTCGCGAAGCGACCGGCTGCCGATCCAAACTATCAGCCAATTCTTCTTGGCTAATTATGGGCTAATTCTCGCGATGTATAGTGATTGTAACGGTGGACGCAAATGCGCCTGACCGAATGAAATCAAGTCGAGAGGAATATTATCATGAAAGCATCTAAGAAGTACGTAACGCCCTTGTTGGGTCTGTTTCTGATGGCCTCCGCAGCCAATGCGTTCGCCTATACGGGCCAGAAATTAGCCGGAGAGGCAAAGATCAGTCTGGAACAGGCACGGGTGATTGCCCTCAAGGCCCATCCCGGAAAAATTACCGATGAGGAACTGGAACAGGAGAAAGGGGGTAGCGGCCTGCGCTATTCGTTCGACATCCGACACGACAAGGTCACGCAGGAAGTTGGCGTGGACGCCAAAACTGGCAATTTGCTGGAAAACGCACCGGAAGGTCCTAACGCGGACTAAGCTCTAAGGTAGAGAATGCCCCCTTCCTCCTATTGAGAAATGGGGGCTTTTCTTCGGGCCTCACGAGCACTTTTCAGTTGCTCAAAAAATATTAAATGAACATCTATCATAAAATTGGCAAGGAAAAAGGGAAGTCGTATGGACAATATTACTGAACGTACCTTAAGCAAGGTTCCAGAAGTTACCTTGATTTTCTGGATCATTAAAATCGCTGCTACCACACTGGGTGAAACCGGTGGTGATACAGTGTCTATGTCGATGAACCTGGGTTATCTTGTTGGAACAGCCATTTTCGCAGCAATCTTTCTAGTCGCTGTGGCTGCCCAAATTAAGGCAAAAGGATTTCACCCATTCCTCTACTGGACAACCATCATCGCAACGACAACAGTTGGAACGACGTTGGCTGATTTTGCAGACCGTTCCCTTGGTATCGGCTATACCGGTGGAGCCTCTCTGCTGTTTTGCCTTTTGATGGCGTCTTTGGCCATCTGGTATATATTACTAGGCTCTGTTTCAGTTGATACTGTGAGTTCTCCGAAAGTAGAAATATTTTATTGGATAACGATCATGTTTTCTCAGACCTTGGGTACCGCACTGGGGGACTGGACGGCCAGCACGGCGGGACTTGGATACCGTGGCGGGGCAATCATCTTCAGCGTCCTTCTGGGAGTTGTGATCGTAGCCTACTACTGGACAAAGATATCTAGAACTCTGCTTTTCTGGGCGGCGTTTATCCTTACTCGCCCCCTTGGAGCTGTGGTGGGTGATTTTCTCGACAAGCCACTTAACGCCGGTGGTCTCGCATTAAGTCGCTATTTTGCTTCGGCTGCCCTTTTTGCATTTATGCTGACTTGTATTTTGATTTTCAAACAGAGGGCAGCAGAAAAGGCTCATTGAAGCGCGGCGCATTAGCCGAGGGAGGATAAATGCGCGTTTTGTTGGTTGAAGACGATCCCATGATCGGAGAGGCTATCCAAGAAGCACTCAAGGATGCGTCATATGCTACTGATTGGGTGAAGAACGGGCAAACCGCGCTCAACACGATCGCTTGCCAGAACTACGACATCATTCTGCTCGACCTCGGTTTGCCGGGCAAGGATGGGTTGGAAGTGCTAAACGTGACCCGTGCCAAAGACAACCCCGTGCCTTTGCTAATCATCACCGCACGGGATGGGCTAGATGATCGAATTCGCGGGTTGGATGGCGGAGCTGACGACTATGTTCTCAAGCCTTTCGAGATGACAGAGTTGCTTGCGCGCATGCGCGCCGTACTGCGGCGCAAAGGTGGGATTGCGTCTCCCTATTTCACCAATGGCTTAGTGTCACTCGATCCAGCAACGCGAGAAGCAACGGTCAATGCTGGCGGACCGATACAGCTTTCCAGCAGGGAATTCGCTCTGTTGCAAGCCTTGCTTGTTCGTCCCGGTGCAATTCTTTCCCGTAGCGATCTGGAAGATCGAATTTATGGATGGGGCGAGGAAGTAGAAAGCAATGCCGTCGATTTCCTGATTCACGCGCTGCGCAAGAAACTAGGAAGTGAGGTTATCAAAAATGTCAGGGGAGTAGGATGGATGGTTTTAAAAAACGGGTGAAAGACTCGCTTCAAATCAGACTGTCTTTCTGGCTGTCGTTGGCGATTCTGAGTGTTGCGTTGATTGCCGGAATATTTGCTTTCTTCTCGGCGTTCAACGAGGCGCATGAGTTGCAGGATGATGTACTGCGCCAGGTCGCTATGTTGTACGACCGGCACGGCCTGACTGTGCCTCAAACAGGCAATTCAGGTACTGGAGTAGACAACGATCCAGAATCACGTGTCTTTATACAACTACTCTCTACGATCCCGCCCAGCAATCCAAATACCGATGCTAACCCAACGTTGGCACTGCCGCAAAACCTTCGTGATGGCCTGCAAACTGTCCATGCCAACAATGAAACCTATCGTGTCTTGGTCAGAACCCTCGGCAGTGGAGAACGCTTAGCTGTGGCTCAAGAGACGGCCGTCCGTGACGAAATCGCACGAGATAGCTCGTTGCGTACCTTGATGCCGTTCCTGGTACTGGTTCCGATTCTGCTGCTTGTCGTGGCCTATCTCATCCGCAAAATCTTTAAGCCGATTGCCGCCCTCTCCATCGAAATCGATCAACGCAGCGAGCAAGAACTTCATCCCATTGCCCCCGAACCATTTCCGGCTGAAATTCGACCATTCGTGGGCGCAATCAATCGACTGTTAAAGCGTGTAGAACAGTCAATGGCTACGCAGCGGCGCTTTGTCGCCGATGCAGCGCATGAACTACGTTCTCCGCTGACGGCGCTGTCATTACAAGCCGAACGGCTTGCGGATGCCGAGATGTCTGCCAACGCGCACGAGCGACTAAATACACTGCGTCAAGGTATCGAGCGTGGCAGAACATTGCTGGATCAAATGTTGGCACTGGCACGAGCACAAGCCTCGGAGATCACGTCCAACACCTCCGTTTCTGTACAGCAGGTCTATCGGCACGTGCTGGAGGATTTGATGCCATTGGCAGAGGCGAAGGGCATTGATATTGGTGTTGTGAGTGACTCGGATGCTCACGTCCCCGTCAACGAGGTTGACTTGATAACACTAGTCAAAAATCTCGTGGACAACGCCGTTCGCTACACCCCGACAGGTGGGCGTGTCGATTTGTCGTTTTTAGCGACCAAGGAGGGGACTACGCTGGTGGTCGAAGATAACGGCCCTGGCATTCCAGAGGCAGAACGAGAGCGGGTGTTTGATCCGTTCTACCGTGTCTTAGGTAGCGATGAAATTGGTTCGGGCCTCGGCCTGTCTATTGTCCAGACCATTTCCGCCCGAGTTGGTGCAAAAGTCAGCTTTGGCTATGCCAGCGACCAATCGAGGTCTGGCCTGCGTGTCATGGTGACTTTCCCTTTGAGGGCAAGCTGAGGATTGAATAATCGGGAGGTATGTCATTCTGAGCTATACCCTAATGGGATATCTCTTTTGGAGAAATGGGATATTTGAACTTTGCTACTACACAAAAACAAATCGACTCTGGACAAAATATATCTAATTGTCTGGTGGAGCCATCCCCGGAGTATCAACATGGCGGTTCGTTTTGGCCCTTTGGCCGAGGCTACCCACATACCGGCCAAAAGTCTCATGCGGATGTTGGGCCCGAAGGGAAACCCGCGGGCGGACAACCTGTTTCAGATCATTCAACATCTGCAAGCACACGAAGGAATCCATTTGGAAGTGGCTCCGTGCTAACTGGCCGCTTTTCTTTGGATCAGGATTGATACCCCATGACCATGAAGAACCCACCGCATCCGGGGGAGATTATCCGGGAATTGTGCCTCGAGCCCCTGGGTTTGAGCATCACGCAGGCCGCTCAAGGGCTAGGCGTGACCCGCAAGACCCTCTCCATGCTGGTGAACGGTCACGCGGGCATTTCCCCGGAAATGGCGATCAGGTTATCGCAGGCTTTTGGCCGCAGTCCTGAGAGCTGGCTACAGCTTCAGGTGCATTATGACCTTGCCCAAGTCAGAATGTCGGACAAGGAGATCAATATCAAACCGCTTTATGCTCCGGCCGACCCACATTCTGGATTAGAAGATGGACACAATGCATAATCCGGTTCATCCCGGTCTTCTGGTGAAGGAGTGTCTGGACGATCTGGGCTTGACGGTGGCGGAAGCGGCCGCGGCTCTCCATATCGCGCGGCAGCAGCTTCATAACATCGTTGCCGGGCGTAGCGGGGTTGCGCCGGAAATGGCGATCCGTTTTGAAAAGGCCTTCGGCAGTACGGCGGATGCCTGGCTGCGCATGCAGGTGAATTATGATCTGGCCCAGGCGCGCCAGCATGCCGCCGACATTATGGTTGAACGGTTGACGCCCAAGGTTGCCTAGGCGTGAATTTGCCGGTCATCTCCTGGTTTTTTCAAGTTGAACTTGGGAACGACAAGAAAATCTTGACTGTAGACATAATTTGTGTACAAATATACTAGGCGCTTTGAATGGGACGAACGCAAACGACGGTCCAACCTGACAAAGCACGGCCTCGATTTTTTCGATGTCACCACGGTCTTTGAAGCCTTCAACCTATGAGGGCAAGGAAGACAGATTCCTTGCCATAGGGGTTGTAGAAGAACGGTTGGTGACGGTCGTTTACACCACTCGTAGTGAGGCCGTCAGGATTATTTCTTTTCGGAGGGCGCGCCATGCAGAAAGACAAAAATATCAAGAGCTATACGGCCGCGGAGCTTAAGGCCAAGCAGGCGGAGAGCCGCACCGATTTGAGCCGCGTGGATGCTTTGACGGATGCAGAACTGGAACGGCTCATTGCCGAAGACGAAGACGAGCGCGGCATTCTGCCCGACTGGACTCAGGCGAAACTGGTTTTGCCGGAGGCCAAGAAATCCGTCCATCTGCGCCTTGATGGCGAAATCATCGCCTTTTTCAAATCACAGGGCAAAGGGCACATTTCTCGAATGCAGGCGGTTCTCAAGGCCTATGTTGACGCGCACCGGCAGCAGGCCAAATGAAAGCTTGCCTGTCTGCAGATAGAGCCAGCCAAAGGTGCGCAATGCGCACCCTACGTCGGGCTTGAATCTGTCGATTATGATTGGGCAGGCCGCGGCCGCCGCCATAAGGCGGCCACAGGCCGCCCTATACTAGCTTTTTTCCCTGGCCCCTTCCCTCAAAAACCAGCCTTACTCCCCGTAAATCAGAAACTCCCGGCGGACTTCCAGGAAACGGTTCAGGTCGTCCTGCCAGGCGGCTTCCAGTTCCGGGACGGTGAGGCCGTTTTCCAGGCCCCGGCGGATCAGGTCGTCGCCGGTGAGGAGGTCAATGGGCAGGCGCACGGTCTCGTATTCATAGGGGGGCAGGCGCCAGGCGAATTGTTCGGGGTAGAGCTGATGGATGGCGGCCAGCAGGGTCAGAGTGGTGTAGTAGGGTTTGAAGGCCTGCCGGTCGGTGACGTGGAGCTGGAAGCCCCGGCAGAGTTCGCCGGCCCATTTATGGAAGGTGGGCTCAAAGCAGGCGGTCCGCAGGATCACCCCGGGCAGTTCGGATGGTTGGAGAAGGTCCAGGATACGGCCGGGCTCCAGGAAGGGGGCGCCGAACAGTTCGAAGGGCCGGGTGGTGCCCCGGCCTTCGGAGAGGTTGGTGCCCTCCAGGAGGACCTGGCCGGGATAGACGATCGCGGCCTCCAGGGTGGGCAGATTGGGGGACGGCAGCACCCAGGGCAGGCCGGTGGCGTCGAAATAGTCGCGCCGCCGCCAATTCCCGGCCGGGATCACCTCGAGGTCGCAGTTGATATCCTGGGTGACGTTATAGTAGCGGGCCAGTTCCCCCAGGCTGAAGCCGTGGCGCATGGGCAGAGGAAAGGGCCCGACAATGGAGGCCCATTCCGGCCGCAAGAGGTTCCCTTCCACCGCGGCGCCGCCGATGGGGTTGGGCCGGTCCAGCACCACCACCTTTTTATCCAGTGGCGCCGCGGCCTCCATGACCTTGGCCAGGGTGGCGGCAAAGGTGTATACCCGGGTGCCCACGTCCATGAGGTCCGCCAGGATGACGTCCACCTCGGCCAGGGCCTCGGCCGGGGGGCTAAGGCGGGGCCCATAGAGGCTCACCACCGGCAGCTTCAGAACGGGGTCGGCAAAATCGGCCGAGGCGATCATGTTGTCCTGTTTTTCCCCCAGGAAGCCGTGCTGGGGACTGAACAGTATCCGGAGTTGACCGGGGAAGCGGCGGGCCACCAGGTCCCGGGCGTGGGCCAGGCCGGGGCCGACACTGGCCGGGTGGCTTAACAGCCCCAGCCGGGCCTTCGCCGCCCAGGCGGGCGGCTCCCGGAGCAAGTTTTCCAACCCTGAGGTCACCCGTGCCATGGCCAGCCTCCCCCCGGAGCACAAAAAAGGGCCGGAAGAGTGTCACAGATTCTTCCCAGCCCTCCCTATGAAGCGGTTGCCGTTAAAATTCCGCGTCGTCCCGCTTGACCACGGGGCGGATCATCAGGACCACATCGTGGAACACCCCGTCCTTGCGGATAAAATAGTCGTCCAGGATGGCCTTCTGCTCGAACCCCTTGGCCCTAAAGGCCTTGATGACCTTTTTGTGCTCCGCCAGAATCTCGGCCTTCACCCACATAAGATTTTCCTGGAGGGCCAGGCTGAGGATCTCTTCCAGCATCAAGGAGCCCAAACCCAGGTTGCGATAGGGGCGGGACACGAAGATGCGGATTTCGCCGATATGTTTGGCGGCATGCTTGCCCCGATGCAGGGTGGCATCCGCAGTGAGCCGATTGCTGTCCAGGTCCACCGCCACCAGGGGCAAGACCTTCCGGTAGTTGAGGTGGTCAACCCAATAGTTGACCAGCTTCAGATCCTTGACGTCCTGCTTCAGGAACCGGGTATCCTCCTCCGGGGCCTCCTGAAACATCTGGATCAGGGCCTCCCGGTCCTGGTCGTTGAGAAAGCGGAACATCACCCGTTTGCCGTTTTTCAGGGTGACGAACTTGCGATAAGCGACGTAATTGATCATTGCGGACCCTCAAGGTTTGCCGATAAAAGCCTTAGCCAATGATACCCGGTCCTGATGATTTGTCAAGGCGGCGGACGCAGGGACTATCAGCCATTATCAGGCTACGACGCCGAAGGTCCGGTCGATGCTCTCCCGGAGTCCGGGATCGGCCATCGGGGGGTGCGGCCGGACGGGCTCGGCCGAAGAGGAGGGGACTTAAGGGTTTTTTATAGGTTTTTTCTGCTAATTAAGTGAGTTAGCGAATTTTGTCTGAGATTATTTTGCCTCCCTATGAAAATCGTTGAAAAACCCAGAACGCGGGAGATTTTTAAAATGGTGAGGGCGGGATCAGGGGGCTCGCCAGTCTGCTGATTTTGCCTCTTTTAGTAGTTAACTAATTAATAATATTATCATTTCAACTAACTAAGCCAGACCCGCGTCAGTATTGCTTTTTGTAACAAATCGCTAACCTGGCCCTAACCGAACATCCTAAGGTTGATTTCGGTCTAGCCCCTTTGACCCGATTCCCGGCAGCGGTTAATATCCTCTCCACAAGAGCGCACATACAAGGGGGAGTATGGAAGCTATTTGGCCTGATGTGAAAGAAATTATCAAGAACCAGTTGCCTCGACCCACTTTCGACCTGTGGCTTGAGCCCCTCCGGGCCGAGTCCGGACCCGGGGGAGAACTGGTGTTGTCCTGTCCCAACCCTTTTGCCCTCAGGTGGATCCAGGCTAATTATCTCAAGCTTATCCGCCAGATCCTGGAGACCACCTTCAACCGCAGTCTGCCGGTGCATCTCAAGTTGCTGACCGCACCCATCCGGCCGCCGGCCGTGATGCCGGTGAATCAGCCGTCCCTACCGATGGTCTCGGAAAGGCCCAGCCGCCGCGGGCTGAACCGCGCCTTCACCTTCGACCAGTTCGTGGTCGGGGCCTCCAACCGCCTGGCGTATCAGGCCTCCCAGGCGCTGGCCCGCAACGATACCTTTTATAATCGCATCCTGTTTCTCACTTCGGGACCCGGCCTGGGAAAAAGCCACCTGTCCCAGGCGGTGGGGAACTTCATCAGCAAGTCTGCCGCCGGCCGGCAGGTGCTGTATACCACCGCGGAGAATTTTGCCAACGAGATGGTGAAAGCGCTCAAGAGCGGCACCATGTCGTCTTTCAAAGAGCGGTTCCGGCGGGACTGCGACATCTTGCTGCTGGAAGAGGTGCAGTTTTTGAGCGGCAAAGAAAAGATTCAGGCGGAGGTCTGCTATACCCTGGATACCCTCATGGGGCAGAATAAACGGCTGGTTTTTACCAGTTGCTATCTGCCGGGAGAGATCGGCCACCTCTCCCAGGAATTGCGGTCCCGGCTCACCGGCGGCCTCATTACGCCCATCGGCCCGCCGGACTTTCCCACCCGGGTCAATATCCTCAGTACCAAAGCCCAGAACCGGGGCGTGCAGGTGTCCGTCAGGATCCTGGAGTACCTGGCCGAACACGTCGAGGAGGACGTCCGCCGTCTGGAAAGCGCCCTGGATTGCCTGGTGGCCCGGGGGACTTTGCTGAATGAGCCTTTCAACCTGGGACTGGCCCGGGAAGTGCTCCAGGACCTGAAGGCCGTGGAGACGCGCTTGAATACCCCGGCGATTCAAAAGATCGTCGGCGATTACTACGGGGTGAGCTTGCCGGAATTGTTGGGGCGGTCGCGGCAGAGGCGCCTGGTGCGGGCCCGGCAGATGGCGCTTTACTTTTGCCGCATCTACACGGAAAAGACCATGGTGGAGTTGGGGCGCCTGTTCCAGCGCTCCCATGCCTCGGTGGTCCACGCCCTGCAGACCCTGGAGCGGGACCGCAAGACCCAGCCCCGGGTAGCCCAGGAGTTACAACTGCTGGAGGAGAAAATGGCTCAGGCCAAGGTCAGGCCGGGCTCGAGGCCAGCATCCACTCTTCGCACCGATGCTTGATGACCCGGCCTTCGACGATAAAGACGATGTCTTCCGCGATGTTGGTGGCCAGGTCGGCGATGCGTTCCAGGTTCCGCACGATGATAATGAAGTGGTGCAGGCGGGTTACCCAGCGGGACTCATTGATCATGCAGTCCAGGATCTTCTGAATGTACTCGTCATCCAGAATATCCACTTCCACGTCCCGCTGGCAGACCTGGATGGCCAGCTTGGGGTCCTGGTTGACAAAGGCGTCGATGCTGGTGCGGACCATCCCCAAGGCCATATCCGCCATGACCTTGATGTCGATGGGAAGTTCCAGGGGTGGGCGGCTGTTCAGTTCGAGGGCGCGTTCGGAGATGTTGACCGCCTGATCGCCGATGCGCTCCAGTTCGGTGGCGATGCGCATAGAAGCCGTGGTCAACCGGAGGTCGGTGGCTACGGGCTGGCGCAGGGCCAGTAATTTGAAGGCCTGTTCTTCAATGGCCAGTTCCATGCGGTTCAGGGTGATATCGTCGGTAATCACATCCCGGGCCAGATCGGAGTCGCGGTTGATCACCGACAGCAGGCTCTTGCTGACCGCGGTTTCGGCCAGTGCCGCCATCCGCAGCAAATCCTGCTTGAGCTTTGCCAATTCCTGGTCGAAATGTCTCGATAGTTCCGCGGGCGTCGCCATGCTCGCCACCTTTTCCTCATTATTCGTAGAAATTTTATTCTAGATCGTCTAAAAGATAAAGAATCCCCTGGTGATTTCGGGGTTATTTCTGCATTTTTATTCGAGAAAAACCATGAAACTGGCAATAGTGGGTCCGGGGGCACTGGGATGTCTCCTGGCGGCCCTGCTTCGGGAGGCCGGCGAGGACGTCTCTCTGGTGGATTACCGGCCGGATCGGGTGGCCCGGCTGGGCCGCGACGGGATTCAGGTGCACACCCTGGAAGGCGGCCACCGCCTGGTCAAGGTGCCCATCGGCCTCCCCCCGGAAGTAGGCGCCTGCGACGTGACCATTATTGCCGTCAAGGCTTATCAGACGGCGACTGCGGCCCAAGCCCTGCCGGTGCTGATGTCCGCCGGGGGCCTGGCCCTTACCCTCCAGAACGGCCTGGGCAACCTGGAGGAGTTGGCCCGGGTGGCTGGGCCCGAGCGTCTGCTGGCCGGGGTGGGGCTGTTAGGGGTGACCCGCACCGGAGAGGGGCGGATCGTCTATGCCGGCCAGGGGGCCATTTTCATCGGGGTCCCGGCGGGGTCCCGGGTCTCAGGCACGGAAGTGGCGGCCCTGGCGGAGATCTTGCGGCACGCCGGCCTCCCGTGCCAAGCCCGGGAGGACATCGAGGCCGTGTTATGGGAAAAACTGGTCATTAATGCGGGCATCAATCCCCTGACCGCCCTGCTGCGGGTACCCAACGGGGCGCTGCTCGAATTGCCCCCGGCCTGGGAACTCGCGGTGGCCGCGGCCACCGAAACCCAGGCGGTGGCGACGGCCGCGGGGCTCACCCTCACCGGGGACCCCGAGGCGCGCCTTCGCCAGGTCTGCACCGCCACCGCGGCCAACCGCTCTTCCATGCTCCAGGATGTCCTGGCCGGACGGCCCACAGAGATCGAGGCCCTGAACGCCCAGGTAGCTAAGCTGGGCCAGACGCTGGGCGTGCCCACGCCCGTTAACCACTTCCTGACTCAATTGGTCCGGGCCCTGGGAGCCGCTGTAGCCCTGCGAGTCGGGTGAGAGGGGTCAGGTGTCGAGAAAAAGCTCGCCGCCGAGGGCGGCGGCGCCACATGGTATGGGCCGCGTGATACAGACCGCTGGCTACTGGCCGCTGCCTTTCAAGGTCTCCGGGCGCACCAGGGGCACGAAGCGCACCGGCAGGGAGGCCTCCTCGGCCAGGTGGCCTTTAACCTTGCGGAACCTTACCAGGGTTTGGGCCCCATAGGGGGTCCCCAGAGGGATCACCAGGCGGCCGCCTTCTTTGAGCTGCGTCGTGAGCGCCGGTGGCACCCGGGGCGCGGCCGCAGTGACCACGATGGCGTCGAAGGGGGCCGCTTCAGGCCAGCCCTGGTAGCCGTCGCCGCTTCTCACCTGCACCCGGCCGTAGCCCAGCTCTTTGAGGCGGGCCGCGGCCTGGCGGGCCAACTCCGGGAGAAGTTCGATGGTGAAGACCTGGCCGGTGAGTTCCGCCAGGACTGCGGCCTGGTAACCCGAACCCGTCCCCACCTCAAGCACCCGGTCCCCCGGGGCCACTTCCGCCCACTGGGTCATCAGGGCCACAATATAGGGCTGGGAGATGGTCTGGCCCTCCCCGATGGGCAGGGGATGATCGCCGTAGGCCTGGGACGCCAGGGCCTCGGGCACGAAGCGGTGCCGGGGCACCCGGCCCATGGCGATCAAGACCCGGGGGTCGGTGATATCCCGCCGTTGCAGTTGCCGGGCCACCATGGCCTGGCGGGCCTCTGAATAACTCTCAGCCGGCGGGGCCGCCTCAACCTGGTGACTGAAGCCGCCCAGGAGGACGACACCGAGGGCGAGCCAGCGAGAAATTAATATCATCATGATGCGCATATAGGTTATTTCCAGTCAACTCAGCGTCATTATTGGTAATGTAGTATTTATAATAAATTAATATATATATAAATCAATTTAACTTTGTAACCCCGCTATTCTTAGGAAAATACTACCACATCAATGAAAAAGTTGCCTTGCCATATTGAAAGATCGGCAACACGTCTTATTGTGTGAATATATCCACCTACCCGTTTCTGATAACAACAGGAATAAAGCCATGTCTGACGAATTAAGAATCCTGGTTCTCGGAAACGAGGCAAGCCCGGTTGATCTCATCGATTACGAACTGAGCAAGCTGAGCCTGCCCTTCACCGAAGTCCGCGTGAGTTCGCGGGACGCTTTCCTCCAAATATTACTTGAAGCTCCACCGGACCTTATCCTGATTGCCGCCCAGGGCGCCGGCGTGGACGGCCTGACGGCCCTGGCTCTGGCGCAGGAGGCCTGCCCCGGAGCCCCCTGCCTCTTGATCAACGACGCGGCCGGTCCGGCCAAGGCCACGGCAGGCCGCACCGGCACTTTTCCGGCCGCGCCCCTTGCCGACGCCGGGATCGAGGTGGGCCTGGCCGGGGCGATCCAAGAGACGTTCCCCTGGCGCCATCTTGAGGCCGGCGGCCTTTTGACGCCGCAGGACTCTCTGAAGGCGCCCTGGCCGATCCCCGAGATGGTCATCGCGTTCGTGTCCCCGGACGGCCGCATCCTGGAATTCAGTCCGGGTGCCGAGCACCTCACCGGCTGGCGCAAACCTGAAGTGTTGGGAAAGAACGCCCTCGAGGTCTTGTTCCCCGACGCCGAGAGAAAGCTGGCCGAGGATTACCTGAAACGGCTGGCATCGGAAGAGTCCGGCGGGGGCTTTGATCTGCCGCTCAAGGCGAAAAACGGCACGGAGCGCTCCTACCGCTGGTATTGCAATCCTTTGGCCGACGGACCCGACCGCCTGACCGGCATTATTATGGTGGGACAGCCTGCCCCCCCGGCGGCCTGGGAAAGGCGGCCGCAGGCCAGGGTGTCCCGAGCCCGCCCCTGCCCGAGGGTCAGCCAGCATACCATGACGCGCCGTACGGGAACCTGTTAATACTCGCCGCCGAGGGCGGCGGCGCCACATTGACTCAGGGCTTCTGCGGGGCAGGAGTCCGGGCCTGCGGAGTTTTCCCGGCCACGGCGACGGTGGGCTCCGGGAGTCCCAGGGCGGCCTGTTCCGCCTCGATTTTCTCGAAGATGGCGTTGGCCAGGAGCTGGTGTCCGGCTTGATGCAAGTGACCGCTGAAGTTCAAAAAAATACTTTTGATATCCTGGCCGGACAGCACTTTTTTCATGGAGACGTGATAGACGCCGGGCCCTTTCAAGGATTCCCCCAGTTTATCCAGGCCATGGTCGGTAAGGCAAAGGCGGTGGCGGGCGTCTTCTTCCAGGCGGCACTGGGTGACCAGGATGACGGGAATCTGAAGCTTACGCACCATGGCGACGTTTTCCACCGCGGTGTCGTAGGCCAATTTGATGCGGGCCGCGACTTCCTTGGGGTCGGCCCCGGCGGCCACCTGGGCGTCAGCGTCATTGACGGCGTATCTTAAGCGCACCTCTTCGGGCACCAGGGCCCAAAAGACCTTCTCCATCTTGGCCTCATAGAGCCGCCGGAAGATAAAAACCTTCATCAGCCAATGCCGGGGGTGCCACCCCTTGAATTCCTGGCTGCGGCGCCACTCCCGCTCATCCTCCCACTTATTGTAGTCGTCGAAATGCAGGATGATCAGACTGGGCTCGTACTGCACGGCCTGGCGCAGCACGATCTGGCAGCGGCGGGCGCCGTAGCCGGGCACCGCCAGATTGATGGACTCCGCCGGAATACCATGTTGGCGCAATTCCTGCCCCAGCAGCCCGGGATAGGCCCCTTTCAGGCTCGGTCCCCGGGGCACGGAGTCGCCCACGGTCATGATCCGAAACACCCCCGGGGGCCGTCCGCGCTTAAACGTCTGGGGGTAGAAGCGGCGGCCGCCGGCCCGGAAGAGTTCCACAGTGCCGTCTGCATGTTCCGCGAAACCGGCCTCGGGATTGTAGCCGTAATCGAAGCGGCCGGAAATATCCTTGGCAAAGAAGACGCGGGCCCCCGCCTCAGCCAGGACCAGCAGGCAGAGAAGCATCAGACAGGCGGGGGTGAGGAGCCGTTTCATCAGAACTGAAAATAGATAAATTCTTTATCCTGCTCGCCGGAGGAGACGATCAACAGGATCATCAGGGTGTAAATCAGGCCCCGGGCCGCCCAGGGGACGTGCGCCAGGGAGGCTTCATCCCGGTATTTGAAGGTCAGGACCTGCAACAGCAGCAAGGGCGCCACGTGAATCACCAGCCAGAGGGCGGAGGACTGCCAGGAGAGGGCCGCGGCCGGGTTCCAGTTGCCCAGGGCCCCGAACCAGACGCCCAGGTACGAGATACTGGGGCTCCGGAAAATGGCCCAGCCCACGAAGGTGAACAGCACCATCAGGGGCACGGCCAGGAAGTCGCGCCAGGTCCAGGTTCCGTCTTTAATTTGGAGGCGGTTAAACGGCGGCACGACCCGGTAGAGGATGAGCAGGGCGCCGTGATAAGCCCCCCAGAGGACGAAGACCCAGTTGGCGCCGTGCCAGAGCCCCGCCAACACCATGACGATGGCCAGGTTCCGCAGAGTGTCCCAGCGGGCACCGCGGTTGCCCCCCAGGGGAATGTAGAGGTAATCCCGGAACCAGGTGGACAGGGAGATGTGCCAGCGGCCCCAAAATTCCGAGGGCGTCCGGGAAAAATAAGGGAAGCGGAAGTTCTCCATGAGGTCGATGCCCAAGAGCTTGGCGGACCCCCGGGCGATGTCGGTATAACCGGAAAAATCGCTGTAGATCTGGAAGGCGAAGGCCACCACCCCGAGCACCGCCCAGTAGCCGTTGAGGCTGGTCTTGGGGTCAAAGGCATAGTTGGCCAGGAGGGCGCAGTTATCCGCCACGAAAATCTTCTTGAAGAACCCCACCAGCATCAGACGCAGGCCGTCCTGGATATGGGAATCCTGAAAACTGGCCCCCTGCTCCAGTTGGGGAATAAGGTTCTTGCCGCGTTCGATGGGCCCGGACACCATCTGGGGGAAAAAGGCGTCAAAGGTGGCAAAGGTGAGAAAATCGGCGCAGGGCGGGCTGTGCTCGCGGTAGATATCAATGACGTAGCCCAGGGATTGAAAGGTGTAAAAGGAGATGCCCACCGGCAGAATGATCTTGAGCAGGCTCCAATCGGAGGTGAAGCCCACTCCGGTCAGGAGCGATTTAAAGGAATCGACAAAAAAATTGCAGTACTTAAAGAATCCCAGGATGGCCAGACAGAAGACCACGCTGAGCACGAGGTAATATTTGGCGCGCTGGTCCTTGACCAGGCGGCGGATAAGCTCATGGGCCCCGAAAAAGGCCAGGCCCACCCCGAGGCTGATCGAAAGGAGGGACGCGGTGATGCCGGCCTGGGGCAAGAGGACGTAACAGCCCAGGACCCAGGCGCCGGGCAGCAGCGAGAAGCCCAGGACTTGCCAGGGCCGGTTTTCCCGGCCGGCGATGGCCAGGCCGCAGTTGTAATCAATGACCGTGGTGGCCAGCACCAGGGCCAGAAACCTGACGTCCCAGCAGGCATAGAAGAAATAGCTGGCCGCCAACAACAGCAGTAACCGCCGCCTGGCCGGCAGGAGCCAGTAGAGGATGAGGACCGCGGGAAGAAAAATGAAATACTGCCAGGAGATGAAAGACATAATGTATCAGCAGTTAGCTGTCAGCAATTAGCAGCCAGCCAAGACCTTTGCCCTTGGGCGCCAATAAGGTTGGGGTGATTTCCCGGGGTCCGGGCCACCCACTTTTATGAGCGTGATAAGAATCAAGCATGGGTTGCGAAACACAGGGGCTGCACCCTTGACGGTGGCTCGGCAGACGATGGCGTAAATTTCTTGAGAGGTCTCGCAGCTTTCCACAGGTAACGTCATCGCCGCTCCGCCGAGGCCGCCGAGGGCGCACCTTGTGCTATTATACCTAATTCCGAGGGAAAAAGTCACCGGCGGGAAAGCAAGGTCTTTTTGACGCCTCTCTCAAGGCTGGGCTTCTTTACGGGCCATGATCAGGAGGCGGGGTTCGCGGCTGATAGGCAGGTCGTATTTATGCGTCTGCCAGGCGCCCAGGCCCAGGAGCGCGCCCGCGGATTGGGCGGTTTCCAGTTCGAGGCCCGCCAGCCGCGGCCCTTTGAGGGCCAGGACCAAACCTCCCGGCGCCAGCAAGGGCGCGGCCACCTCCAGCAAACGGGGCAGGAATAACGCGGCCCGGGAAACCACCGCGGCCACCTTCGGCTCGCACTTGCGGGCCTGAGAGGGGGTGAGATGGGCCTGGACCACCTGAACCCCGGTTAACCGGAAGCGGCCGACCAGGTATTCGAGGAACGCGGTCTTCTTCTCCCGGGCTTCCACCAGGGTCAGGGCCAGGTCGGGGCGGGCCAGCTTCAGCGCCAGGCCGGGGAAACCCGCGCCGCTGCCCAGGTCCAGGAGGGAGGGGACGGAATCCAGAAAGGGCAGGATCGCCAGGGAGTCCAGGAAGTGCTTGATGACGATGTCCCGGTCGGTTTTGAGGCCGGTGAGGTTGATCCGGGCGTTCCAGAGCTTCAGTTCTTCCAGATAGATGCGAAAGTGCTCCAGCGCCGCGGCAGAGAGGCTCAGACCCAGGGCGGCAACGCCTGCGGACAGGAGGGCCAGGGGATCGGTTTCCGGCTGGTCGGGCATGACGCGTCCTTTTGGTTAGAGGACCAGGCAGGAGAAAGGATACCCTGGCCGCAAATCACTTCCCCAGGCAGAACTGACCGAAAATGCGGTCCAGGATGGCTTCGCCCACTTCCTCCCCGGTGATCTCCCCCAGTTCCCGGATAGCGGCCACCAGTTCCAGGGCCACCAATTCCCAGGGCGGCTCCTGGCCGCCATCCAGCAATTCCCGGGCCCGGCCGAGGCAGTCCAGGCCCTGGGCCAGGTGCCGGTGGTGCCGGGCCTGGGTGATCATCTCGCCTTGCACCTTCAGGCCGCCCCCCAGGGCCTGGTCCACGATGGCCTGCTTTAAGGCCGCGAGGCCCTGGCCCGTCTTGGCCGAAATGGCCAGGCGCGGCCAGGCCTCGAACTGAGGGAAGGCCGCGTCGGGGAGATCAGGAGCCAGGTCGATCTTGTTGATCACCAACAGCCCCGGGCGTCCCGCCAGGGCCGCCAGCGCCGCGTCATCCTCCCCGGTCAGGGGGCTGCCGGCTTCCACCAGGTAGAGGACCAGGTCGGCCTGCTGCAAGCGCTCCCGGGTGCGGGCGATGCCCAGCTCCTCCACCCGGTCCTGGGCCGGGCGCAGGCCGGCGGTGTCACTGAAGCGCACCACCACGCCTCCCAGGGTAATGGACTCCTCGATCAAGTCCCGGGTGGTGCCGGGAATCTCGGTGACGATGGCCCGCTCCAGGTCCAGGAGGCGGTTCAAGAGGCTGGATTTGCCCACGTTGGGACGCCCGGCGATCACCGCCAGGAGGCCTTCTTTGAGCAGCCGCCCAGCTTCATAGGTAGCGTCCAGGGCCTCCAGGGCGCCGGCCTGGGCCTCCAACCCCGCCCGGAGGGGGGCGGTAGGCAACTCCCCGGCTTCTTCGGGAAAATCCAGGGCGGCCTCGACCCGGGCCAGGAGGTCCAGGAGGTCCTGGCGCACCTGGCCGATCCGGCGTCCCAGGGCGCCGTGCAAATGCGCCGCGGCCACCTTAAGGTTGGTTTCGGTGCGAGAGTGAATGACTTCCAGGACGGCTTCGGCCTGGGTCAGGTCGAGCCGCCCGGAGAGAAACGCCCTTAAGGTAAACTCGCCCGGGCGAGCCAGGCGCGCCCCTTGGGCCAGGGCCAGATCCAGGATGCGCCGCAGCACCCCATAGCCCGAATGGCAGTTGATCTCCACCACGTCTTCCCGGGTATAGGTGTGGGGGGCCCGCATAAAGCTGAGCAGGACTTCATCGATGATCTCGCCTTGGGGGTCAACGACGCGGCCCAGGTAGAGCCGGTGGGACTGCCAGGTCGGGTGGGGACGGAAGATGCGGCGAGCGATGGTCTGGGCGGCGGGGCCGCTCAGCCGGACGATACCGATTCCCGCCTCGCCGATGGGGGTGGAAATAGCCGCAATGGTATCGGCCGCATCATAAGGGCTCATGCCTGGCCGGCGGCATCCTCCTGGTTGTCCCGCTTTTTCACCGGTGAAATGATCACCTTCTTGTAGAGACCTTCGCCCCGGCTGACGGTCTTCAAATCCTTGTCACCCTGGAGGGCCATGTGGACGATGCGGCGATCATAGGGATTCATGGGATTCAGGGTCACGGACTTGCCGCTGCGCTTGACCTTGTCGCCGTATTTTTTGGCCAAGAGCGCCAGGGCTTCGTTATGGCGGGCCCGGTAGGCCTCCACATCGATGGCGATCCTGACCTTTTTCCGGGTCTGCTTGGCCAGCATCTTGGTAACGAGGTATTGCAGGGCGTCCAGGGTCTGGCCTTGCTTGCCGATGAGCAGGCCGGCGTCATCGGTGGCAATGAGCAGGGTGATCCGGTCATCCTCATGGGTGGCGGTCACCGTGGCCGGCTCCCGCATCTTCTCCAGGAGCCCCTCGAGGATTTCCCGGGCCTTGGGGAGCAGGTCTTCTTCTTCGGCCTCTTCCCGCCGGGCGGCGCGAATCCTGGCCTTCCGGCCCCCCAGGCCGAAAATTCCCGAGGAACCCACTGAGACGATCTCGATCTCCAACTGCTCCGGCGTCACCTCAAAAAAAGCGCAGGCGCTATCGATGGCCTCTTCGGTGGTTTTGCCTTCAAACTCCAGAAACTCCATCAATCCTTCCTCTGAGAACTACGTAAGGTACTTGTTGGTATAGTGCTGTTGGACGATGGAAAGCACGTTGTTCACCAGCCAGTAGATTACCAGGCCGGAGGCAAAGTTCAAGAACATAAAGGTAAAGATCAGGGGCAAGAACATCATCATCTTGGCCTGGGTGGGATCCCCGGCGGACGGCGTCATCTTTTGCTGGAGGAACATGGTGGCCCCCATGACCAGGGGGGTGATGAGCAGGGGGTCCTTGGCGGACAGATCCGCCAGCCAGACGATGTTGGTAAACGGCAGGGTGGGGATGAACGAGGCATGGCGCAGTTCGATGGCATACCCCAGGACGTTGTACAAGGCGATAAAGACCGGCAATTGGATGACCATGGGGAGGCAGCCGGCCATGGGGTTGACCTTGAAGGTCTTATACAGGGCCATGAGCTCCTTGTTCATGGCTTCCTTGTCGTCCTTATATTTTTCCCGGATCTTGGCTACCTTCGGCTGGAGCTTCTGCATGTCCTTCATGGACTTGTAGCTCTTGTGGTTGGGATAATAAAAGACGATCCGGAGCAGGATGGTCATAATGACAATGGCCCAGCCATAGTTGAAGGAGTAGCGCTCCAGCCAGTTTAAGAAAGTCAGGAAGGGTTTGCCCAGGAAATCGAACCAGCCGAAGTTGACCGCCCGCTCCAGACCCATGGTCTTGAGGTCGCCCAGGTTTTTGGGGCCGAAATAGAGGGTGTAGGCGAACTGGACCGCCTGTCCCGGGGCCAGGTTTTCCACGGGGTTCCTCAGACTGGCCACCATGGGCGCCTTGGGCGGCTCGGAGAGGGTGACCCAGGCCTTGGCCGACTCCGGGATCATGGCCGTCATAAAATAGCCTTCGTCCAGGCCGGCCCATTGCACCTGGCCGGTAAAGGTCTTGGGTTCCTTGAGGCCGCCGCTCTTGATGTCGTCCAATTTATTATTGATGGAGCCGTTGAATCCCAGGAAATGGAAGCGGTCCGCTTCTTCCCCGGCAAAATTTTCGCTCAAGTCCAGGTTGAGCTGGCCATCCAGCGGTTGTGCGGTATGGTTGACTACCTGGACCGCCAGGTCGAAGCCGTAACCGTCGCCTTTGAAGGTGAAGGTCTTAACGATAGTCAGGCCCTCGGGGCTGACGCAGGTAAACTTCAAAACGCCCTTGTCGCCGTCCTTGACGGTCAGGGCTGACGTCGAGGCCTCACAGCGGGCCAGGCCGGGAACCTTGAGGGTTTTGCCTTCCCAACTCACGGTCAGGGGCAATTCGTTGGCGCCGCCCTCCCGGACCAGTTCCTTGGGTTTGATCCCGGAGGTTTCGGGGTTCAGGTAGCGCTGGATCTCAAAGGACACGGGCCCCAGCTTAAATTCTTTGATGGGCACGAAGGGCAGGCGGTCTTTATACTTTTTGAGCTGGAAGCTCTTGAGGCGGCCCCCCAGTTCGGTGAACACCGCGTGAAACAGCGGGGTGTCCACCACAACGTCCTTGGCGGGCACGGCCGCGGGGGTGCGCACCGGCGGCGCGGCGGGCTGCGCCGCTACCGGGCCCGGCGTCGGCGCCGGCGCTGCGGGGGCAGCCGGGGCGGTCTGGGCCGCGGGTTGGGGCTCGGCGGGGCGCTTAAACTTCTCCCCGTAAAAGATGAAGGCGATAAAGACCAGAAAACTTAAGCCCAGGGCGATCAAAGCCCGTTTTTCCATAAAAAAAACTCCTAAGGCACCGGGTCCCACCCGCCCGGATGGAAGGGGTGGCAACGGCCGAGGCGGCGGAGGCTCAACCCGAGACCGCGCCACAAGCCGTGGCGGCTCAGGGCCTCGGCGGCGTATTGGGAACATGTGGGGGCAAACCGGCAGCTACTGGGAAACAGGGGCGAGATCAGCACCTGATATGCCCGGATTAGCCAGAGGGCCACTTTAATCATGGGTTTTATTCCTGGCCCGAGGGAACAGGAGCCGGCCCAATTCTTCGTATACCTGCCGGTACCCCAGCTCGGCCGCGCCCTTTTTGGCCATGACGACCAGGTCGGCGGCGGGCAGGCCGGTGCGGTGGCGGCGAAAAAACTCCCGGAGCAAGCGTTTCACCCGGTTGCGCTGCACGGCATTGCCCAGGCGCCGGGTCACCACCAGCCCCAGGCGGGGCCGGCCTTCGCCCATAGGCGCCAGGGTCACGCCGAAATGGCGCGTGTGCAGCCGTTTCCCCTGGGCCTGGGCCCGGAGGTAATCTGGGCGGTGGCGGAGCCGCGCCGCCTTGGTGAAACGGGCGGTCCCTTTAGGGTTGGGGTCGGGACAGGGGCGGAGCACCGGCGGTTGTTATCAGGGATGGGGCACAGGAGCGCTTCGGTTCAGACCGAAAGGCGTTTCCGGCCTCTGGCCCGGCGGCGCTTGATCACATGGCGGCCGGCCCGGGTGCTCATCCGTTCCAAGAACCCATGGGTGCGGTTCCGGCGTAAATTACTGGGTTGATAAGTGCGTTTCATTGCGTATCCTCAGCTTCCAGAGATTATTCCAAACTTTGTATAAACCATTTATGAGCGGATTTGTCAAGAGTATTCCGGTCCTGAGGGGTGTATCAGTTTGAAAGTTAAGGGAGTTGATTTCCTGGCGAATTGCAGCATAATCTAAGTATGCCTGACCAATCAAGCAAGAAGCCAAAGCGCCCCCGTGATCTCAATGTCTTGGCGAAAACGATTATCGAGATAGCCACGGAGGGCGAGCCAGAGGCCCCGCCTGCGGAAGATACCCGCAATCCTAATGCCGTCGCCCTTAGTAAGCTAGGAGGAAAGAAGGGTGGCCCCGCCAGAGCCGCAAAACTCACCCCGGAAGAAAGATCGGAAATTGCCCGCAAGGCTGCTAAGGCTGGGTGGGAGAAGAAAAGCACCTTATTACTCTGATAATATACCTTCTAACATATCGAGTAATTCGAGATGCTTTTCTGTCTGTAAGGGTGCAGCCGAATAATATCTATTTTCTGAGAAAGCAACATTTAACACTCTTTCAAAAGTAAATGTGAATGGCTTAATTATATTCGTTTGGTCTGGCCAAAAAGATATTCCTCCAAGCTCAAAAAGAATTTCTCCAAAGCCCTTAACATTGTTGGATAAATATTCGGAGATTTTCTTTAATTTTTGATTCATCAACTCCAGAGATTTATCATTACTCACATAGAGCTGACTGACATATCCGATTCGTCTTATTACTAATTCAAAGTGTGGAAAAGAAAAATCCCTATGAAGGTTTATAAGCAGGTCAGTTAGAAAAGTATCTGATTCATTAGTAGAGTACCGTGAGTCAGCCACCAAGCCATCTGTATAAATAGTTAAATTTATGCTTATGAGTTCATTGGTACTTGTCAGAAATTCACCATCTTCAAATTTAATTCCCTTGTTTTCATCAGGGACTTCTTTTTCAGATGGGAAAACTTTAAATTTATATTTATCTATTAAATAAGGAATAATATGGTATAAACTTTTTCCTCTTGGATTCAATTCCTGCATCGGACAAAACCAAAGCGACCTTGCAAGATTAATCGATAGCAGTTTCATTGCCTTGTCCCCGCTGCCATAGAATTGTATAGTGGCATATCCATTTCTTTTTGATGGCCATCCATCTTATTTCCAGCAGCTTTTTGTCTCACATCATTCAAATCAAAAACCTTAGCTTTTGGTTTAGCCTCTGGCTTAGTCTCTGGATAATAGATAGACATGATACCTTCGCCTCCAAGAACTAACCCTCCTTGTCCAACAATATCTAATACCGAAGGTTGGAAATAAGGGTCTTTATCAAAACTTACTGTTTCCAACTTTTCAGGTGAGAGAGTGAGTTCCCATTGAACCAATTCGCTTATTGGTGCAAACCTGACTATTAGAGCAACATCAAAGGCAGACGCTATTTTTTTTAATGTTGTTAGCGTAAACTTTGAATAGTTGGGGTTTTCAAGTGCTGAAATCCTTTCCTGTTTCATCCCCAACCGGTCTGCTAATTCCTTTTGAGTCCATCCTTCTTTTTTACGTAATGCCCGAATTTGAAATGGTATTCCATTATCAATATGCGCAGATACAAAAGCGTCTCTATATTCCTTATTACTCAATTCATTTATGAATTTCTCACTTATCTTCATTATAGTCACCTATATGTTTTTCCTTCGATTGTTGTATTATTTCATATCTTTTCTTGGCGGTTTCGCGCGCCTCAGAAGGCTCCCAACTTGGTTTTTTTCTTTTCCCGCTCTTTTTCCGTGCCCCAATTACCAAAGTAAATTCTTTTTCTCCCGGACCGTAAAAGCCTAACGGCCGATATTCGACATTATTGCCACTGATTTTCACTTCATAAATGGGGTCATATTTTTTCCCTTGAAGTTTTTTGACAAGAGGAGGTTCCCAAACTTCTACCTTCTTCATGTAAGCTAAGCGGCGCTTGACAATAGCCCTATCCCCTGGTGGCAAATCAGACAACCATCTGTCTATGACATCAATGTCCTTATTGTTGAGGAAAACTTTGAATGTCCAGTGGTTTTTCATAATATAATAATTTTATTATAAAGTGCAAGCGAAAATCTATTAACTGAATATAATAATTTTATTATATTCTAAATTTCCCTTGATATTCAAAGAGATATATACAATTCAGCGCATAGCAAATGCTACCATGGGCAGAAAAAATGTACAAGGCGTAAAAAATGCTTGAAATGCCTTACCGCTCAAGCAAATCTGATTAATCGATGATACCAGATAAAATTCCCCATAATTTATGTGAATATGTGAAACTATACAATCGCCTTGAGATTTAAGAAAATCGCTTCCCCAAGAGAAATCACCATGCGGATTTTTCAGTTGAATTTTTTCCCTAAGTAGGCACAATAGGGGATGGAGGGGATTTTCTCGCGGCGCGGGCGCTCGGGGACCGGGCGCTTTTTTTACCCTCTGGCCGAACTTTAGTCCATCGGAACCCGGGCGGCGATTTCCAGGGTGCTTAAGGAGTAGCGCACATGTTTCTTGATCCCATCTTAGGCTGGTTCTCCAATGATCTGGCCATCGACCTGGGCACCGCCAACACCCTGGTCTATGTGAAAGGCAAGGGCATCGTCTTGAGCGAACCTTCCGTGGTGGCGGTCCGCAAGAATGACCGGGACCACCGCAGCCGGGTATTGGCCGTGGGCCGGGACGCCAAGATGATGCTGGGCCGCACCCCGGGGAACATCGTGGCCATCCGTCCCATGAAGGACGGGGTCATCGCCGACTTTGAAATCACCGAAGCCATGCTGCGCCACTTCATCCGCAAGGTCCACAACCGGCGCTCCCTGATTCGGCCCCGCATCATCATCTGCGTGCCCTCGGGCATCACCCCGGTGGAAAAACGGGCGGTGCGGGAATCGGCGGAATCGGCCGGGGCCCGGGAAGTTTATCTCATCGAGGAGCCCATGGCCGCGGCCATCGGCGCCGGGCTGCCCATCACCGAGCCCATCTGCAACATGGTGGTGGATATCGGCGGCGGCACCTCGGAGGTGGCGGTCATCTCCCTGGCGGGCATCGTCTATTCCCGCTCCGTCCGGGTGGGCGGCGACAAGATGGACGAAGCCATCCTGCAATACGTCAAGCGGACCTACAACCTGCTCATCGGGGAACGCACCGCCGAGATCATCAAGACCACCATCGGCAACGCCTATCCCTCCGGAGAGGTCGAAGCCATGGACGTCAAAGGCCGGGACCTGGTCACCGGCATCCCCAAAATCATCAATGTCAACTCCGACGAGGTCCGCCAGGCCATTCAGGAACAGATCGACGCCATCGTGGCCGCGGTCAAGACCGCCCTGGAACAGACGCCCCCCGAGTTGGCCGCGGATATCGTGGACCGGGGCATCTATCTCACCGGGGGCGGCGCCTTGCTGAAGAACCTGGATATCCTGCTGCACCAGGAAACCGGATTGCCCATCAAGATCGCCGACGACCCCCTGTCCACGGTAGTCATGGGGTCCGGCCGGGCCTTGGATAATCTCAATATCCTAAAGGAAGTGATGGTGGATTGAGGCGGTTGGATGTGCGCCCCCGTGGCCGCTTTCGCACCCCGCTCCTCATCGTTGTGGTCCTGCTGCTGGTCTTTTCTGTACTCTCCCTGAGCCTCAAGCGCTCCCCTGCCGTGAAAAAGGTGCAAGGGGTGGTAGTCTCCCTAACGGCGCCCGGCTTGGCGGGACTGGAGTACGTAGGCCGCACCGCCAGGCAATTCTGACAGAA
>JALNYP010000046.1 GCA_023229795.1 Syntrophobacterales bacterium
TAGAAAAGTTCGTCAAATACATCCCTCCGACAGAGGACATTGAACAGGTCCTGACCCTGGCTGACGAATCGGGGAGGACTTATCTCACCGTGATCTGGCAATGTGTAGCACGGGTGCGGGAAATCAATAATCTCACTTGGGAGGACATTGATTTTCAACGGCGCCAGGTTAAGCTCTGGACCCGAAAAAAGAAGGGCGGCAACCTCACTGACCGTCTAGTGGATATGACGGATCGTTGCTTTGCCGCCCTGAAGAAGGCCCAATGGAACCGTGACCCGCACTCCCCTTATGTTTTTACCAATCCGCTGATGGCCAAAAAGTACCCGGGAGAACCGGCGCGTTGGAAGTATGACTACCGAGACAAATTCTTCGACCGTCTCTGCCGGCTGGCCGGGGTTCGGGAAATGGGGTATCATGCCTTGCGGCATCACAAGGCTTCAGAGATGGCGGATCAAGGGATGTCTTTACCCTATATCAAGGAACAGCTAGGCCACGAGGATATTTCCACTACGTCGCGGTACCTTCAATCGTTGGGGATCAAGAGGTAAGGCCTATGTCAGAATTTAAGTGTAAACAGTGTGGGAATTGTTGCTTGCATCTGGCGGTCTGTGAAACCGGGAAAGCGAACGAAGAAGATATCTCCAGGTGGGAAAGCGAAGGCAGGTATGACATCCTGAGGTGGGTAAGCATCTTTGACTATGGAAAGGAAGGAAGAGCAGGGGATTTTTTATGGATTAACCCTAAAACGGGTGAGGATGCCAATCGTTGTCCATTCCTAAGAAAAGTGAGGAACCAGAATAAGTATAAATGCCTGATTCAAGACACCAAACCAGAGTTTTGCAGACAATATCCCGAGGATCAGGAATTTGCCTTAAAAACAGGCTGTAAGGGGTTTGATCAGAAATAAAGTCCTCCCCGTTTTCCTCCCCGCTCATTTTCCACTTTCTGAAACCTGCATGGTTGGCGCGCCCGAGAGGATTCGAACCTCCGACACACGGATTCGTAGTCCGTTGCTCTATCCAGCTGAGCTACGGGCGCGTGGTTGGTGGTGCCTGGCAGATCGATTTCTAACCTAGAATTTATAACTCTTGAGCGTGAAAAGGTCAACTGGTTATCGCCGGCAAGCGGGCGAATATCCGGCTGATGCAACCGGGTCCGGCAGCCTGCTTATACCAGGTGGCGCTCATAAAGGTGATTTATCTTCTCCAGGGGCGGACCAGGTGTCCGCCCTCAATTTAGGGCGCAGACGCAGGTGCCCCCGCGGGCAAGGCTATTTTGCCTCTGGGGCGCAACTTTGGATTAAAACAGGGTGGCCGGGTCGATATCCAGACTGAGGCTGAGGCGGGAGCGGGGGGCCGCGATCCAGGCCTGGCGCAGATGGAGGAGCAGCTTGAGCAGGGCAGGGCGGCCGCAGCTTTTGATCAGGATCTGCCAGCGGAAGCGGCCCTGGAGGCGGGTGAGGCCCGCGGGAGCCGGCCCCAGGAGGCGCACCCGGGCGCGCAGGTCCTGATCCTGGGTGCGCAGGCGCTCGAGGGCGGCGGCCAGGCGCCGGGCCTCCCGGGCCACGGGCTCTTCTTCCAGGCCGCTGATGCGCACCAGGGCCAGGCGGGTAAACGGCGGGTAGCCCAGTTGCCGCCGGCTCTGCAACTCTCGGTCAAAAAAAGCCTGGTAATCCTGGGACTGCACGGTCTGAAAGACGTAGTGGTCCGGCTGATAGGTCTGGATGATGACGGTCCCCTTGGCCGCGCCCCGGCCGGCCCGTCCCGCCACCTGGGACAGGAGTTGGAAGGTGCGCTCCCCGGCATGATACTCCGGAAAGAAGAGACTGAGATCGGCGGCGATGACCCCCACCAGGGTCACCTGGGGGAAATGGTGGCCTTTGGTGATCATCTGGGTGCCCACCAGGAGATCCAGATTGCCGGCGGCAAAGTCGTCCAACACCTTGAGGGCCCGGCGGCTGTCGGGGGCGGTGTCCCGGTCCAGGCGGGCCACCCGGGCCTGGGGCAGCAGACGCTTGAGCTCGGATTCGACCTTTTCGGTGCCCGCGCCGTAGCGTTTGATGGCGGTGGACTGGCAATGGGGGCAGCGCTCAGGCACCGCTGCGCTATAGCCGCAGTAATGGCAGACCAGGCGATCCTGGGCCCGGTGGTGGGTCAGGGCCACGCTGCACTGGTGGCACTCAAACACCCGGCCGCAGAAGAGGCAGAAGACCGCCCGGGCGTAGCCCCGGCGATTAAGGAAGAGCAGAGCCTGTTCGCCCCGGCCGAGCACTTCCTCGAGGGCGGTGAGCAGGGGGCGGGAGATGATCTTGAGGGCAGGCTCGCCCCGCTGGGCGCGCAAGTCCACCAGCCGGATGTCGGGCAGGGACTGGGGCGTGACCCGGCGAGCCAGGTTGAGATACTGATATTTTCCTTCCAGGGCGTGGTAATAGGTGGTCACCTGAGGGGTGGCAGAGACCAGGACCACCGCGGCCGCGGCCAGCTTGCCCCGATAGAGGGCCACGTCCCGGGCCTGGTAGAGGAGACCGCCTTCCTGTTTGTAGGAGGGGTCGTGCTCCTCATCCACCACCACCAGGCCCAGGCGGGGCAGAGGGGCAAAGACCGCGGACCGGGCTCCCACCACAATGTCGGCCTCGCCCGCAGAGAGGCGGCGCCACTGCTCCGCCCGGCAGGACTCGGACAGGCCGCTGTGGAGCAGCGCCACCCGGGGGCCGAACCGTTGCTGAAAGGCCCGGGCCACGGGGTGGGTCAGGGCGATTTCGGGGGCCAGGACCAGCACTTGGCGACCTTGCGCGAGGGTATGGGCGGCCGCGGCCAGATAGACCTCGGTTTTGCCGCTGGCGGTGACGCCGTGCAGCAGAAACGGGGCGAAGACGTGTTCGTCAATCCCCTGGATAATGGCGCCCAGGGCCTTTTCCTGATCGGGAACCAGGGTGAGCCGCGCCTCTTCCAGGGGCGGGGGAGTCTCGTCCAAGGGAGCGCGGAAGCAGGCGCGGTCTTCAAGTCCGATCAGGGCTCGCGCGGCCAGCCGCCGCAAGCTGTCGCGACAGGCGGGGAAACGGGCCTGGAGGTCTGTAACCGCAGTGGGACCGGACTCCCGGAGGTACTCCAGGAGGGCCCGGGACTTGGGCCCCAGGCGCGACGGCAGAGGCTCCCCCTGAGGCTGATCCAGAGGACAAGCCCAGAGTTCCCGGCGGGGCCGGACCGGGGTGGCCGCACCGGGGATGATGAAGCTCAAGGCCTCTCCCAGGGGATACTGATAGTAATCCGCCACCCAGCGGAACAGGGGCACCATGGCGGGGCCGAAGCGGGGGATGGGGTCGAGGACCTCCCGGATATCCCTGAGGGTGCCCGGCGGGGCTTCAAGGGTCGGCCCCAGGAGATAGCCGGTGACCTGGCGGCGGCCCACCGGCACCCGGACCAGGCTCCCCACCTGCGCGGTCAGGGCGGCCGGCAGCCGATAGGTCAGGGGGTGGAACAGGGGCAGGGCCACCGCCACTTCCCATAACTCAGAGGCAGGGGCCGGGCTGTCGATAACCATCATGGACCGATCCGTTCAAGGGGGCCAAAAGCGCGGGGCAGCCGGCTCTTAGCTTGAAGATAATTTAGTTACTTTTCCTGAGGAGGATGGTATCAATTACCGCATTACCTGGCAAATAGATAACTTGCGGCCAGCCGGTCCGCAGCCGGCTCAAGGAGCGAGGGAATATGGAATTCATCACGGTGGCTTTAGCTGGTCATATCGGGACCATCACCTTTAATCATGACCTGAAGTGCAACTGCCTGGGGCGTACCCTGATCAATGAGTTGATCAAGGGCGTAAACGAGCTGGTCTACGAGCAGGCGCGGGTGATCGTGCTTCGGGCCCATCCCGGGGCCAAGGTCTGGTCCGCGGGCCACGATATCGGGGAATTTCCCCGGCCCGGCCGGGACCCTCTGGCCTATAATGATCCCCTGGAGCAGGCCATCCGGGCCATCCAGCGCTGCCCCCGTCCGGTGATCGCCATGATCGAGGGGACGGTGTGGGGCGGGGCCTGCGAGTTGGCCTTTGTCTGCGATATCCTGATCGGCACCGAAAAGACCTCTTTTGCCATTACCCCGGCGCGGCTGGGGGTCCCTTACAATCCCTCGGGTATTCTGCACGTCCTCAACAAGCTGGGCGGCGCCCTGGCCCGGGAGATGTTTTTTACGGCCCAGCCGGTGACCGGCGAACGCGCCGCGCGGATCGGCATTCTCAACCATCTGGTCCCGGTGGCGGAACTGGAAGATTTCACCTATGCCTTGGCCGGCCAAATCGCCCAAAATTCTCCCCTCAGCATCTCGGTCATCAAGGAGCAGTTGCACATTCTGAGCAATGCCCTGCCGCTGTCCCCCGAGACCTTCGAGCGCATCCAGGGGCTGCGCCGTATCGTCTATGACAGCCAGGACTACTTGGAAGGGCAGAAGGCCTTTTTGGAGAAGCGGCCGCCGGTGTTCAAGGGGGAGTGAGAGTGGTTGGGGGTATATTTACTATGTTAGACACCAGAATTGACTGCTCATTTGCGTCGTGCTACTGTAACTACTAACGGAGTTTTGAATATGAGATTGGTTGAGTTTGCTCACTCGAGTGGATTAGCCGCTATCCAGACATTGCAGAGGAAAGAGCAAAAGAATTTTGGCCAATTCATGACCCCTCCGGATGTTGCTCGGTTTATGGCACAACGGTGCCTGCCCACGGAATGCCCAGAAATAATCCGTATTCTCGATCCGGCAGCAGGCGCTGGCATATTGAGCGCCGCAGTCATTGAATGCTTACTCAATCAGGCAAGACTTCCGAGGCAAATCCACGTCATGCTCTATGAGTTGGATGGCCGGCTTATCCCGGCACTCCGCAAGTTAGTGAAACGGATGCGCCAACGGGCTCATAACCGCGGAGTCACTCTAAAAGTCTCTATAAATAATTGTGATTTCCTGCTGTCACCCATTGCAACTGCCCGTAAACCAATAGTAGATATCATCATCGCCAATCCTCCCTATTTTAAGTTAAGTGCCACTGACCCGAGAGCCTTGGCACATGCATATGCCGTTTATGGCCAGCCCAATATTTATGGGTTATTTATGGCGGTATGTGCCAGCTTACTTGCCCCGTCCGGCCGCTGGTGTTTCATTACACCTCGTAGTTGGACTAACGGCCTATATTTCTCATCTGTCCGTCGTTATCTTTTTTGCTGGTTACACATCGACGCAATCCACGTCTTTGAAAGCCGGCGGGATCATTTCACGGACGATCAAATTCTTCAAGAGGCAATGATAACCTGGGCAACGGCCCAGGCTCAAACAAACGCGGAGATTGTAATCAGCTCAAGTGAGGGGTCATCTGACTTAGACCAAGCACGACTATTACGCTTGCCTTTTAATCGAGTAATCGGCCAGGATGAGGAAAGGATGGTCTCGTTACCCGTGGATATGCCGACTATTGATTTGACGCGATGGCATGCCACTCTTTTTACTTATGGGCTTAAGGTCAGCACTGGCCCTGTAGTAGCATTTCGCGCCAAAAGACACATCCATGAAATAGCATCCGCTGATTCTGTGCCTCTTCTCTGGATGCAACATATTAAACATATGCTAATTAAATGGCCAATCAACAAAAAGAGCGAGCATATAGACAGTAATGCTGAGACAGCTTGGATGCTAGTGCCTAACACGAACCTCGTCGTCATACGGCGGTTTAGCCCCAAGGAGGACGATCGCCGTATTACCGCCGCTCCGTATCTGGCCGGGACTCTGCCCGGAACGATGCTTGGCCTTGAGAATCATACCAACTATATCTATCGGCCTGGCGGAGAACTGTCGGATGAGGAAACGAAAGGTTTGGCGGCTTTCTTGAACAGCAGAGTTGTGGACAGATACCTACGTACAGTGGCGGGCAATACCCAGGTGAATGCCACGGACCTCCGCAAACTGCCGCTCCCATCCCTGGAACTCTTGGTTGCAATTGGGCGCGCAATCTGTCCAGGAACTAGCCTGCTCGCGGTAGATACCATTGTGGATTCGACCTTGCGTCCCCAGCAACCACGACATACTGTGGCAGCGAATTAATCATGTCTAAAAAAACGAAAATCGCAAAACCTCCACCGTCAACGTCGCCACTACCTTTGCTACCTTCAGTTGAAGAAGTTAGTCGCCGTTTGAAACTGATATTTCAAGAAACGTTTCCTGATCGCAGTATCCTGGTCGGCACTATGGCTGCCCGAGTGATCTATGTCTTTCTTTATGGCGGCTTTATCGAAGGACAAGGCCGGTTTCTTCGCCCGTCACATATTTATTTCTTTACGGAAGATCAAGCGGGAAAAACTACCAACGTCGATCGGAAGCTCTGGTTATTAATGGCTACTCGTCCCGGTTATCGGCCGGAAGGGAAACGGTGGTATGCCGATAATAGCCGGGAGACAATTCGTGATGATCTTATACGGAATCAACTGCTGCGCCTTGGCATTTCGCAGAAACTGCCTGGCTATCCCCCAACCTCCAGTTTACCGATTCATTATCTCTCTTCAGATTTTGCAGCGCTATTTGATCCGGAGCTTAATGATGCCGGGCTTAGTGCAGAAGCCAATAAATGGCAATCAAGGCATTTGAATCAAGCAATCCTTCAGCGTATGGCTCTGCGGGCTCAAGGTATTCAGGCAAGAGGTGGGGACGTTCTCATTGAAATGCCGGATGGGGCAAGAATCCGCATCTCACCCGGTCCATCCTCTGAGATTATTAAGGGACTCATCGAGGATTTCACCTCAAGACATATGGAAAACCCTGCAGTCCTTTGGCTTAGCGCAAGCGATAAGAAATCCTATCCTCAATTCGTAGAACTTGCAGCGTCAGTAGGCTTGCGCTTCAATCTAAATGCAGAATTGCCGGATTTAATTCTTGCCGATCTGGGAGAAAATGTCCGTTTTTTGTTCTGTGAAGTTGTAGCTACCGATGGCGCAGTTACCGAGGCCCGTAAGCAGGCTCTTCTTGGTTTGGTGCGGCAATCAAATATTCCGCCAGATGCAGTTCAGTTCCTCTCCGCCTTTGAAGACCGGGAGGCAAGTGCTTTTCGAAAGAATTTCAGCCAACTGGCCATGGATTCATTAATCTGGTTTCGTACCGAACCTGATCTGTTAGTGATACTGAGTACGGCAGACCTAGATGCCCTTGATCCAAACACATAAACACGGGCAAAAAAAATTTCCAAACAAAACAGAAGGCCCCTAATCAGTTAAAGGGGCCTTGTTATTTTTTTGCCCTACTCGCTTCCAATAGGAGAGGCTATTGACTTGGGAGCAAAGCCATGCCTTTTTCTGGGGTGCCCAGGAACACGGTACAAAATGGTGCATAGAACATTCCGTACCTTCACTATCGCAAGTACCCTTCGCCTATCCTAAGGCGGGCCGTGCCCCCTCCCCAAATTGATCTACGCTTTGACCCGCCGGTTTTGGAAATGGCGCACCTGGTACATGAAGGCCTCCAGGCGGGTGCGGGTGTTAGTCTGTTCCTGGCCGTCGTAGGCCAGGTTGAGGAAGGGGATGTTGTCGTGGCGCTCCCTAAAGAGCTTGAACAGAGAGTTGACCACGGTGCCCGGCATACAGGTAAAGGGCATGATGTTCACCAGACCGCAGGCCCCCTTGCGCACGAAGTCCCGGGATTTGCCGATACTCAAGATGGCTTCCCCTTCAAAAGACGGGTGCAGGTAGTCCTTGGCCAGCTCCAGGGTCTCGGGGATAGTCGGTTCTTTGAGGTTCTTGATGCTGCCGTGGAAGATCTCTTCCAGGCGGTGCTCGTCCCGTTTCTGGACCCGTTCTTCCAGACAGACCGTCAGGAGTTCCCGATAATGCCGGTTGATCCAGGCGTCATACTTGGAGGAGTGGGTGATGTAGAGGAGCCACTCGCTGATGGGCGGCATCCAGACCTCGCCCCCCAGGGCCTCGATCTCCCGCACCGCGTTTTCGTTGGAGAACTTGTTGGCCCGGGTGTAGATTTCACCCACCACCCCCACCACGGGCCTGCCGCCGTTCTTACTTAAAACTACGTCATCAAAGGCCTGCCGGGCTGCCTTAAGTACCCCGGGCACGTCCTGCCGGTCCCGCGTGGCCTCGAAGACCTTGCGGAGATAATGGTCATAGACCTGGTCGGTCTCGCCCGGGACGGTTTCATAAGGCCGGGTCTCCCGGAGCTTCTTTTCCAGCAGGTCGATGGCCACCATGCCGTTCCAGGCGACCCGGGTGAAGTCGCTGCCCACCATCCCCACTTCTTTAAACATGTTTTCGTTCTGGTCCGGGGAGTAGACCGGCACCTGGGGGTAGCCCAGGTCATCCAGCACCAGGCGGTGGAAGCGGTGGTATTGGCCGAAGCGGCAGGGGCCGTCGGCCGAAGGCATGAAGAAGGCGCTCTTGTCCGGGTTAAAATCCGGGCGCTGGAGCAGTTTCGCCAAATCCCCGGTGGTGAGGATGAGCGGATAGCATTCCTTGCCCGAGGTCAGGCGGCGGCCTAACTCCAAGGTCTCGCCGTCGGAGTCCGGCAAGGCCTCGGCCTCGCCGCCGCAGGCCTGAAACGCGGCCACCAGGGCCAGGGCCTGATCAGTCATGGGCGGCAGAAAAATCTTGCGCTTCAGATTGCCGGTGACCCGATAGCGGAACGGCGACACCCGGACCGGAGCCGGCTCCACAGTGACGTTCTTCAGGCTGTCCAGGAAGGCTTCCAGGCGGGTGATGGCCCCCACGTCGGAGGAGTGCTCGTCGATTTCGATTTCGAGGTACGGCTTGCCCCGCATCCGGTCCTTGAAGAAGTGCTGGATAAAGGAGTCGGGGCCGCAACCGAAATTAGTAATGTAGATGCCGTAGAGCCGCGGGTCCCGGCGGATAAGCTCGGCCACCCCCAGGATCTTTTGGCCGAAGCGCCAGTACATGGGCTTGATTTCGTCCAGTTTTTCCACCCGGTCCACGGGGAGAAAATCCATGGGCAGGGCCAGGACCCCCAACTGCCGCAGCTTGCGGTGCAGATTGAGGTTCATGCCGGGGTCCAGAGCATTGTAAGGCCGGCCGATGAGGACCATGAGGCGGCCGTCGGGCGGCAGGGAGTCCAGAATCTCCCGGCCCAGGGCGTGGAGGCGTTCATAGTAGGCCTGCTGGGCGGCCTGGGCCTTGCCCATGGCCCGGTTTACCAGGAAACCGCTCACCCCCAATTCTTTCGCCAGGTCCCGCAGGCCCCGGCGCAGCCGGCGTTGGCCCCGGCCGAAGTAGAGCACCGGGGTCAGCATCTTGGCGCCGTATTCCGCGAAGTCGATGGCGGTGGGCACGGTGTAGGCCAGAGATTGGGCCATAGGGCAAACCACGCCGCTGCCGATCTCGGGATGAGGATGGGGCAGGTCGATGACGCTGGGCAGAAAGATGCGTTTGACCCCGGCCTTCAAGAGGTCCAGGATGTGGCCGTGGGCCACCTTCACCGGGTAGCAGGGCTCCGCGGCCAGGGCCTCGACCCCCTGGTTGATCACCTTCTTGTTGGTCTTGGGGGAGTACACCACGGTGAAGCCGAGGTCTTCGAAGAAGGCCCGGAAGAAGGGCATGAGTTCCTGGAAGAACATGGTCCGGGGAATGCCGATGGGGCCGCGTTTGCCTTCCGGGGGCGGTTCCTCGCCATAAAGCAGGTTTTCCCGTTCCAGCAGGAGATCCGGCAGGTCGTACTGCTTCTGTTTGCCGTCCACTTCGTATTTTTCACAGCGGCTGCCGTAGAACAAGGGCTTTTCGCCTTCGATCTTCACCTGGCGGATTTCGCAGTTGTTGGGGCAGCTCTTGCATTCGAAGGAGGTGATTTCGTACTGCCGATCGGCCAGGTCGAAGCCCTTGAAGCTGGAGGTCTCCCAGTCCCGCTCCCGCATGGCCAGGAGCGCCGCGCCGATGGCGCCGGTGACGTCATGGTGGGGCGGCACGGTGATCTTCTTCCCGCAGACCTGCTGAAACGCGGCCACGATGCCGCGGTTGGCCGCGGTGGCTCCCTGGTAGAAGATGTTGTTGCCGATGGGCCGGTCTTCCGCCACCTTGTTGAGATAGTTCTGGACGATGGAATACGACAGGCCGGCCACCAGGTCTTCTTTGGCCGCGCCCCGCTGCTGGTGGTGCACCAGGTCGGACTCCATAAACACGGTGCAGCGCTCGCCCATGCGGACCGGGGTCTTACCGGCCAGGGCCAGGTCGCCGAACTCGCCCCGGATGGAGATACCCAGCTTTTCGGCCTGCTCCTCCAGATAGGAGCCGGTGCCCGCGGCGCAGACCTTGTTCATCATAAAGTCCACGATGGCGCCGTGGGAAAGGCTGATGAATTTGGAGTCCTGGCCGCCGATCTCGAAGATGGTGTCCACGTTGGGGTCGATGGCCGCGGCCGCGGTGGCCTGGGCGGTGATTTCGTTGCGCACTACGTCGGCCCCGATGAAATCCCCGGTGAGATAGCGGCCCGAACCGGTGGTGGCCGCACCCATGATTTTTATCCGGTCCTGGAGCCTGGCCCCCACCCGGCGCAGGCCCTCGGTGATGGCCTCCAGCGGCCGGCCCGCGGTCATGAGGTACTCCCGGGCCAGGACCCGCATGTCGGCGTCGATGACCACCACGTTGGTACTGATGGAGCCTACGTCGATGCCCAGGTAGCCTTCGACCACCGAACCGTCATCCGGCAGGTCGATGACCTGGTAATGCTCCGGGCCCAAGACCGGCGGCGGCGACAGCGGCGGCAGGCGCCGGGCCTGGTCCTCGTCCTTCAGCAGGTGTTCCCGCAAGGGGTTCAGGTCCAGATGAAAATCGGCCGGCGGGTTTTCCCGGGCTACCAGCACCGCGCCCACGGCCCCCAGGGCGCAGAAGTGGAGCGGGATGATGAGGCCGGCCTCGTCGAGGCCGAAGACCTGGCGGAAGGCCTGGCGCACCCCCAGGTTGTGGGCGACGCCGCCCTGGAACGCGATGGGCGGGGCGAAGCTCTTCCCCTTGGCGATATTGCTCCGCAGATTCCGGGCCATGGCCTGGCACAGGCCGGCGATGATTTCGAAATCCGGGGTGGCACCTTGCTGCAGGTGGATCATGTCGGTCTTGGCAAAGACGCTGCAGCGCCCGGCCACCCGGGGCGGGGTGGTGGATTTCAACGCCAGTTCGCTGAATTGCTCGATGGTGTAGCCCAGCCGATGCGCCTGCTGGTCCAGAAAGGAGCCGGTGCCCGCGGCGCACATGGTGTTCATGGCGAAATCTTCAATGATCAGGTGGCCGTCTTCTTCCTGGACCATGATCATTTTGGCGTCTTCGCCCCCCATATCGATAATGGTGCGGGCCTGGGGAGCAAAATGATGGGTGCCCCGGCCCTGGGCGATGACTTCGTTGATAAACTGGCCGCCCATGATCTCGGCCAGGCGTTTACCCCCCAGGCCGGTGAAGGCCAGCAGGCGGCACTGGTCCGGGGAGAATTCCGAAGCCAGGGATTCCAGCAGATTTAAAGCGGTGCGAGAAGGCGCTCCCAGGTGGCGGCGGTATTCTTCCTTAACCACCTCCCCCTGGGGATTCATAACCACGAGGTTGACGCTCACTGAGCCGATATCCAGGCCCACGTCGAATTTGCCGTGCATAATCCGTATTCCCCCGAATGAGCGGATCCCTGGTCTTCTAGTAGATGCTGCTAAGAAACGTATTTCAGGTCAGGGCATATCTTACCGCAGAAAAGTTGGCATTGTCTTATTACATATCCCCTAAACAGGGCTTGGGGCAAATTTAATGCCGGTAAAAGCCCTGGTCATGATACTTATCATAAGAAACCCGGCCCGCGGCCGCAAGGCGTTGCAGGCGCTTTTCCACCTGGGCCAGCGGCAGGCCCAGGGCCTGGGCCAGGTCCGGGGCGGTCATGGGCCGCCGGGACAGCATAGCTACGAAATCCTCGTCGTTACGCGGGGCGCCGGCGATATCGCCCCGGTTAAAGGAGGCGATGACCTCTACGGGCCCGCCGATAAACGCGGCCGCGGTCTCCATCTCCTCCAGGCCCAGGGGACGGGCGGAGTCCGCCACTCCCGGCCGCACCGCGGTGTTGAGCTGAATCTTGTCCGGGGCCAGAGCGCTCAAAGCCTGACGGAGAAGGCTCAATTCCGCCTCGGTGTCGTTGAGTCCCGCGATCAGCAAAACTTCGAGCCAGATCCGGCCGGGATACTCCCGCCGGAAGTCTCTGAGGCCCTGGAGGAGCGAGTCCAGGGGCAGTTCGGCCAAGGGCCGGTTGATGGCCGCATAGGTCTCGGGGCGGGCCGCGTCCAGCGACGGCAGGACCACGTCCGCCGCAGCCAGTTCCCGGCGCACCTCGGGCAGATAAAGGAGAGCCCCATTGGTGAGCACTGCCACCGGGATGCGGCTCATGGACTTGACGGCCCGGATAATGCGGCCCAACCCAAGATTCAAGGTGGGTTCGCCTGACCCGGCCAAAGTAATGATATCGGGTTCCTGAGAGGAATCTTGAAGGTATTCGGCCAGCTCTTGGATAATCGCCTCGGTTTGATAAGAAAAGCGGCGGCAGGTCTGATGGGTGGTAGGCCCTACCTCGCAATAAATACAGTCATAAGGGCAGGTCTTGGGGGGAATGAGATCCACCCCTAAAGAGCGCCCCAGGCGGCGAGACGGAACCGGACCGAACAGGTGGGCCATGTGGTTTAGAAGCAACCCAGTTGACACTGGGAAATTTTAATCTTCAATTCGTTGAGCAGCTCCCCCATCTCCTGCCGGGAGAGGCCCAGTTGCTCCGCCAGCTTGAAGGCTGCGGCACAAGGAATCCTGCCGGCCGGGGCCGCGGCTTTGATCTTCGCTTTCAGTTCTTCCTGGCTCATATTCTTTCTCGATTTTAAATATCGAATCCTAAATATAGTCAACCGTGGCGCGGAAATCAAGGCATCCGGGGGGGGTCAGTGACCCTCCTCCGGCAAGACCCGCCAGCAGGCAGTCACCAAGGTCTCGCTCAAATCCGAAAGGTTGTTCGTGATGCGGCCATAAGCCCGGAAGACCGCCACCTGGAGCACCACCCCCATTACCATGGCCGCGGCCAGTTCCACGTCCGTCTCCGGCACTTCCCGCCGCGCCATCCCCTGGGCAATGACCTTTTGCAGAACGGTCACCGCGGTAACCATCTCCGGCGTCACCTTTTTGAGCTGGGCATGCTGGGCCAGAAGCAGGTAGCTGAACAGGACCGGGTCCCGGTCGAAGAAGGCGCAGAACTGCCGGATCATCGCGGCCAACTTGTCTTTCAGGGTGTCATATCTCTGCTGCAAATGGTCCAGTTCCTGGGCGAAGGTGATATAGTTGGTCTGAAACAGCTCCCAGGCCAGTTCATCCTTGCTCGCAAAGTGGCGGTAGAGGGTGCCTTCGGCGACACCCGCCGCCGTAGCAATATCCCGAATGGTAGTTTCGGTGATGCCCTTGTCCACGAACAGCTTGAGAGCCGTGCGTTCGATTAACTCTTTGGTATGATTGCCGTTGCGAGCCATAAATTAATAATCAATGTGAGCGTTCACTCATTTATAATCGATTTAGGTCCCGCTGTCAAATTTTCTCGGAGTCGGGCGGGAAAATCTATGGGAGGGTTTCTTATGATCGAGCTTCACCGGTCATTATTAATCTCCGGGAAGTCCCGGCAGGCCTATCCTTGATTACCCGAGGCCGCGGGGATATATTTCAGAACCATAGTCAATGGGCAGTTATCATTGTTCAGGAGGAGTTGCATCATGAAGGTACTGGCAATTTCCGGTTCGCCGCGGCCTCAGGGGAACACCCGGCTGCTTTTGGAAACCGCGCTTAAGGTGCTGGAGGGGCACGGGATCGCCACGGAATATCTGTCGCTGCACGGCAAAGATATCCGGCCGTGCCTGGCGTGCTATAAGTGCGCCAAGGATAAGAACCGCTGCGCCCAGGAAGACGACTTCATGCCGGTCTTTGAGGCCATGACTGCGGCGGACGGGCTCCTGGTGGGCTCCCCGGTCTATTTCGGCTCCGCCACCCCGAACCTCATGGCCCTGTTGGATCGGGCCGGTTTCGTGGCCCGCATGGGGGACAACCACTTCGCCCGCAAGGTGGGCAGCCCCATCGTGGTGGCCCGTCGGGCCGGGGTCAATTTCACCTATGCCCAACTCCAGTTATGGTTTTGCATCACTGGGATGGTGGTGCCGGGTTCCAGCTATTGGCCCATCGCCTACGGCCTCAACCCCGGCGACGCGGCGGGCGACGCCGAAGGCCTCAAGACGGTCAACAACCTGGCGGAGAATATGGCCTGGCTGCTGAAGAAACTGGCGTAGTTAAAGGAATGATGTTTTTTCTCTCATAAAAGGGGGCGGTGGGTCGGGGGGAAGGGGTAATTGCAGGCGTTAGATTTGATATTTTAAGTGCCCGACTTCCTTGGGATGACTCGCCGCCGAAACCCTTTTCCCCCAATAGCATGAAAGGGCAGCGCTTCAAGGCAAAAGTCAAAATGCAAAAAAATATGTCTTCATTCATCACATACGTCCTTGATGCTAACCTTCTCAAGGGGTTCCTTTTCATCCCGCAAAATTAAGGTCCCCGCTGGGGCCTCGATGCCCACGCGAACCTTGTTTCCCCGGATCTCAACGATGCAGACGGTTACATTCTCTCCGATCTGAATCGTTTCCCCTTCTTTCCTGGTTAATATCAGCATCCCACCTACCACCTCAGAGAGAACTCCCGCAATTAATCGGCACCGGTGAAAATTAGCTTAAGATTTCATCCAGCCGTTAGATGAGGTTTGGATAATTATTAGAGATTCCTTGAATATATTATAATTAATATAAATAATAAAATTAAGCTTCAATGACAACAAAAAAAGAGGCAGTCGGTGCGTAACCCGCCTGTCTCTTCCCTGAGACCCATATCTTCCTTGGCCGTGTTCTTGATCGTCATGTTAAAATTATCAGAAAAGAACTTACCCGTCAAAATATTGTATATAAGAAATCAGTTGACCTCATCCTCAGAGCCCCTAAGCGATTGGTTTTTAAGGAAAATAAATTAATTCCGAGCTTCATGAAAGTTGGGCGAAGAATTTTCCCTTTACAAATGATTTTTATACGAATATAGTTTTATTTAAGTTGTTAACGGGCCCTTGGCAAAATCCAGGGAAGGGTTTTTTTCGGGTCATCTCACCTCACGCATTTTGCATTCCAGGGAGGGAATGTTAAATGTCCCCTGAAAATTCTCCGATCCGATCCCAGATAAACGGCCCGAACTACAATTTGGGGAGGTCTTGTCAATACAAGGCCTCCCTATTTTTTCAATGATTTGGGCGACCTCTCTAATATTAATAGATCAGATAATTAAGCTTCAATTAAGGAGGCCAACGATGCATTTCTTCATTATTATCGCAGCATTCGCATTAGGCGGCTTAAGTGCCGTAATAATGATGTCTCTCTTATTCCTGGCAAAGGAGTCAGATAAATCGATGGAAAAATTTTATGATGGGGAAAATTGCGAAGAAAATAAGGTATATAATCTAAATATCTTTGATCTCGATAGCCGAGACACAGAAATGCAACCAGATAAATTCATGGTTTCCCCGATGCAGGAATAATGGTTTCCCCCTATATACCTTATCCATCATTCATTTAAATTTATCCTAATCTTAAAAGTCCTTCAGGGAAGAAGGGTTGAAGATGCCATGGATAAGGCAATGTTTCCTCATCAGATAATGGGGTTGGTGAATTCTATAACAACTCCGCTGCTGTCCTCGCTTATCTTAATTGACGATTTAATAAGTGAACAAAGTGATAATATTGAGGACTACGGGAAAATACTTTTAATCGATGAACAGGTCCAATCATCTATTGAATATTTCCTTGAATTAAGAACCTTAGCTTTAAACAAAATAGGAAGTGGGTTAATTGATGAAAAAAATAACGGCCGTAAGAATACATCAAAGCAGTGCAGAGAACGACATAGTTTAAGATTATTACAAGACTTAAGAAGCGAATCGATTTATGAAAAGGCTGATAACGAGAAGAACCGAAAAGCGTGGTGGAGAGAATTTTCGATAGGAATTTTGATAGTTATGAATATCGGTATCATGGTTTGGCAATTGCGATAATTCATACAAATTTAATCATTGAATCTTTGTATTGTAATGATTATCTGCTATCTTCCTAATCTTAACTCTCTGCTAAATCCCTTCCTTTCTTTTCTTCCTCAGACACCTTACCCCTTCAGACTCTTCAGCCGTTCGCTGACGCTGGGGAAGTATTCCATCTTGGTGTGGGGCAGGAACAGGGCGGCGATGTACTGGTCCATGAAACCGGGGGTCTCGGAAAGCTCGAAGTTGGTCATCATGTCGGCCACCCGGCGCTCCTCTTCCAGGAGTTCCCGGGAGAAGGCCAACAATGACGCCCCCTGGAGGGAGGCGTTGCCCACGAACTGGTAGTCTTCCCGGGGCAGGTCGGGCAAGAGGCCAATGGCAATGGCGTTGTCGATGTTGATGAAGTTGCCGAAGGCCCCGGCCAGGATCACCTGTTCCAGGTCTTCGAGCTTCAGGCCGACGTTTTCCAGCAGGGTGACGTAGCCCGCAAACATGGCCCCCTTGGCCCGCATCAGGTTATCGATATCGGCCTCGCTCAAGGTGATATCCTGGCCGCTCTGGGTATCCGGCGCCATGGCCAGGACGTATTCCCGGCCTTCATCGCCGACCCGGATGCGGGGGGTATTGAGATCCTCCCGGAACTTGCCGTTGGGGGAGATAATATCCGCCTCCATCATGGAGGCCAGGATGTTGATCAGGCCGGAACCGCAGATGCCCTTGGGTTTCACCATGTCGATGGTGAGGAGCATGGGCTCATAGGTTTGGGGATTGATGCTGACCTCTTCGATGGCGCCGGCGGTGGCCCTCATGCCGAACTTGATGCCGCCGCCCTCAAAGGCCGGGCCCGCGGAGCAGGCGGCGCAGGCCAGCCACTGCTGGTTGCCGATGACGATCTCGCCGTTGGTGCCGATGTCGATAAACAGGGTCAGCTTGGGGTCTTTATAGATGCCCGAGGCCAGGACGCCGGACACGATGTCGCCCCCCACGTAACTGGACACGGAACTCACCGAATAAATGAAGACGTGGTCCGGCACTTCCAGGCCCAGGTCCCGGGCCCGCACCGGCGGGGTGTGGCAGGCGGCGGGGGTGTAGGGGGACAGGCGGATATACTTGGGATCGATGCCGTAGAACAGGTGGGTCATGGTGGTGTTGGCGGCCAGGGTGATGTGGGAAATCTTGGTCACCGGCAGTTGGTGCTGTTTGAGGACCCGGTGCATCACCTGGTTGATGGTGGCGGCCACGGAGCGTTGCAGTTTTTGCAGCCCCTGCTCTTTCTGGCTGAAGACGATGCGGGTGATGACGTCGTCGCCGTAGCTCATCTGGGAGTTGTAATCCGCGGCATGACCGATAACCTTGCCCTGGGCCAGGTCCAGGAGCTGCACCCAGACCGTGGTGGTGCCGATATCGATGGCGAGGGCATAATGCTCTTGAGTGGCGTCTCCGGGTTCGAGGTCCACTACCCGGGGTTTCCGGGAGCGCCGCTGGGCGAAATCCAGGGTGGCGGTGACCCGGAAGTTGTCCTCCCGCATCACGCGGGCCAGCTTGCGCAGCATGAAGACATCGTGGGCCAGGTTGTCGAGGCCGTGGCGGCGTGACAGGCCTTGCTCGAGGCGGGCCAGGTCGCAGGCGTTGTCCGCCAGGGAAGGCGGCGGCAGCTCGACGAATTTCTTTTGAAACGCAGGGTTATAAAGCCCCTGAGACTTCAAGGCTTCCAGGTCGATGGGGCTGGAGCGCAAGCCGATGCCGCCCCGGCGGCGGGTCAGGGCGCGCCGGTCCAGGAGGGACTCCGGCGGGATGCGGATCACCACGTCGCCCGCCACGAAGCTCTGGCAGGCCTGGCGATAGCCCAGGTCCCATTCTTCGTCGCTCAAGAGGCCGGAACGGCTGCTCTGTAAATCTCCCGATTCCAGCAAGACCCGGCACTTGCCGCAGACGCCCTCGCCGCCGCAGGAGGCGTTGATGTGAACGCCGGCCTGCAACGCGGCCCGCAGCAGGTTTTCTCCGTCCGGAACCTCGACCGTAATTTCGTAGGGTTTGAAGGTGACGTGCTTGGTCAATGGTCGGTCCTGTGCGCTGAGATGATGACCCTGGGGGCTCGACCGGCCGCAGGGCGCCGCAAACTCGGAGGGATTCTATCACAAGGAGGGGGCAAAGAACATGGTAAATATCGGCAGGGATGGTGAGTGGCCTCCTGATGGAACAACTGGGCCGAGGCATTTGGCCGGCCTTTATGGTAACATCACCGGATGGCGGGCAGGGGAGGGGGCTTGAGGCTGAACCTGAGGATTCAATATCTGAACAGGAACTTGGCTGATTGTAAGTTCTCATTGCCAAGCTTCGCGGCACGCCGGGTAACATCATCCTGATTATATGGTCTAATGAATAGGAGCACTCGAGATGGAGAAAGAGGATTGGTTGCGACGGGCGCAGGCGCATTGTTAGAAGAGCTCTATAATAAGGCCTGGCAGGCCCTGGGGCCCCAGGGCTGGTGGCCGGGGGAGACGCCTTTCGAGGTGGCGGTGGGCGCGATCTTGACCCAGAACACCAACTGGGGCAACGTGGCTAAGGCTATCGCGGTGCTTAAGCACCAGGATCTCCTCGACCCCCGGGCTTTGCTGGACCTGGCGGAGGCCGAGTTGGCCCAATTTATCCGGCCGGCCGGCTACTACAACGTTAAGGCCCGGCGGCTCAAGAATTTCCTGGGTTTCCTGGCGAGCCGCTACGGCAATTCCCTGGAGAGGATGGCCGAAGACGAGGTCGAACGCCTGCGTCCGGCCCTCCTGGGCGTCAAGGGAATCGGGCCGGAGACCGCGGATAGTATTCTCCTCTATGCCCTGCATAAACCCACCTTTGTCGTCGATGCCTATACTTTCCGCATCCTGAGCCGCCATCATCTCATCGGTGAGGCCTGCTCGTATGAGGAACTGCGGGGGCTGTTCATGGAGCACCTGCCGTCGGAGGTGCCCCTCTACCAGGAGTACCATGCCCTGCTGGTCAGTCTGGGCAAGGAGTGGTGCCGCCCGCGGCCGCGCTGCGACACGTGTCCGCTTAATGGCTGGCCGGAGGCCTAAGCGTTGCGGCTGGCCTGGAACGGATGTTGCATAAGTTTTGGCAAGGAAAAATATCATGGCTTATATCGGTAAAGAAGAATATGCGCCCATCTGGCTGCCCGAATCTCTCCCGAATGAGATCCTGGCAGAGAGTTTCATCGAGCTTTTCGGTATCGACCCCGATGAGGAAGATGTGCCGGCCGCGGATGAAGCCAACTTCGGTTTCATCGTCCGGGATTGGTTCGGGCCCTTCCTGATGGGCCCGCCGACCCGTTTTCTCCGGGGACGTTGTTAACGGACACCCTTTTTAGATGCACCTCCTGCGGGTTCCCGACGCCGCGGCGGCAGCCGGGAACCTGCATTCCCCTCCAGTTTTCCCCGGTGTCACAAAATTTTTCCCTAAAACCTGAGCGCTGATGTGTTAAGATCAACTGGCGGGCGGGTTTTGCCTCGCTTAGTTACATTATTGAACTATTTTTCAGGATTTGTTCAAGAAAATGGACATAGTCGCTTTAGAACGTCATTCCGCTGTAGAATTGCTGAGTTGCTTGAGGAGGGTCCCCCTCCTGGAGCAACCGGATGTTCTGATTTATGCACAGGCGCTGATCAGCCTGGAACAGATTCATACCCGGTGTCTCCATCCTCCGCAGAATTACCTCTGGCTCCAAGAGTTGCGCAAGACCCAGGAACTGCGCTGGAGTCTGGCAGACTGGGGGGTGGACCTGTTCCGGCTCGACGGCTATGTCACCTATACGGTGCGGCTGGCCGATGGCGAGGAAGCGGTCTATGATCTCTATCCGCCCATAGTGGAAGAATCCTTCGAAGCCGACGGCACAATGGCCCTAATCATCAACGACGGCATGCACCGGCTCTATCTGGCCCGTATGGAGTGGGTGATTCCGCAGGTGACCTACGTGCGGGGCCTCCCCAAGGAATATCCTTATTATGCCTTCCCCCGGCCGGGCGGCTGGGAAGGCCTGGACCTCCTGGCTGACAACCCCGATCCTCAGCGTTATCTCAAAAAGAGCCACCGGGTGCGGCAAAACAAGGCACTCTATCGTGACTTTCAGGCGGTGTTTCACAACGTGGGCCGTTCCCGGAGCCGCCTCTTGAAGAAATAATGATTGCCTTCGACCTCACCTCACGCCCAGGCGCCTCTTGAGGAGGGCGGGGCCTTAGGCGGCGGTACGCCCGGTCTCCCGGCCCCTTCGATTCCTGATCACTCTTGATGTTTAATTGAATAAACGGAGGTAGTATGAGTTTAGTCCTGTTCGGCGTACTGTTGGCGTTGGCCCTCATTATCCTGGGGCGCAACGTGCCGCTGATCCAGAAATTTCCGCAAATCCGCTATGTCCTGGCCATCCTGGTCCTGGCGGTGACTGTTGCCGTATCCACGGCCAAGGTAGTGCCCCCGGGCAACGTCGGGGTCCTGGTGCTCATGGGCAAGGTGTACGGCACCATCCCCGAGGGGGTGCATCTGGTCAACCCCCTGGCCAACATGGAACTCATGAGCGTGCGCACCAAGGAGGTCTTCGAGCACGCCGAAGCTCCTTCCAAGGAAGGGCTTAACGTCGCCCTGGAGGTCTCCTGCCTCTATCACCTGAAGGCGTCTGAGGCGGCCGACGTTTACCGACAGGTGGGGCCCAACTATGAGCAGGTGGTGGTCAATCCGCAATTCCGGGCCGCCATCCGGGGCATCACCGTAAATCATGAAGCCAAGGACCTGTACACCTCGAGCCGGGAGTTGATTTCCAACGAAATCTTCAAGGACCTGGAAGGGAACCTGGGTAAACGCGGCATAGTCGTGGAGACCATCCTGCTGCGCAAAGTCGATCTGCCCAAGTTAGTGGTGGAGGCCATCAACGCCAAACTGGCCGCGGACCAGCAGGCCCAGCAGATGCGCTTCGTCCTGGATAAAGAACGCCAGGAGGCCGAGCGCAAACGTATCGAAGCCCAGGGCATCCAGGACTTCCAGAGGATCATCTCCCAGGGCTTGTCCGAGCAGCTGCTGCGCTGGAAGGGGATTGAGACCACTCGGGCCCTGGCCGAATCCAATAACAGCAAGATTATCATCGTGGGCGGCAAAGACGGCCTGCCCCTGATCTTGAATACCGAAACGACGGGAGGTTCCCCTGGAAAATGATTGACATTGGGCACCCGAGGCACTATGTAAAGGCTAGGCAACTTGTCCTGAACGCCATCGCCCGGCCGCTGCTCCTGGCGAGCCTGCTGGGGCTGGTGCTGGGGGCTTTCGGGGCCTGGGCCGGAGGGGCTCGTGATGCCAATGCCGCCAACCCCGGCCAGACCTTGGAACTGAAATCCCTGCCGGTCAAGGGCAAGTCGACGTTGATTGATTTCTACAGCCCTTTTTGTCCTCCCTGCATGGCCATGGCGCCGGTTTTGGATAAACTGGCCAAGAAGCGCCCGGACCTGGCCATCCGCCGGGTTAACATCAACCGGCCGGAGGTCAGAGGGATTGACTGGCGTTCGCCCCTGGCCGAGCAGATGAAAATTCGGGCGGTACCCCATTTCATGATTTTCGACCCCCAGGGGCAACTGCAAGCCGAAGGCAAGGCCGCCATCCCGCAGTTGAAAAGCTGGCTCCGGGAAGCGGGGTTGCTGCAGGAGCATTGAGCCCAGCTCAGATCCCGGCTCAGATGAGGTAAAATCAGCATATGGTTGGGTGCGGCCGGCCAGCGGCCGCCTTACACCCCAACCGCAGTCGTGAGAGGAGAAAGCCATGAGGTGGTCAGACTGGCGTCGCTTGGCGATAGTAATATTCCTGCTGAGTTTTTTCCTGGGCTGCGCGGTCCCTTCCTCTTCCCAATCTCCTCCGTTGACGGCCGCGTCGGCCAAGGACGCCCTGGATAACTGGAATCCCAATTATTGCAAGGTGGCGGAATTCTACGGATTTTATAAACCCGGGGAGAACCAGGAAGTGGCCTACGTGCTCATCGCCAACCCCAGCGATAAGACCCAGAAACCCCAGGTTTATGCGGCCCGGTTTCAGCTCCTGGCACTCCCGGACGGCCAATCACGCTGGTTTCTGGTCAGCCTGGTCACCCACAACTCGGGATTGAGCCGGCGCCAGGGCTGGGACAACCTGATGATCGCCGTAAAAAACCAGCCTCCGGGTGCGGGCAAATAAAGGCGCGAACGCACTTTGCACATCCGGCGGGTAGTCCTGCCGGCTCCCTCTCTCAAGCCTTGGGCGTGAATTGCGCCAACTCGTAGATTCCCAGGCGTTTTTCCAAGTCCGCGACCTGGATCACGATCTTCTCAAATCCATCTTTTCCGAAGAGCTTGACTTCCTTGGCCTCGAAGAGGTCCCCCAACGCCATGAAATCCCTGGGTGAGATCACCGACCGGAAGGCGGGGTAGAGCACCGTGTCTTCCCGGGCCGCGTGGGCGCGGTACATGCGGGTGTAGGCGCGCAGGTAGGCGGCCAACTGGGCGCGCTCTGCGGCCTGGCTAAACCGGGCCGGGATTAGCTTTTCCTCGATGCGAGTGGTGACCTGACGGCCCGCCTGGTGCTGGGCGTAGAGCACTTGTACCAGGTCGACCAGCTTACCGGCTTTATTGAACCGGGTGAACAGATACTCTTCTTCGTCCTTTTCGTGATAATACTCCACGAAACGGCGGATGAGGCCGATAGCTTCCTTGAGAACCTCCGCGGGAGCCTCCCGGCCCTCTTTAAGACGGGTCCCCATGTCATCGTAAATGAGCAGCAGGCGGCGGAGGACCCCGTGTTCCTTCATCAAATCCTCCGTAGGGGTAACCTCTGCGGTTTTAGTTTCACCCTGTTCCGCGGCCAGCACCCGCGCGGGTCCCAGGAGGGCAGCGGCGCCCAAGAGCGCCCCGCTCTTGATGAAGCGCCGGCGGGACTCCCGTTGGTTAATCGGGTTGTTCATGACCAGCCTCCTTGTGGTATTCCCGAAGATGAAGAGGCCTCTGTTTCCGGGCAGGTCTTCTCTTATGGATAATTCCAAGATAGGTGCGCCTCGATCCTGATGCCAGTCGGTTCTTTATAAAATTCATGGTCGATTATCTCTCAGCTCCTTTGATTGTCTAGCTTCGCAGATAAGCTATGAGCGGGCTCAATCGATAAATTCGCTTCTCTGAGGCTCACCAGCATAATTCTCGCAGGTTTACCAAAAATGAACTCCCAAATCAGGATTTTCCTTATTGCAAAGGTGCAGCGTTTCACTTATGGTAGCACCAGTGGCCGCCTGGTCTTTGGAACGATATTTTCCTGTCCTGACCGATAAACCGTGCCGCGTACCCGGGGCGCCCGTATTATCCCGATATCAGGAGCAAGAAGATGAGACGAAAGCTCGCCTTACTCTTACTCGCCGTAGTCCTTTCGGCAGCGAGCAGCGGCCCCGCCGGGGCTTCTACCTACTTTGTCTATGATCAATGGGGCGGCACCTGGCACGACGCTAACAAAAGCTGGGAAAATGACACGTTAATGTGCTGGGCAGCCGCAGCCTCGAATATTCTGGATTGGACCCGCTGGGATACCGCGGCCTTAAATAATGAAACTCTGGTATTTCAGTACTTTGTCGCCCATTGGACTAACCAGGGGAGCCTGCCGTATTTGGGGTGGAATTGGTGGTTCGATGGGTCTTTGCCGCCCTCGGGGCCGATCTGGTCCAAATGGTCCCAGGTCGATGTCGCGGGTGGGAATTTTTGGCCCGGCGCGAATTTTGACGATGTCTATTACCGGGGGATGAGTGCCAATTTGCTTTCCGATGTAGAAAACTTTCTCCATTCCGGCTACGGTGTGACCCTGGGGATCTACAGACCTAATCCCAGCGGCGGATTGTACGGGCACGCGCTCACGTGCTGGGGGTATGAATATACCGATGGTCCTGCTGGCCGCCAATATAACGGCATTTACGTGACTGATTCGGATGATCGTCAGACGGGCGAGTATTTTTACGCGGTTAGTGAGAGTAATGGTCAGTGGTATCTTCAGAACTACTTCGGCAGTAACGCCTGGTATATCGATGAAGTCGAGGCCCTGGCCCGGGTTCCCCTGCCGGGGTCGCTGCTCCTGTTCGCCTCCGGCCTCCTGGTGCTGGCGGCCTGGAGAAGGCGGGCCCGGTCAGCCGGCCTTGCCGCGGCTGATAGTTCAAGACACTTGTCGTCAAAGTAACTTTTAGGGGGCAAGGCAGTTATCACGATTGGTGGGCGCAAGGAAGGGCTGAAAAATATCGGGGCGGGCCGGCGGGTCCGCCTTAATTATTTTCATCTGTGCGAGAGGCGGCTGTCTCTAGAGCTTGGGGGTAAACTCCTCCAGGTCGTTGAGGCCCAGGGACTTTTCCAGTTCCGCCACGGGCACCAACAGGGGCTCATAACCGTGGGCGCCGAAGCGGGCCTGTTCCCGGTCGGCGAAGGTCCGGCCCAAGGCCAGATATTCCGCCGGGGACAACACCGATCGGAGGGCCGGAAACAGGACCGTGTCCTCCTGGGCGGCGTGGGCCCGGTACATGCGGGTGAAGAGGTGCAGGTAGGCCTCCAGTTGGGCCCGGCGGACAAAGTTCCGGGACTCGGAAGAGCCGGCTTGATGGAGGAGGTAGGTGGTGATCCGGCGCCCCGCCTCATGCTGGCCCCGGAGGATCTTGACCAGGGCCAGGTGCTGGCCGGACTTCTCGAAGATAGGGAAGACGTGTTCTTCTTCCAGCTTTTCGTGGTGTTCCTGAATGAACCCGTGCATCAGGGTGGCGGCCTGGGTCAACGACTCCGGAGCCAACTCCTTGCAGCACTGCAGCCGCCGGGCCATCTCATCGTAAATCAAGAGGAGGCGGCGCAGCACCCCGTGCTCCTCCATGAGGTCCTCGGGGGCGGAGATTGCCGCGCCGGCCGGTTTTCCGGCGCAGCCCAGGAAAGCCGCGGGGCTCAAAAGCGCCGCAGCGCCAAGGATCAGGCCGCCCTGGCGCAAAAAGGCGCGGCGGGTATCGTCGGATTCGCTCGGTTGGACCATGTTCTCCTCACAGCTTTTACTTATGAAAGAGGCCTTGGGCTTTTCGAAATTGCCCTCACCCCTCCCCTTACTCACTTCCCTTACAACCCTACAGGCCTTTGCCCGACTCCTGGATGGCCTGCTCCATTTCCTGCTCCAGGGCCGGAGGCAGGCCCTCAACCTTGACGTTGAGGAAACCGCGCACGATGGTGGAGACTGCCTCGTCTTCGTCCAGGCCCCGGGCCATGAGATATTCCACTTCCTCGGCCGCGATCTTGCCCACCGCGGCTTCGTGCGACATGTCCACCCCGGCGACCCGGCCTTCCAGTTCAGGGATGGCGTAGACCACGCCGTTGCCCAGGATGAGGCCCCGGCACTCCAGGTGAGCCTTGATTTGGGGCGCCAGACCCACGAGATGGCCCCGGGCGATGCTGGTGCCGCCGATGGCCAGGGTGCGGGCGATGATTTCGGCCCGGGTCCGGGGCGCCTTGAGGATTACCCGGCCCCCCACGTCCAACTCGCAGCCGGGATGGGCCACGAGGATGGACTGGAGACGCGCCACGGCGCCTTCGCCGTTCAGGGTGACGGTGGGATACATCTGCACCGACTTTACCGGCCGCAGCAGGATATAATTGGAGATGTAAGTGCCGCCTTCCTCCACCATGACCGCGGTACGGGGCCGCACGTGGACCTCTTTCCCCCAGTTGTGGACCATGGTGAAGGTCAGGTGGCCGCCTTTCTTCACGTAGAATTCCGAGACCCCGATATGGAGGCCGGAGACCACCCCGGGGTGGGTGGCGCAGCCGGTGATGATGTGGAGTTGGGCCCCTTCTTCGACGACCACCAGGTTGTGGACGTGTTGGGCAAAGCGGTCGGTGCGGAGATAGAGGCAGGATTCCACCGGCTGCTCGATCTTGGCGCCTGGCAGGGCCCGGATGAAATAGCCGTTGTCCAGATCCAACTCGGTGCTGGCGGTGTATTTGTCGGCGTCCACCGGCACCAGGCCCCAAAGCAGGTCCTTGACCCAAGCATGAGTTTGCACGGCCTTGGTGATGGGCAGGACTTCCACGCCGGGCTGGCGGGTCTGGCAGTGGACGATGGCCTTGTCGGCCTGGAGAAAGGTGCCGGCGTGGTCCTCGTCGGTGAGCTCGATGCCCGCGGTGAGCAGGCGGCTGCGCTCCTCAGGGGAAAACTGGCGGTAATCGGGGTCGTAGGCCCAGGCGCCGCCCTGGCGGGAAAAGTCATCCAGGTTGAGATCAGGCCCAAAGGCCGCCTTTTTCTGCCGACTCTGCTCGGCCCGCTCTTTTATCTCCGACATTTGGCACATTCCTCGTAACCGAAATTCTTGATATCCTGCAGCAATTCCCGGGGGTTGCCCTGGCAGCAGAGGCGGCCGTCGCCCAGGATATAAGCGCGGTCGGCGTTGACGTAATCCATGATGAAGCCGGTATGAGTGATGATGAGCCCGGATTTGTCGCGGTGTTGGCGGCGGCGCTCTTTCTGAAGCAATTTGGCGATGATTTCGCCCACCACCTGGAGGTTTTCCAGGTCCACGCCGGATTCCGGTTCATCCAGCAACACCATGTGGGGATTCTGGGCCAGGAGTTGAAGGAGTTCCGAGCGCTTGAGTTCGCCGCCGGAAAAGCCGTAATTGACCTCCCGGTCCAGGAAGGCGGTAAAATTGTAGGCCGCAGCCAGAACCTCGGGGGCGATGGCGCCTCGGGAGCAGACCCGGAGGATGTCCGCGGTCTTGACGCCCCGGATGGTGGGCGGGCGCTGGAAGGAGAGACCCAGGCCCAGGCGGGCCCGTTCAAAGGTCGGCATCTGGGTAATATCCTGCCCCCGGAAGGTGATCCGCCCCTGTTTCACCTGATAGCGCTCAAAACCCATGATGGTCATGAGCAGGGTGGATTTGCCGGAACCGTTTCGGCCGAAGAGGATGTGAGTCTCGCCGGCGGGCACCGCCAGATTGAGGCCCTTGAGCACTTCTTTATCGTCTATATTGACCCAAAGATCATCGATGGTCAGCATGAGAAAACCTCGGATGTAACGAGAAAGCCCCCAAAGCGGACTTTGGGGGCCTCTGCAAACTGGGTTAGGCTAACCGGAAAACTTACGGAGCTTCCTTGGTCAGAGAAGGCATGGCCGGAAGCGGGGGAGCCAACTGAATATAGTTCATTCCAAAAGCCCGGGTCTCGAAGGCCTTGGGATTGAAAGCCTTGGTCAGCTCTACTTCTTCCGGGGTTAAAATGCGGACCATGCCATAGGGATCAACAATGGCAAACCGCTCGCCTTTGGCCAGACATGAAGCTACCGTCTCATTCCCCTTCAGCTCTTTCTTGGAAACGCACAGCAGTTTGGCGCTTCCAGCTTTCTGAGCTGTGGCGACGGAACAGACGAAAAATACAGCTACGACTGCCACCAGCAACCCGACCACTAATTTAGACCGCATACTCCTTCCTCCTTTCGGCTAAAGGTTGATACCCGGCTTCTCTCCCCCCCCATTGGAGTAACTGAGAAAAAGCCACCAAACTCCTTTCCAGGCCATAATATATGCGCACAAGCCAAAAAGTCAACTTAATTAATCGGCCTGAAAAAAAAATCTATGGTTGCTTTTTATACCCTAATGGAGAGGGCTTTAGTAAGACCTCTTCAAGAGGCCTCCCTTTGTTAAATTATATATTCAACCCGCCTGAATAACAAGATGCCGCGTCAGGAGGCGCGATTTGTCCCGCCAGAGGCCACCGTTTGTTCTCCTTTGAGTTCCTGCTGAGAAAGGCACCGGAGAATTTCTGCCGAGGCGCTGCCGACCAAGAGTATGAGCAACGCCAGGGCCGGCGCCAGGCCGGTCAACCGAAATTAAATTGCCGCCATCCTCCCTTTTTAAAATGAGGAAGTGCTCCTTTATTATAGGCTAACGGTAAGAGTTGGAAAAAGGGAAGTCAAGGCAGGTCTGGAGGGCAGGAAAAAATTGGATTTTTCCTTGACTGGGCTAAGCCGCTTGTTCTATAAAGCACAATAGCTGTTCAGAGAATGGATTGGTCTATTTTGTTGATTTTGTCACAAAACTTGGCTAAATTGAGTATATAAACCAGAAATTACAGGTGGAGCGATGATGAGTGCAAACAAACAGGTGAATAACCCGCTGGGCGCCGTGATGGTGGTCGGCGGCGGTATCGCCGGAATGCAGGCCGCTTTGGATCTGGCCAACGCCGGATACTTTGTTCACATGGTGGAGGCCAAACCAGCCATTGGCGGGGTCATGTCGCAGCTCGATAAGACCTTCCCCACCAATGACTGCGCAATGTGAATTATCTCGCCCAAGCTGGTCGAGGTCGGCCGGCACATTAACATCGAAGTCATGGCTCCCGCTCAAGTTCTCGGCATCAGCGGCGAGCCCGGCAATTTTTCGGTCAAGGTGAAGCAGCAAGCGCGTTATATCGATATGGCCAAGTGCATTTCCTGTGGTCTCTGCGCCCAGAAGTGCCCGAAGAAGGTGCCTGATGAATACAACGTGGGCCTGGCCAAGCGCAAGGCCGCATACTTGGCTTATGCCCAGGCCATACCCCCCAAGTATGCCATCGATAAAGACGTCTGCCTCTTCTTTAAGAAAGGCGGCAAGTGCAAGGCCTGCGAGAAGTTCTGCCCCACCGGCGCGGTGGATTTCTCCCAGGTGGACGTGGAGAAGGACGTCGCGGTGGGCGCGGTCATCGTGGCCGCGGGCTTTAAGCCCTACGATCCCACCCGATACGGCGCCTATCATTATGCCAAATTGCCCAATGTCGTTACCGGCATGGAGTTTGAGCGGATTTTGGCCGCGGCGGGTCCCTTCTCCGGCCACCTGGTGCGCCCCTCGGACCATAAGGAGCCCACGCGCATTGCCTGGCTCCAGTGCGTCGGGTCCCGGGACTTGAACCACTGCGACCACAGCTACTGCTCCAACGTCTGCTGCATGTACGCGATCAAGGAAGCGGTGATCGCCAAAGAACACAGCAAAGAGCCCCTGGATGCCGCGATTTTCTTTATGGATATGCGCACCCACGGCAAAGAGTTCGAGAAATATTACGGGCGGGCCAAAGATGAGTTCGGCGTCCGCTTTATCCGTTCCCGGGTGCATTCCGTGGACGCAGTGCCCGATTCCGATGATGTGGCTATCCGCTATCTGGATGAAGACGGTAACCTGAAGGACGAAGTCTTCGACATGCTGGTCCTGTCCACGGGCATGGAAGTGGCCCCGGAGGTCATGGAACTGAGCAAGACCCTCGGGGTGGAGCTCAACGCCGACCGGTTCGCGGCTACGTCCTCGTTTACGCCGGTGTCCACCAGCAAACCGGGAGTGTTCGTGTGCGGCGCCCTGCAGGGCCCCAAAGACATCCCGCAATCGGTCATGGAGGCTTCGGCCGCGGCCTCGGCGGCCAGTGAGTTGCTGGCCCCCGCCCGTTACACCCTGGCCAAGAAGAAACCCGTCTTCGAGGAACGGGACGTTTCCCAGGAAGTGCCCCGCATCGGCGTCTTCGTCTGTCACTGCGGCATCAATATCGCCAGCATCATCGATGTGGAGGGGGTGCGGGATTACGCCAAGACGCTCCCTTACGTGGAATACGTGGAAAACAGCCTGTTCGCCTGCTCCCAGGATACCCAGGAATTGATCAAGCAGCGCATCAAGGAGCACAACCTGAACCGGGTGGTGGTGGCCTCCTGTACGCCCCGCACCCATGAACCCACCTTCCAGGAGACCATCAAGGAAGCCGGCCTCAACAAGTATCTGTTCCAGATGGCCAATATCCGGGACCAGGGCTCCTGGGTGCACCAGAACGAACCGGAGAAGGCCACCCATCGGGCCAAAGACCAGGTGCGTATGGCAGTGGCCGCAGTCAGCTTGCAGCCGCCCCTCACCGAATTCGATCTGCCCGTCACTAAGGCCGGTCTGGTGATCGGCGGCGGGGTGGCCGGCATGGAAGCCGCCCTGGGCTTGGCCGGCCAGGGTTATAAGGTGTCCCTGGTCGAGAAGAAAGACTTCCTGGGCGGACACGCCCGGAAGCTCAACCATACCTGGAACGGCGAGGCGGTCCAGCCCTACGTCGATGACGT